>JAPSJS010000079.1 GCA_031178065.1 Altererythrobacter sp.
CGCCTACATCCACAAGCTCGCCCATCTGGAAAGCCGCAAGGAACTATCGGCCGGCACCACGCTGACCGCCGCCCTGTTCGAGCAGGTGATCGACCGCGACGGTGTCGCGCTGGTCGATTTCGGGACCGGCAACGACGGCTACAAAGTGGACTGGATGGAGATCGTCCGCCCGCGCTTCCGCCTCGACTGCCTCGATCCCAAACAGCCGCGTGCCTGGCTGCCACTGGCCAAGCGCTTGGCCGGCCGCCTTGCACCCGCTTCCGGGCGGGGCTAAGGGCGGCGCGCCGAATTGCAGGGGACAAGCCCGAACATGACCGAACTTGCGCCAAGCCGCAGCGATATCGACACAAAGTTGCGCGCGATCCTGCGCGACGTGCTCGGGCTCGATGCGAAGCGAGTCGAGCGCTTCGATGGCGGCACCGGCCTGTTCGGCCATTTGCCCGAACTCGACTCGATGGCCGTCGCAGGCCTGCTGACCGAGATGGAGGACCGTCTCGACATCATCATCGAGGATGACGACGTCGATGGGGAGATGCTGGAGACCTACGGCGGGCTGCTCGCCTTCGCCGAGGCGAAAGTCGTAGAAAACTGACGGGACGTGCTTTCACGACCTGGCCGTGCCCGACCATCGGGGGCGGCACGCACGAGGAAATCGCGCTCACCTTCGGCCGAAAGCGTGCCGCACGCGTGCTCGTGCTGCCCGCGCTGTTCGACGAGGCGAACAAGCTGCGGCGGCTGACCGCCGAAGTCATGCAGCGGCTCGATGGCGCCGGGATCGGCTCGGTGCTGCCCGACCTCCCCGGCTGCAACGAGAGCCGCCAGCCGCTCCAGGCGCAGTCGCTCGACCACTGGCGCCAGTGCGCCGCGGCCGCCGCGGCGCATTTTTCCGCCACTCATGTCCTGACTCTGCGCGGCGGGGTGCTGACCGTCCCGCCGGAGTTGCCGGGATGGAACTACGCTCCCGTCGCCGGCCGGCAGGTGCTGCGCGCCATGCTGCGCGCCCGCACGATCGCCGCGCGCGAGGCCGGCCGCGAGGAGACGATCGAAGCGCTCCAGCAGACCGGCCGAAGCGAGGGCGTGGAGCTGGCTGGCTGGCCTCTCGGCCCCGGCCTGTTCGCCCAGCTGGAGAACGCTGCACCGCAGCCGGAATCGGCCCAGGTCGAGATCGATCAGGGAGCGATCGGCGGAGGCGGCCTGTGGCTGCGCGCCGAGCCCGACGAATCGCCCGAGCAAGCCGATGCGTTGGCCGCCGCGATCGTGACGGGACTCGCCCCGGCATGAAGCGCCTGCCGCTCACGTTCGCGTGCGAGGATTCGACCCTCGCCGGCACGCTCGACACCGCGCCGGCGTCGGTCGGCCTGCTGATCGTCAGTGGCGGCAACGAGATCCGCGCGGGCGCTTTCTCCGGCCAGGCGCAGCTTGCCGCGCGCATCCAGAAGGCCGGTTTCCCCGTCTTCCGCTTCGACCGCCGCGGCGTCGGCGACAGCGAGGGCGAGAACCTCGGCTTCCGCAAGAGCCGCAAGGACATCGTCGCCGCGCTCGACGCTTTCCGCGCGATGGCGCCGCAGATGAACCGCGTGGTCGGCTTCGGCAATTGCGACGCCGCCAGCGCGCTGATGCTCGCCAGAGGCGCGGGATGCGATGCACTGGTGCTGTCGAACCCGTGGACGATCGAGGGCGACGACGACGCGATCCCGCCGCCCGAAGCCGTCCGCGCCCGCTATGCCGAGAAGCTGAAGAACCCCAAGGAACTGGCGCGGCTCGTCACCGGCAAGGTCGATCTCGGCAAGCTCGCGCGCGGAATCGCCAAGGCGGCACTGCCGAAGTCGGCGCCAAGCACGCTCGCGCAAGAGATCAAGGCGGGCCTGGAGGCGTTCGGCGGACCCGTTCGGATCCTGCTCGCAGACGCCGACCGTACCGCCCAGGCCTTCGCTTCGGCCTGGGATCGAGCGGATCAGCGCGTCGCCTACTGCAAGGGCGCGACGCACGCCTATGTCGAGCCCGATGCGCGCGAGTGGCTCTACCGGCAATTGCTCGCGGCGCTGCGCGCCTAGATCACGCTCATGTCCCGGCTCTCCGCCGGGACCCGGACTTCCAGGCCGTCGAGTTCGTCGGAAAGCACGATCTGGCACGAGAGACGGCTCGTGCGCTGAACTCCGGCAGCAAGATCGAGCATGTCCTCCTCGTCCTCGCTCGCCTCGGGCAGGCGGGCGAACCATTCGGCAGCGACGATGACATGGCAGGTCGAGCAGGCCATCTGCCCTTCGCACGTCCCCTCCAGCGGCATTCCGGCCGCCTGCGCCACCTCCAGCAGCGGGATGCCCGGCTCGCCCTCAGCCTCGACCACGCGGCCCTGAGGCGTGACGAAGCGGACGCGCACGCTCACGCGCCCTGCGCCTCCGCCGCGGCGTTGATGAGGCTTGCGGCCTCCTCGATCTCGGCGAGCGTGGTGTAGCGGCCGAAGCCGAGACGGATCGAGCTCTTCGCCTGGGCGTCGGTGAGGCCGATCGCGCGCAGCACGTGGCTCGGCGCGCCCGAGCCGCTGGCGCAGGCCGATCCGGCGGAGAACATGACCTCGCGGCAGTCGCTCATCAGCCGCGCGACGTCGAGCCCGTCCTTCCGGATGTTGAGATTGCCGTGCCAGCGCGCCTCCGCGCTACCGTTGAGCGTCCAGTCGGCAAACAGTTCGCGCGCGCGACGCCAGAGCGTCTCGATATGCGCCGCATCCTCCGCCATGCGCGCCTTCGCGAACTCGGCCGCCGCGCCGAAGGCGGCGCAGAGCGCGGGGCTCAGCGTGCCCGAGCGGATGCCTTCCTGCAGCCCGCCGGTGACCTGCGGATCGAGCTCCAGCCCGTCGCGCGCCCACAGCGCGGCGATACCCTTGGGCCCGTGCATCTTGTGCGCGCTGATCGCGATCATGTCGGCGCCGGCGATCTCGCGCTTGCCGCAGGCCTGAACCGCGTCGCACAGGAACAGCGCGCCGCTTTCCTGCGCGCGGCGATACCAGTCGCCGACCGGCTGAACCGTGCCGATCTCGTTGTTGACCGCCATGACCGCGACGAGGCCGATGTCCTCCGGCAAATCGGCCGCAGGATCGGTCAGGCCCTCGCGGTCGACCGGGATTTCCGTCACCTGGCCGAGCGCGCGGGCCGTGTCGCGGACAGAGGCATGCTCGATCGCCGAACAGGCGATGCCCGCCTTCCGGCGGCTCGCCGAACCGCGCATCGCGAGATTGACCGCCTCGCAGGCATTGCCGGTGAAGATCACCCGGCCGCCCGGCGGAAGCAGCGCCGCGACTCGCTCCCGCGCCACCTCGACCGCCGCCGCGGCTTGCCGGCCCATGCGGTGCGGGCTGTGCGGGTTGGCAAACCCCATGCCTTCGGGCCCGTCGAGCCAGCGCAGCATGGCCTCGCGTGCTTCGGGCGCGAGCGGGGTGGTGGCTTGGTAGTCGAGATAGATCATGCGGCGCCCTTTGGCATCAAACGCGCTCTCCGTCATCCCGCCATCATGCGCTCGCCAAGCCCGCCCAGGCTTCGGCAAAGCCGTCGAGTTCCTCCGCCGTCGTGCTCCAGCCGAGGCTGACGCGGATCGTGCGGGCGGCGGTGCCCTCGTCCACCCCGAAAGCCTCGAGCACGCGGCTGCGCTTGAGCGTGCCCGACGAGCAGGCGCTCCCGGCCGAAACCGCGAACCTCATCGCGTCGAGCCGGATCAACAGCGCCTGCGCGCTGAGCTTGGGATGCGTGAGAGCGAGGACATGCGCGCATTGCGCCGCCCCGGGCGTGACCCGCCGATCAGCCAGCGCGGCGGCGAACGACTGCCGCTGCACCTCGGTCGTCGCCCAGCCGTCCAGCCCGCCGGTCTCTAGCGCGGTTGCGAAGCCGAGGATCGCGGGCAGGTTCTCGGTCCCGGCACGATAGCCGCGTTCGTGCCCGCCGATCGGCTCGAGCATGGCGAAGTCGCGCACCAGCAGGGCACCGACGCCGACCGGCCCGCCGAGCTTGTGTGCCGAGACCACCACCATGTCGGCGTCCGGAAGAGGCAGCTTGCCCGCCGACTGCGAACAGTCCGCAAGGAGCAGGCCGCCGGCCTCGCGCACGCGGATCTGCAGCGCATCGCCCTGCGGCAGGACGAGCGTTCCCGTCTCGGGATTGACCTGCTGCACCGCCACGACCGCGCGGCCGGGCCGTGCCAGCGCGGCATCAAGCGCGCCGGGATCGATCTCGCCGGCCAGCACCGGCAGCACTTCGGCATCGGGTGCTGCGCGGAACACCGCGTCGTGTTCGACCGCCGAGACGATCCGCCGATCCGCCTTCGCCCGCTGCAGGGCGATCGCCAGCGCCTCGCTCGCGCCCGAGGTGAAGATGATCTCCCCCTCCCAGCCGAGCGCCGCCTTGACCGGCGCCCGGGCGTCCTCCAGCGCAGCCTTGGCCTTGCGCCCTTCCGCGTGCGGGCTGGAGGGATTGGCCCATATGCCGAAGCCTTCCTCCATCGCCTCCCGCGCCTCAGGTCGCAGTGGCGTGGTGGCGGCATGGTCGAGGTAGATGCGGTCCGGGATGGGGCGGTGCTCGAAAGAATTGCGATTTCGGGTCGCCGCACTATATAGCCACCGACTTCGCGCGCGCCACCCGGTCCGCAGCGAAACCAACATCTCCGGCAGGATTCCCCAATGCCCTCAGTGATCTTTCCCGGCCCCGAAGGCCGCCTCGAAGGCCGTTTCTCCCCTCCCCCGCGCCCGCGTGCGCCGGTGGCGATGATCCTCCACCCGCATCCGCAGGGCGGCGGCACGATGAACGAGCGCATCACGCAGCGGCTCTACAAGACCTTCGTCGACCGCGGGTTCGCCGTGCTGCGCTTCAACTTCCGCGGCGTCGGGCGGAGCCAGGGCAGCTTCGACAACGGCGTGGGCGAGCTGTCGGACGCGGCCGCCGCGCTCGACTGGGTGCAATCGATCCATCAGGAGGCGCAGACCACCTGGGTCGCCGGCGTCAGCTTCGGCGCACTGATCGGCATGCAGCTCCTCATGCGCCGGCCGGAAGTCCGCGGCTTCATCTCGATCGCGCCGCCGGCCAACATGTATGACTTCAGCTTTCTCGCCCCCTGCCCGGCGAGCGGCATCTTCATCCAGGGCGCGGCGGACACCGTGGTGCAGCCGGTCGCGGTGACCAAGCTGGTCGAGAAGCTGCGCACGCAGAAGCACATCACGATCCACCACGAGGAAATCCCGCGCGCCAATCACTTCTTCGAGAACGAGATCGAGGATCTGATGGGCTCGGTCGACAACTACCTCGATTTCCGGCTGGATCCGGCCTGCCCGATCAAGTGAGCGCGATGCGGCGGCTCGCTGTCACGGCGACGGGCGGCTGCCAGTGCGGCGCGGTGCGCTACCGCGCCTCGGCCATGCTCGACAACGCGCACCTGTGCCATTGCCGCATGTGTCAGAAGGCGACCGGCAATCTGTTCGCCGCGCTCGTCGCCGCGCCGGACGACGCCGTCGAATGGACGCGCGGGACGCCCGCGACCTTCGAGAGCAGCGCCGGGGTCGAGCGCGGGTTCTGCGCGCAGTGCGGCACGCCGCTGTTCTACCATGCACACGCGAACGGGCGCACTAACCTGACGATCGGTTCGCTCGACGATCCGGCGGCCTTCGCTCCGCAGTCGCAGATGGGCACGGAATCGCGCATGCCGTGGTTCGACACGCTCCCCGCCCTCCGCGACGAGGGTGCGACAGAGGCAGGCGACAACGCCGAATGGGCCGCCGCAATCCGGCGCACGAGTCGGCAGCACCCCGACCACGACTGACCGCTCGCGCGGCGTTCTCCCTGTCAGATCCGAAATCCGGTTGCGCTCCGCAACGCGAAAGCACTTGGCCGAAACAAAAGTTACGTTGTATCATTCTCCTGGTGGGAGGAGTGCCTCCGTTCCTCGGAGGCGCATCGAGGAGAGGAGAACGACAATGGCCTATATCGACACGCGCACGCCGCGCGACCGGGCGAAGTCCATCGCCGGGGTGATCGTGGTCCACGGCGCAGTCGCCTATGCCCTGCTAGTGGGGCTGCAGGTCACGGGGATGATCGAAGACGTGCCGAGGCTGACCGGCGAGACGATCGTGGAAGTGCCGATCGAACCCCCGCCCCCACCCAAGCCGGAGGTCACGCCGGAAAGCACGTCGCCCCCGCAAAGCTACGTCCACGTTCCGCCGAGACCGCTGGACCTGACCCCGGAAATGCCCCCGATCGAGGTGCGCGACGTTCCGCTGCCGCCGATCCCCGACGTGATGACGAACCTGTTCCCCAAGCCGGAGATCACCCCGGCCGCCCAGGCGACGCCGGCGTTCGATCCGGTCGCGCCCCGCCCGCGTAACGATCCGGGGCAGTGGGTGACCACCGCGGACTACCGCCCCATCTGGATCAACCGCGAACTCACCGGCGTCGCCCGCTTCCGGGTCGAAGTCGGCACCGACGGGCGGGTGAAGAGCTGCACGATCACCGGCTCGAGCGGACATTCCGAACTCGACCGCGCAACCTGCGATCTCGTCACCCACCGCGCTCGGTTCGAGGCGGGCCTCGACGGCACCGGAGCGAAGACCTCGGCAACCTGGTCGAGCGCTGTGTCCTGGCAGCTGCCCGACTGATCTACCCGGCCTGGCCCTGCTCGACCCGGTCGAGCGGGGCTTCGCCTCCGGCATCGGGCACCGTCCAGATCGCGATGTTGACGAAGCAGATCACCGCCAGCAGCACCATCAGCAGCACCTGCTTGCGCGAGCCGCCCCGGCGCCAGAGCGCGAAAGCGCCGACGAGCAGCAGCAGGCCCGCCAGCATGACGATCGACAGCACGGTACCCATCATTCGCGCGATACTCCTCCGCTAACGCCGCTCGCCTAACCGCATCGCGCGCCGACCGCCAGTTGGTTTGACAGCCGGGCGAGCGCGCGCCAGACATTGCGGCATGACCCACATCACCACCGAAATCACCCGTCGTCAGGCACTTGCAGGCCTCGGCGCCGGCGTCTCCCTGTTCGCGCTCGGCGGATGCGAGCGCGTGCTGAGCCAGTCCGCCTCCGCGCAATCCGGCGAAGGCGCCGCGCTGCTGGAGGACGTCGCCTGGAACCTGCTGCGCCACGAGCCCGAGCGCGCGACCAGCCTCGGCGTCGACACCGGCGCACACGCAGCGCTGCGCATGCAGCTCGAGGACCAGTCGCCCGCGGGTCAGAAGGCCTATGCCGAGACGCTGCGCGCCGATCTCGCACGGGTGCGGGCGTTCGACACCGCCTCGCTCGATGCCGACACGCGGACCAGCTTCGAGGTGGTGGAGAGCGCCTATTCGACCGCGCTTGAAGGGTTCGCCCTTCCCTACGGCGACGTTGCGGTGGGGAGCTGGCGCAATTCGCCCTACGTCGTGATCCAGAACGTCGGCACCTATCTCGACATGCCGCGCTTCATGGATACGAGCCATCCGGTGAAGACCGCCGCCGACGCGGAGGCCTATGTCGCGCGGCTTGAGGCGCTGCCGGCCGCGCTCGATGGCGAGCTCGCGCGGATCAAGGCTGCGCGCGGCATGGGCCTGGTCCCGCCCGATTTCCTGCTCGACGCGGCAATCTCGCAAATGGAGCAGTCGATCGCGGAGACCTCCGGCGGCGGAACGATGGTCGATTCGCTCGTCACGCGCACGAAGGAAGCCGGGCTGGCCGGCGACTGGGAGGCGCAGGCGCGCTCGCTCGTGGCGGGACCCGTCACCGAAGCGCTCAAGCGCCAGCTGGAGGAGCTCAAGGCCGAGCGTGCGGTGGCGAAGTCCGACGCGGGCATGTGGGCCCGGCCTCGGGGCGAGGAATGGTATGCCTGGGGCCTGCGGGCGGCGACCACGACCACGCTCTCGCCCGACGAGATCCACCAGATCGGCCTCGACGAGCTCGACGAGCTGCACGGCCGGATGGACCCGATCCTCAAGGAGATCGGTTACACCACCGGCTCGGTGGGCGAGCGGATGCGGGCACTGGCGGAAGATCCGCGCTACAAGTTCGCCGAGGGCGATCCGGGCCGCAAGGAGATCATGGACTTCATCCACGAGCGGATCGAGTGGATCACCGCGCAGATGCCGCGCGCGTTCAACACGCTGGTCGATCCCAACCTGGAAGTCCGCCGCCTGCCTCCGGCCGAGGAACCCGGCGCGCCGGGCGCCTATGGCGGTGCGGGGAGCAAGGACGGGACGATCCCGGGGCGGATGTGGATCAATCTCCGTTCGACCGACATGCACCGCAAGTACGATCTCGCGGACCTCACCTACCACGAGACGATCCCCGGGCACGTCTGGGAAGGCGAGTATTCGAACCGCCTGCCGCTGATCCGCTCGATCCTCTCGTTCAGCGCCTTCTCCGAAGGCTGGGGCCTCTATGCGGAGCAGATCGCGGACGAGCTCGGCGCTTACGACGAGTTCAAGGTCGGCCGGCTCGGCTATCTCCAGAGCCTGGCCTTCCGCGCCTGCCGGCTGGTGGTCGACACCGGTCTCCACCACAAGCGCTGGACGCGCGAGCAGGGCCGGCAGTTCTTCGTCGAGCGCAACGGCTCGCACCCCGACGAGGTGGCGAGTGAAGTCGACCGCTACTGCTCCTGGCCCGGCCAGGCCTGCGGCTACAAGATCGGCCACAGCGAGATCGTCCGCCAGCGCACCCGCGCGCAGGAGGCGCTGGGCGATGCCTACGACTTCAAGGCGTTCAACGACGCGGTGGTGCTCGGCGGCAATGCGCCTCTCGACGTCATGGCGAAGAACGTCGGGCGGTATATCGAACAGGCCAAGGGGGGCTGATCGCTCCGTCATCCGAGCTGCCCTGCTCGATCGCAGGCACCAAAAAAGAAACGCCGCGCTCGTCTTCCGACGGCGCGGCGTGTTCGTTGTGCGGGCCGCGGAGCGAGCGGCCCCAAAAATCAGAATGCGTGTTGCGGGCCGGTTGGTCCGACGCAGCACGCGTAGCTGGCACTACAACATGAGCCAGAACAGCAGTGCGACCGCTGCGAATATACCCAGCACACCGA
>JAPSJS010000080.1 GCA_031178065.1 Altererythrobacter sp.
TTGTGTCGACAAGATCCCCAACCGTTTCGATCTCGTGCTGCTGTCTGCGCAGCGCGCGCGCGAGATCTCCGGCGGTGCGGAGCTCACCGTCGACCCAATCTTCGACGGTAACGCGCGCCATGTGGCACTCCGATGCTTGCGTATGGGTTGTTCGGAAAGCGCGTGAGCTAGGCGGTCGGAGCGCGAAAGTCAAGGATTTGCGCCCGGGCGCGGCTCGCCCTAAGGCTGGGCAATGGCGGGCGCGCAGACCTCGGGCGATAGTACAGATCGTGCCGCTTTCATCGATCCGAGCCCCTTCTCGATCCGCGCCGGCGGACAGGACCTGACGTTCTACCCGGCCGGCAAGGACCGGCGCGACGCGCTGTTCGCGATGGTCCACGCGGCGAAGCGCTCGCTCAAGCTGTGCTTCTACATCTATGCCGAGGACGAGGTCGGCACCGCCTTGCGCGATGCGCTGATCGAAGCCGCCGAACGCGGCGTCGCCGTTACGCTGATCCTCGACGGCTTCGGCGCGGCGGCGGGCGACGAATTCCTCGCCCCCCTGCGCGCTGCCGGCGGCACCGTCTATTGTTTCAGCCCGCGCTGGACGCAGCGGTATCTGATCCGCAACCACCAGAAGATCGTCATCGCCGACGACGAATGCGGGATGATCGGCGGCTTCAATATCGAGGATTCCTACTTTGCTCCGCCCGACCAGGACGGCTGGAACGATCTCGCCATCCGTATCGAGGGAACCGCGGTGAAGGGGCTGACCGACTGGTTCGCGCGACTCAGCGGCTGGTGCGACGTCGACGACCACAAGTTCCGCTCCATTCGCCGCGCGGTGAGAAGCTGGGACTGGGCCGAGGGCGGCGCGCGCTGGCTGGTGGGCGGACCGACCAACGGGCTTTCGACCTGGGCGCGCTGTGTTAGCGAGGATCTGCTGGAAGGGCAGCGGCTCGATATGCTGATGGCCTATTTCTCCCCGCCGACGCGGCTGCAGCGGCGGATCGGCCGGATTGCGGCGAAGGGCCAGACGCGCCTGGTGATGGCGGGGAAGAGCGACAACCCCGCAACCGTCGGTGCGACGCGCTCGCTCTACAGCTACCTGCTGCGCAAGAGGGCGCGGATTTGGGAGTTCAAGCCCTGCAAGCTGCACACCAAGCTGATCGTGCTCGACGACGTGGTCTATCTCGGCAGCGCCAACTTCGACATGCGCAGTCTCTACCTCAACCTCGAACTGATGTTGCAGATCGACGACGCCGCGCTGGCCGAGCGGATGCGGGAGTACATCTCACATCACATAGAGGCGTCGGAGGCGATTACCCCGGCGCTCCACCGCAAGCGCGCGACGCTGTGGAACCGCGTGCGCTGGAACATCGGCTGGCTGCTCGTCTCGGTGATCGATTATACGGTAACGCGGCGACTGAATCTCGGGCTATAGGCGCTCACGGACCTCCGACGCTGCCCTGCGCGTTGGTGGGCGAAGGAGAACTCAATGCGAATTGCGATCCTCGGCGCGGCACTCGTGCTGGCAGCCTGCGGCGATACCGGTGAACGGACTCGCCAGCCGGACGTTGCCGAACCGTCCGCCACGCCGACGGCCGAGCGTTCTGCGACGCTGGAAGAACTGGACGAGGCGGATATCCGCTCAGCCCGGCTCGAGGGCGAACTCGCCTGCACGTTCCGCCACGAGGACGGGCAGGCCCCGATCTTCTTCGGGCGCGGCAACGTGCTCGACGATGTCGGCGCGATAGCGGCAGTGAAATACGGCGGCTCCGTGCAGCGCCTGGAGATGGAGGGCCGGGGCGGCTACGACGCGATGGCAGATGGCGCACGCTTCGGCGGCCAGGGGTTGACGCTGACGATCGCGACGACAGGTGACGATCCCTTGCCGGAGAAGCCTCAGGTCGCCATGGAATCGCCGGCTTACCCCGCGACGCTGACCTTCACCGGACCGGGCGAGGCCAGGCAGATGATCGAAGGCCTGTTCGAATGCGGGCCATGACGCCTTAGTCGTACTCGCCGGTGCGCCGGTCTTCCTCGGCCAAGTCGGAGAAGCGCGTGATGCGCGGCTCGAAGCGCAGCCGTACTTTGCCGGTCGCACCGTGGCGCTGCTTGGCGACGATCAGCTCGGCAAGGCCGAAGACGCGCTCCATTTCCGCCGCCCAGGCGCTGTGCGCCTCGTGCGTCTTGCTATCGTCGCTCTCCACCGGGCGCTTCGGCTCGCGCGAGGCGACGTAGTAGTCCTCGCGGTAGATGAACCAGACCATGTCCGCGTCCTGTTCGATCGAGCCCGATTCGCGCAGGTCGGAGAGCATCGGGCGCTTGTCGTCGCGCTGCTCGACCGCACGGCTGAGCTGCGAGAGCGCGATCACCGGCAGGTCGAGCTCCTTGGCCAGCGTCTTGAGGCCGCGGCTGATCTCCGAAATCTCGTTCACGCGGTTGTCGTTGGCGCGTCCGCTGCCTTGCAGGAGCTGCAGGTAGTCGACGATCACCAGGCCGATGTCGTGCTTGCGCTTCAGCCGCCGCGCGCGGGTTCGCAGCGCAGCGATGGTCAGCGCGGGAGTGTCGTCGATGAACAGCGGCAGCTCGGCAAGCCGCTGGCTGGCGAAGCTCAGCTTCTGGAACTCGTCGCGGCTGATCTTGCCCATGCGCAGCGCTTCGGAACTGATCCCGGCCTGTTCGGCGAGAATACGCGTCGCAAGCTGGTCCGCGCTCATTTCCAGGCTGAACAACGCCACGCCTGCGCCGACCGACTTGCCGTCCTCGATCTCGTCGCGCCGATCGCGCAGCAGGCGGTCGGCGCAGTTGAAGGCGATGTTGGTCGCCAGCGACGACTTGCCCATGCCCGGGCGGCCGGCGAGGATGATGAGGTCCGAATTGTGCAGGCCGCCGCACTTGTCGTTGATCGAGGTGAAGCCGGTCGTCTTGCCCGAGATGTGGCCGCCGGAGTTGATCGCCAGCTCGATCATGCCGAGCGCCTTGTTGGTCGCCATGCCGAAGCTCGAGGCTTCGCTCGTGCTCGAGGCGCCTTCGGCGACGCGGAACAGGTCCGCCTCGGCCTGCGCGATGCGGTCCATCGGGGCGACGTCCTCGCTCGTGTCGAGCGCCCCTTCGACGAGCGTGCGGCCAACGCTGACCAGCTCCCGCAGCAGCGCGAGATCGTAGATCTGCTGCGCCAGCTCGCGGGGGGCGAGCAGGCCCTGCCCGTCGGCGGTAAGCTGCGCGAGATAAGTGATCCCGCCCAGTTCCTTCAGCGCCTCGTCGGCCTCAAAATAGGGCTTGAGCGTGACCGGCGTGACCACCGCGTTGCGGTCGAGCAGCGTCAGCACGCGCTCGTAGATGCGCTGATGCACGGGCTCGAAGAAATGCTCGGGCCGGACCGCGACGGGGAGCTCCTCGATCACCCGGTTGTCGATCAGCACCGCACCAAGGAACGCCGCCTCCGCCTCGATGTTTGCAGGCAGCGCGCGGCCTTGCGCGGTGTCGGATTCGGGGCGGGTCAGGAGGTCTTGTTCGGCCATCGGCGGCCTTGTGCGCAGGGGTGCGCAGCGATGGCAAGAGCAGCGGTAGGGCGGCTGCTTGTGGATAGCGGGGATGAAGCTCGTAAAGGCGCTGGGTTTTCGCGAAACGCTGATGTCCCGCGGCCTCCGCATCTCGGCGGCCGCAATATTCGATGCTTGCCCCGGCCCCTTCGCATCTGCGAAAGCGCCGGGAATCATGCCCGTTCCCGACAACCCCTGGCGCATCGCCCACATCGCGCTCGATCAGGATACGATCCTGTGGCGCAACGCCGATGTCGAGCAGGAACGGCGCGTCGCGATCTACGACCTGATCGAGGAGAATACCTTCAAACCGCTGCGCGCGGTGGCGAAGGGTCACGAGGGGCCCTGGCGCCTCACGCTCTCGGTGCCGGAGGGACGGCTCGCGATGGAGATCCGCGACATGGCGGATGCGCACGTCGAGACGATCGTTCTCGGTCTCGCCCGTTTCCGGCGGCCGATCCGGGAATATTTCGCGATCTGCGACAGCTATTATCAGGCTATCCGCAAAGCGACGCCGGCGGAGATCGAGACCATCGACATGGCCCGCCGCGGCATTCACAATAACGCGGCCGAGCTGCTGCTCGAACGGCTCGACGGCAAGGTCGAAACCGATTTTCCCACCGCACGGCGGCTGTTTACCTTGATCTGCGTCCTCCATATCAAGGGGTGACGGGGGGCTAATGGCACGCAAGGCGAGACGAATCGGATGGCGTACGCGTGCGCTGGGGCTGCTGCTGCTCGCGGCACTGGCGGGCGGCGCATGGCTCTGGTGGGACCTGCAGCGCTGGCGGCCGGACGAGACCGCGTTTCCCGATCAGGGCGCGCGGGTCGGTGCGTCCGACGGCGCAGTCAATTTCCGCACCTTGCGCGCGCTCGGCGCCAGCTTCGTCTACGTGGATGCGAGCGATGGCGCCAAAGGGCGTAACCTGCGCTTCGGGAGCAATCTTGCCGATGCGCGCGCCGCGGGGTTGCAGGTCGGCGCGGTCCACCGATTCGACCCTTGCACCATGGCCGACGGACAGTCGGCCAACTTCGTCACCATGGTGCCGCGCGATCCGGCGCTCCTGCCGCCGGCGATCGAGCTGTCGCGCATCGCGCAGGACTGCGGCGAGCGCGTGGGCGACGCAGCGGTCGAGAGCGAGCTGATGACGCTGATCAACCAGATCGAGATGCACGCGGGCAAGGCGGTGATCCTCAAGGTCGATCCCGGCTTCGAGGAGCGCTACCACCTCGCTGGCATGCTCGAACGGCACCTCTGGCTCACCCGCACCCGCTTCCCGCCTGAATATGCCGGCCGACCGTGGCTGCTGTGGACCGCCAACACCTCGCTGCAGACCGAAGCCGCCGATGCGCCGCTACGCTGGGTGGTGGTGCAGCCTTGACGTTTTCTCCGTAGGACCTCGGAAATGACAACGACCGACGAAGATCTCATCGCCGCCGCCCGTGCCGCGGCGGACATGGCCTATGCGCCCTATTCGCGCTTTCCCGTGGGCGCCGCGCTGCGCTTTGCCGACGGCAGCGTGGTGACGGGGGCGAATATCGAGAACGCCAGCTACGGCCTGGCGCTCTGCGCGGAGACGGTTGCGGTGGCGAAGGCGATGGCGAACGGTGCGCGCGGGGGGCTGGAGGCGGTGGCGGTGACCGGGCCGGGCCGCGAGCCGCTCACGCCCTGCGGGCGCTGCCGGCAGGTCCTCAACGAACTCGCCGCACTCGGCGGCACCGATCCGGAGGTGCTGTGTGTGGGGCCGGACGACGTGCGCCGGACGAAGCTCAGCGCGCTTCTGCCCGAGGCATTCGGGCCGGCGAGCCTGGACTAATATCGGAAGGAAGAGGCCGCCCGTTGCGGGGCGGCCTCCCGTTTGCGTCAGAAGCGGACGCCGAGGCTCGCCACGGCCTGATCGGTCGTCGCGTCGCCGTAGGTGCCGTCGGCAATGTCCTTGTAGCGCGAGCGGCGATATTCGAGCCGCCCTTCGAACGGGCCGGGCAACTGCACCTGGACGCCGCCGCCGAAGCGCAGGCCGCCGGCATTGTCGTCGAGCTCGTCGAGCGAGCCCGACGAGGTGAACGCCGTCGTGTCGAGCGAGGTGTAGCCGATCTTGCCGTAGGCCGCGATGCCGGGCGTCAGCGCGACACCGGCGCGGGCGCCGATGTAGTACTGGCCGTCGGCATCCAGCCCGTCGCGCGCACCCGAGAAGCTGTCGGGGAAGGTCGTCGAACCGCCGCTGGTCGAAAGCTCGCCCTCGACCCCGACGAAGGCGCTGCCGAGGCTGAGGTCGTAACCCGCCGTGATCCCGTAGACCGCGGAATCCGCGCCGGCGCTGACCGAACCATCGGCCGCTTCGACGTCGATCCCCTCATAGCCGGCAATGGCGCCGACATAGAGGCCGCCGGGAGCGGTATTGTCCTGCGCCATTGCGGGGGCGGCGGCGAAGCCGGCCCCGAGGGCGGCCAGGGCGAAAACTCTTTTCATTGCTCGTCCTTTCGCGTGCGTTGAAATGCACGCTGCCGGTTCAGCCCGCGCATCTTGCCCGGGCATGAACCGGCGGACGGCACGAGCGCGCGATGCGACGGATCGCGGCCGCTTTTTCGGTCAGTCGGCACCCTCGAGCCACTCCAGCAGGGCACCCAGGCAGTCGCGGCCCAGTTGCTTGCACCGCTCGGGCGACCAGTTCTGGTCCGGATCGGGCAGGTCGTCGTTGTCCTTGTACGGCATCTCCAGCGTCATCGCGGTGCAGCCGAAGCGGTGTGCGACCTGGGTCGTGCTCATGCTCATGTTCGCCTCGCCCGGGCGGGAGACGGCGTAGCCCTTCTCGGTCTGGAAATCGGGCGTGCGGCGCTCGAGGATCGTGCGGTAGCGGGTGAAGCCGGCGAGGTGCTCGTCGGTCAGGCCGGGAATGCCCTCGTAGCCGGCGACGAATACTGCCGGGATCGCCTCGTCCCCGTGGACGTCCATCGCGAAGTCGACCCCGGTCTCGTCCATCGCATTGCGGATGGCGAGCACCTCGGGCGAGTTTTCCGCCGTCGGATTGGCCCACTCGCGGTTGAGGTTCACTCCCTGCGCGTTGGTTCGCAGATGGCCGCGGCGCGATCCGTCGGGATTTAAGTTGGGCACCACGTGGAACCGGCAGCGGGCGCGCAGCGCGCGGGCGATCGGGTCGGCGGGATCGGTCAGGCGTTCGAGCGCGCCTTCCATCCACCATTCGGCCTGGGTCTCGCCGGGGTGCTGACGGGCATAGAGCCAGACCTGCTTGTCGCCTTCGCCCAATTCGAGGCAGTCGATTGGCTGCCCGTCGAGGCTGCTGCCGAGGCACCGGTAGGAAACGCCGTCGCTCACCGCACATTCGGCGACGAGGTCGTGGTGCCGCTCCATTGAATAGGGCGCGAAATAGGCGAACCAGGCAATGTCGCTCGCCGGCGCATAGCGCACGGTCAGCGTGCCGCCATCGGCCTGCTTGTCATAGCTGGTCGAAGCGGCCGCCCAGTAGTCGCGGTCCTCGCTTACCCGGCAGTTGTAGTCAGGCCAACCGAGCGGATAGGCCGAGCCTTCGAGCCCGGTGATCTTCAACACCAGCTCGCGCCCCGCCGCCCCGCTGGCGCGGAAGTGGAACCACTGCTTGAACTCGGACATGTGGTCCTGGCGGATCGCCAGGGTAGCCTCGGCGCCGCTGACCGACAGCACCTCGATGTTGCCGCTGTCGAAATTGCTGTCGATCCGGATATCGTTCACTCGCTAACCCTTACTTCTATCGTTTCGCCGTTGTTGCCCGGGAAGCCACGAAACAGCGCGTCGGCGATTGCCGAGGCGTTGGCAGTGGTATCGGCATATGGCGAATTGTCGCTGACCGAAAATTGCGCGCGGCCTTCCCAAAGTGTCGCGCCGCTTTCCTTGTCTTTTATCATCACGCCGATCCGCGTGTCGAGCATCTCCCGCGGACCACCTCCGCCCAGATTGATGCCGACGCCGAGACCAACGCCAGAGCCGTAGCTCCCGGTCGAGCCGCCCACGCCGACATTGACGGGGGAGCGCTCGCGCCCGCCGCGGCCCGATACGAAACGCTCGACGCGCACTTGCGCTATCTGCGTCGCCGCTGCGCGCGAGGCCTCGCGGTAGCCGAGCTCTTCCAGCTCGCGAGCGATCGCCTGCTTGTAGGGTGCGAGCGCCAGCGAATCGCTCTCGGCTCCGGGTGCGCTCTCGACGAAGACGGTGCCCTGGCCAAGCTGCGCCTGCGCGGCGGGGTCGAGAAAGCGGGTCACTTCTACCGGGCTGGTGACAGCCGGGGTGGCGCATGCGGAAAGCGTCGCCAGCGCGGCAGCAGCGGCGATCGCGGTGGGAAGGGTTCTCATCGGCGGGCTCCTTCATCGGTCGCGCCATCAACGCGCGGATGCGCCCATCTGTGCCCGGCGCGCGGCAGAAGCAAACGGTTCGTTTACCGTGCGTGGCCTAGCACGGTTCGATGGAATCCAAGCCCCCCGTCCTGGTGACCGGCGGCGCCGGCTATATCGGCAGCCACGCGGTGCTCGCTTTGCTCGATGCCGGCTGGCCGGTCGCGGTGATCGACGATCTTTCGACCGGCTTCCGCTTCGCCGTGCCCCCGTCGGTGCCGTTCTACCACGGCGACGTGGCCGACGGTGCCCTGCTGGCGCGCATATTCGCGGAGCAAGGGACACGGGCCGTAATGCACTTCGCCGGCTCGGTCGTGGTGCCCGAATCGGTCACCGATCCGCTCAAGTACTACGACAACAACACCGCCAGGAGCCGCGCGCTGATCGCCGCGGCGGTCGCGGCGGGCGTGCCGCACATGATCTTCTCCAGCACCGCGGCGACCTACGGCATGCCCGACGTCTCGCCGGTCACCGAGACTACGCCGCAGAACCCGATCAACCCCTACGGCTGGTCGAAGCTTATGACGGAGCGCATGCTGGCCGACGTAGCCGCCGCGCATCCGATCAACTACTGCGCGCTGCGCTATTTCAACGTCGCCGGCGCCGATCCGCAGGCGCGCGCCGGCCAGTCGACCGCCGGCGCGACGCACCTGCTCAAGGTCGCCTGCGAGGCCGCAACCGGCAAGCGCAGCCATGTCGACGTGTTCGGCACCGACTACGCCACGGCCGACGGTACCGGCGTGCGCGACTACATCCACGTCAGCGATCTCGCCGCGGCGCACGTGCTGGCGCTGGAGGCGCTGATAGCGCAGCCCACGCGTTCGCTGGCGATGAACTGCGGCTACGGCCGCGGCTTCTCGGTGCTTGAGGTGCTCGACGCAGTCGACCGGGTCACCGGCGGCACGATCGAGCGGCGCTTCGGGCCCCGTCGCGCGGGCGATCCGGGCGCGCTGGTCTCCGACCCGTCGCTGATCCGCGCCACACTGGCGTGGGAGCCGAAATATGCCGATCTCGAACAGATCGTATTCCACGCGCTGCAGTGGGAGCGTATGCTCGACGAAGTACACCGCGAAAC
>JAPSJS010000081.1 GCA_031178065.1 Altererythrobacter sp.
TTCGCGTCCTCGCCGGCGATGGCGGTCTTGACCAGCGGCGAATTGGCGATCGCGAGGCCGACCTTGCGGGCGCTCTCGTCCGAAACTGCGCCGGTCACGGCAACTTCGATGAACTTGCGGGCCCCTTCCCCATCGCGGACCACGAGGTGCGCGAGTTGACGGCAGACGTCGCGCAACGCGGCGGCGAAGGCGTCAGCGCCAGGATCATCGAACGAGGCGAGCGGGGCGTTGCCGGCCTTGCCCGTCGCGAAGGTCAGCACCGTATCACTGGTCGAGGTATCGCTGTCGACGGTGATGCAGGAGAACGTCCGCTCGTTTGCTTCTGACAGCAGGCGCTGCAGGAATGCAGGTTCGACAGCCGCGTCGGTGAAAACATAACCAAGCATCGTTGCCATATCCGGCGCGATCATGCCGCTGCCCTTGATGATCGCGGAGAGGGTCACGGTGGTATCGCCGATCACCGCCTGTGCAGTGGCCCCTTTGGGGAAAGTATCGGTGGTTCCGATGGTTGCAGCCGCTTCCTCCCATGAGCACTCGTCTGCTTCCAGCGCTGCGGCGATGCCGGTGCGCGCCTTGTCCTTGGGCAGCGGCACGCCGATCACGCCCGTTGAGGAGACGAACACCTCTGTCTTCGGGCAGCCGAGGTGTTCGGCGACCTGCGCCATGATCGCTTCTACCGCCTCGCGCCCGCGATAGCCGGTGAAAGCGTTGGAGTTGCCCGCATTGACCACCAGAGCGCGCGCACGGCTGGTCTGGACCTGTTCGCGGCCGAGTTCGACCTCGCTCGAGCAGCACACGTTGCGCGTGAACACGCCTGCGACCGCGGTACCTTCCGCAAGCTCCACGTAGGTCAGGTCGCAACGCCCCCAATCCTTGTAGCCGGCACGCGCCACGCGCGGCACCACGCCTGCGATCGGGGGCACTTCAGGAAAGGGCACGGCGAGGGGAGAGCGTTCGAGATCCATGGCGGGCTCCTACCCGGCGGACACGCGGGGGTAAATGCGGCTTTCTAGGTGGACGATCGGACGAACAGCACCTATCTTGCGCCGAGATGCTGACCCGCCTTCTCGCCTGCCTTGCGCTCATTACCGGGCTTGCCGCTGCCGGCACCCCGGCGAGTGCGGCGTTCGCGCAGGCACTAAGCGCAGAGGTCAGTGACCGGGCGGAGGAGGCGCAGCCGGGCAAGGCGCAGCGCTGTGACGCCGCGGTTCGCCGGAACAAACTGCCCGCGAAGGCCGATCCTGCGCCGGGCTGCAAGGCGCGCAAGGCGGTCAGGATCTATATCCCGACCGTTCAGTTCGGCCCCGACCGCGCCTTCGAATAGTCGCGTTACCGCACTCTCAGACATGATCCGCCGCCGGCGCCGAATGCGCGCGGGCGGCTTCCATCCATTCCCAGTCCGGACAGGGCCATCTTCATGTTCCAAGCCTTCGCCAAATCGATTTTCGGATCGTCCAACGACCGCTACGTCAAGTCGCTCGGCAAGATCGTCAACCAGATCAATGCTCTGGAAGAGCAGCTCGAAGCGTTCTCCGACGAGGAGCTTCAGGCTCAAACCGACAAGTTTCGCGCGCAGCTCCAAGAGGGCAAGACGCTCGACGACATCATGCCCGAAGCCTTCGCCACGGTGCGCGAGGCTTCGAAGCGCGTGCTCGGCATGCGTCACTTCGACGTGCAGATGATCGGCGGCATCGTGCTTCATCGCGGCGAGATCGCCGAGATGAAGACCGGCGAGGGCAAGACGCTCGTCGCCACGCTGGCGACTTATCTCAACGCGATCGAAGGCAAGGGCGTCCACGTCGTTACCGTCAACGACTATCTCGCCCGGCGCGACGCGGAACACATGGGCCGGCTTTACCGCTGGCTCGGTCTGACGGTCGGCGTGATCGTCCCCAACCTGGGTGAGCACGAGCGGCGCGATTCCTACGCCGCCGACATTACCTACGGCACGAACAACGAGTTCGGTTTCGACTATCTGCGCGACAACATGAAACACGAGCGCCGCCAGATGGTGCAGCGCCCCTTCAACTACGCGATCGTCGACGAGGTCGACTCGATCCTGATCGACGAGGCGCGCACGCCGCTGATCATCTCCGGCCCGACCGAGGACAAGACCGACCTCTACGTCTCGATCGACGAGATCGTGAAGACGCTCGACGAAACCTACTACGACGCCGATGAGAAGACCAAGAACATCACCTGGACCGAAGACGGCATCGAGAAGGTCGAGCAGCTGCTGACCGAGGCGGGCCTGCTCGAGACCGACAATCTCTACGACGTCGAGAACACCCAGGTCGTCCACCACCTCGACCAGGCGCTCAAGGCGAACATGATGTTCAAGCGCGACATCGACTACATCGTGAAGGACGAGAAGGTCGTCATCATCGACGAGTTCACCGGCCGCATGATGGACGGGCGCCGCTGGTCGAACGGCCTGCACCAGGCGGTCGAGGCGAAGGAAGGGGTGAAGATCGAGCCCGAGAACCAGACCATGGCCTCGATCACGTTCCAGAACTACTTCCGCATGTATCCCAAGCTGTCGGGTATGACCGGTACCGCTGCCACCGAGGCGGCTGAATTCTGGGACATCTACAAGATGAGCGTGGTCGAGATTCCGACCAACGTTCCGGTCCGGCGCATCGACGACGACGACGAGTTCTACAAGAACACGCAGGACAAGTTCAAGGCGATCGCGAAAGGCATTCGCGAGAAGAACGAGATCGGCCAGCCGGTGCTGGTCGGCACGGTCTCGATCGAGAAGAGCGAGCTCCTTTCCAAGTTCCTCGACGAAGAGGGTGTGAAGCACGCCGTGCTCAACGCGCGCTTCCACGAGATGGAAGCGCACATCGTGGCGCAGGCAGGGCGTCTCGGCGCGGTGACGATTGCGACCAACATGGCGGGCCGCGGCACCGACATCCAGCTCGGCGGCAACATCGAATTCCGGATCAACGATGAACTCCGCGACATGGAGGACGGCCCCGAGAAGGACGCTGCAATCGCAAAGATCAAGGAAGAGGTCGAAGCGGAGAAGGCCAAGGTGCTCGAAGCGGGCGGTCTGTTCGTTCTTGGTACGGAGCGGCACGAATCCCGGCGCATCGACAACCAGCTTCGCGGCCGGTCGGGTCGTCAGGGCGACCCGGGCCTCTCGCGCTTCTATCTGTGCCTGGAGGACGATCTGCTGCGCATCTTCGGACCGGACACGCTGTTCGCCAGGATGATGAATTCGAACCTGGAGGACGGCGAGGCGATCGGTTCGCGCTGGCTGTCGAAGGCGATCGAGACCGCGCAGAAGAAGGTCGAGGCGCGCAACTACGACATCCGCAAGCAGGTCGTCGAATACGACGACGTGATGAACGACCAGCGCAAGGTGATCTACGAGCAGCGCGCGGAGATCATGGATAGCGAGCGCGTCGACGACGTGGTGGTGGACATGCGCCACGACACGGTCGCCGGCATCGTCGCCGCCGCCTGCCCGCCCGAATCGTATCCCGAGCAGTGGGACGTGGAGGGCCTGAAGGAGCGCGTGACCGAAGTGCTCGGCATCAATCCGCCGATCGACGCGTGGATGCAGGAGGACACACTCGATCCCGAGATCATCGAGGAGCGCATTCGGACCGAGGTGGACGGGATTATGGAGCGCAAGATGGCGGACAACGATCCGTCGATCTGGCGCCAGGTCGAAAAGTCGATCCTGCTCGAGCGGCTCGACTACCACTGGAAGGAACACCTCGCGACGCTCGACGCGCTGCGGCAGGTCGTGTTCCTGCGCGCGTATGCCCAGAAGCAGCCGATCAACGAGTACAAGCAGGAAGCCTTCGGCCTGTTCGAATCGATGCTCGACAAGCTACGCGAGGATATCACTTCGATCCTCCTCAAGAGCGAGCTGCGCCTTGCTCCGCCGCCGCAGCAGGCGCTGCCGGACCTGCCGGATTTCCTCACCGGCCACATCGATCCGTTGACCGGCATCGAGGATTCGGAAGACGGCGATGGCTCGGCGGCGCGGGCGGCGCTGTTCGGCGCGCTTGCCGGCAGTCCGCGGGCGGCCGCGGGTCCGGGCGGCGCTGCGGGCGAAAACCCCTATGCGGGCATGGACATCAGCCGCAACGCGCCGTGCCCCTGCGGCTCGGGCAACAAGTACAAGCATTGCCACGGCGCCGCCTCCTGAGGTGCGCCGTCGGCAATTGCTAGACGATCACAACGACGGGGTTGCAAACTCCGAAGCTCGACCATATACGCGCGCTCTGCCTGCAGGGGCTGCTCCCCGATAGCTCAGCGGTAGAGTAGGTGACTGTTAATCACTTGGTCGTTGGTTCGAATCCAACTCGGGGAGCCATCATTCTGTAACGGCTTGATAAAAAGGGCGCGACGGGTCTTCCCATCGCGCCCTTTTTGTGTGCTGAGAGCGCCGGCAACGCCGTCAGGCGACGAACTGTTCGGCGACGATCCGTTCGTCGAGCGCGTGGCCCGGATCGAACAGCAGGGTCAGCTCGGATTCGCGGGCAATCTCCAGCGTCACTTCCGCGATATCGCGTACTTCCTTCTGGTCGGCCACGGCGGAGACCGGCCGTTTGGATGGCTCGCGCACGCGCAACTGGATCCGGCTGCGATCGGGCAGAAGCGCGCCGTTCCACCGCCGCGGGCGGAAGGGGCTGATTGGCGTCAGCGCCAGCAGGTTCGAATCGAGGGGCAGGATCGGCCCGTGGGCGGACAGGTTGTAAGCGGTGGATCCGGCAGGCGTCGCCACCAGCACGCCGTCGCACACCAGCTCCTCGATCCGCACCCGATCGTCGACCGACACCTCGATCTTCGCGGTCTGGCGCGTTTCGCGCAGCAGCGAGACCTCGTTGATCGCGCAGAACGTCGTCCGCGCACCGTCCTGCGTCACCGCTTCCATGCGCAGCGGCGCGATCGCAATCGCGCGGGCGCGGTTCACGCGGTCGAGCAGCCTGCCGCCCTTGCGATACTTGTTCATCAGGAAGCCGACGGTGCCGAGGTTCACGCCGTACACGGGCTTCATGGCCCCGCTGTCGAGCATCTGGTGCAGCGTGTGGAGCATAAAGCCGTCGCCGCCGATCACGGCTACCGCTTCGGCCTCCTCGATCGGGCAGAACGTGTGCGATTGGCGCAAGTCGTGTGCCGCCTCCTGCGCACGCTCTGTGTCGGAGGCGATCATCGCCAGCCGCGTAAATCCGTTGGAAACGCCCACTTAGAGCTCCGTCCTGCCGGCGCGCACCCTATGGGCCACCGTCTCGATTTGCAACGCGCGCGGCACACGGGCAGACGGGCAGGGCGGACTGCGCCAACGGCGAGGAATGAATTTCATGACATCGACTCGCGAGCGCCGCTCCCCGACCGACCGCCGGCGCAGCGGCGCCGAGCGTTCGCGGGAGTTGGTCGCGGCGATCGAGAAGAACCAGGTCGAACTGCTGTTCCAGCCCCAGTTCTCCTGTGCCGACGGGCGGGTGATTGGCGCGGAAGCGCTGGCGCGGTGGAATCATCCGCAGCGGGGCCCGCTCGGCATCGAGAGCTTGTTCGACCTGGCGGCGAATGCGCACGAAGCTGCCGCGCTTACCCATCACATTGCGGCACGCGCACTGGCGGCCGCAGCGTGCTGGGCGGACAACCTTCGCCTCTCGCTCAACGTGACCGCCGCCGATATCTCGGCCGCGGATTTCGCCGATGGGCTGCGGGCGCTGGTTCGCAAATCAGGCTTCGATGCCGAAAGGCTGACGCTGGAGCTGACCGAACAGGCCCTGGTGCGCGATGTCGAAGGCAGCGCAGCGCAGCTCGCCCGGCTCGCGAGCGATGGCATTCGGATCGCGCTCGACGACTTCGGCGCGGGCTTCTGCAACTTCCGCTATCTCAAGCTCCTGCCGCTCGATTACCTCAAGCTCGACCGCACGATGGTCGAAGGGATCGCCACCGACAGACGCGACCTTGCCGTACTGCGCGCGATCGTGGCGATGGCGGGCGCGCTGGACCTGGCGGTGATCGCCGAAGGCATCGAGAGCGAGGCGCAACTCGACAAAGTCCGCGTGGAGGGCTGTGCGGCGTTCCAGGGTTTCCTGCGCGCGAGACCGATGGAAGCGGAGGCCTTCCTCAGCTTCGCGCGTTCAGGATAGCCGCTGCACGGGCGTCAGAGCCTGCCACGGCGGGCCCCAGGTCAGGCGGCGAGTTCCTCGCATTTGCCTGCCTTGCGCGCGATGCCGCTTAGGCCCTTGGTGAGCTGGAACAGCCCGTTCAGCCGCGACTTGGGGTCGCCCCATGCACGGTTGATGACGAGTTTCATGTCGGGGCGGAGCTTGGCGGTATCCTGCAGGCGTTCGACATAGGCGAGCAGGCCGGCTGGGTCGGGGAAGTCATCGTTGTGGAACGTCACCAGCGTGCCGCGTGCGCCGACGTCGATCTTGGCGATGTTGGCGGTGATCGCCTGATGCTTGATCTCGATCAGACGGATGAGGTTCGCGGTGGCGTCGGGCAGGGGGCCGAAGCGGTCGATCATCTCGGCCGCCATCGCCTCGATCTCGGCGCCGTCCTTCGCGTCGTTGAGGCGGCGGTAGAGCGCCATGCGAACGGTGAGGTCGGGCACGTAGGCCTCGGGGATCATGATCGGCGCGTCGACCGTGATTTGCGGGCTCAGCGGATCGCCCTGCCGCTCCAGCCCGGCGTCGCCAGCCTTGGCGGCCAGGATCGCGTCCTCCAGCATCGACTGGTAGAGCTCGAAGCCGACCTCGCGGATATGGCCCGATTGCTCGTCACCCAGCAGGTTGCCCGCGCCGCGAATGTCGAGGTCGTGGCTGGCGAGCTGGAATCCCGCGCCGAGGCTGTCGAGATCGCCGAGCACTTTCAGGCGCTTCTCGGCGACTTCGGACAGCGCGACATCCTTCTCGTATGTCAGGTAGGCGTAGGCACGCAGCTTCGCGCGCCCGACGCGGCCACGAAGCTGGTAGAGCTGGGCGAGACCGAAGATGTCCGCGCGATGGATGATGATCGTGTTGGCGCTCGGCAGGTCGAGCCCACTTTCGACGATCGTGGTCGAAAGCAGCACGTCGTACTTGCCTTCGTAGAAGGCGCTCATCCGCTCCTCGATCTCGCCGGCGCCCATCTGACCGTGTGCCGCGACGAACTTCACTTCGGGCACATGCTCGTGCAGCCAGTCGGACACCTGCTCCATGTCCGAGATGCGCGGCACGACGATGAAGCTCTGCCCGCCGCGATGGTGCTCGCGCAGCAGGGCCTCGCGCATGACCATGTCGTCCCATTCCATCACGTACGTGCGCACCGCGAGGCGGTCGACCGGCGGGGTCTGGATGGTCGAAAGTTCGCGAAGACCCGACATCGCCATCTGCAGCGTGCGCGGGATCGGTGTGGCGGTGAGCGTCAGCACGTGAACGTCGGCGCGGAGCTGCTTGAGCTTCTCCTTGTGGGTGACGCCGAAGCGCTGCTCCTCGTCCACGATCACGAGCCCGAGATTGCGGAACTTCGTGGATTTCGAGAGGATCGCGTGGGTGCCGATCACGATATCGACCTTGCCGTCCGTCAGTCCTTCGCGAGTCTCGGTTATTTCCTTCGCCGGCACGAGCCGCGACAGGCGTCCGATCCGCAGCGGGAAGCCGGCGAAGCGCTCGACGAAATTGGTGTAGTGCTGGCGCGCCAACAGCGTGGTCGGCGCGACGACCGCCACCTGCTGCCCCGTCATGGCCGCGACGAAGGCGGCTCGCAGCGCAACCTCGGTCTTGCCGAAGCCCACATCGCCGCAGACCAGCCGGTCCATCGGGCGGCCGGCTTCGAGGTCGCCCAGAACGTCCTCGATCGCGCGGTCCTGATCGTCGGTTTCCTGCCACGGGAAGCGGTCGACGAACTGGTTGTAGCTCGCTTCCTCCGCCGCGAGCACCGGCGCCTTCTTGAGCGCGCGCTGGGCCGCGACCAGCATCAGCTCGCCCGCGATTTCGCGGATGCGCTCCTTCAGGCGCGAACGGCGCTTCTGCCACGCCTCGCCGCCGAGACGGTCGAGCATGACCGCCTCCTCGCTGCTGCCGTAGCGGCTGAGGACCTCGATATTCTCGACCGGAATGTAGAGTTTGTCGCCGCCCCGATACTCCAGCATCACGCAGTCGTGCTGGCTCTTGCCGACCGCGATCGGCTCCAGCCCGAGATACTTGCCGATCCCGTGCTCGACATGGACCACCAGATCGCCGCGGTTGAGCGCCGACAGCTCGGCCAGGAACGCGTCGGAATCCTTGCGCTTCTTGCGGCGGCGGACGAGGCGGTCGCCGAGCACGTCCTGCTCGGTAAGCAGCTCCAGCTCGTCGTTCGCGAACCCGGTCTCCAGCGGCAGGACCAGCGCCACCGGTTTGCCCTTCGCCGCCATCCCGAGCGCTTCCTGCCACCCGTCGGCAAGCTGCGTCGTCGCGCCGGCCTCCGAAAGGATCGAAGCGATGCGGGCGCGGCTCCCAGTTGAATAGGCAGCGAAAAGCGCCTTCTTTCCGGTCTTTCCGACTGCGCCGAGGTGCTTGGCCGCAGCCTCGTAGACATTGTCGCCCCGCGCTCGCTCTGGCGCGAAGTCGCGGCCGGAGGAGAAGCCGAAGTCGATCACCCGCTCGCCTTCGGGTTCGGCGAAGATCGTGGTCCGGTGGACAGGCTTCTTGTCCAGCGCGGCGCCGAACTCGCCTTCAGCCAGATAAAGCGCGTCGGCGGGCAGGGGGCGGTAGCTGCCCTTGGACTGGCCACCAGTGCTCTTGCGCTGCTCGTGATAGTCGGAAATGTCCGACAGGCGCTCCTCGGCCGCCTGGAGCGCCGCCGAATCGATCGCAACCACGTCGCCGTCGCCGAGGTGGTCGAACAGCGTTGCCATTCGCTCCTCGAACAGCGGCAGCCAGTGCTCCATCCCCGCGAGACGGC
>JAPSJS010000035.1 GCA_031178065.1 Altererythrobacter sp.
GCGTGCTCGAGCGTTTCCACCAGCTCCGGCGTCAGCCCACCAGGAGCGAGGGAAAGATCGAGCGACAGGACCTGCTCGGCACTTGCGCGCTGCACCGCACCCGCAAGGCGCTCGTCGAGCCAGTCGGCAAGCGAATCGAGCTTGTCTGCATCCAGCGTAAGCCCCGCCGCCATCGCGTGTCCGCCACCGGCGAGGAGGAGCCCCGATTCGCGCGCTGCGATGATGGCCGCGCCGAGGTCGACACCGGAGATTGAACGGCCCGATCCCTTGCCTTGGCCGGTCTCGCCATCGAGCGCGATCACGATCGCTGGCCGGCCCGTCTTTTCCTTGATTCGCCCTGCGACGATTCCGATGACGCCAGGATGCCAGCCCGAGCCGGCGAGTACGAGCACGGCGCGGTTGTGCTGCCGCGCGAGCTGCGCGTCCGCAGCTTCCTGCACCGCCATCTCGATCGCGCGCCGTTCCTCGTTGAGCGCGGAAAGCTGCGCAGCGATCTCGCGCGCTTCGTCGGGATCTTCGGTGGTCAGCAGACGGACGCCGAGCGTCGATTCGCCGACGCGGCCGCCCGCATTGATCCGCGGGCCGAGCGCAAAGCCCAGATCGCTGCATACCGGCGCGCGCGACAGCCGGCTCGCATCGATCAGGGCGGACATGCCAACGTTCTGGCGCTTCGCCATGACCTTCAGGCCTTGCGCCACGAAGGCGCGGTTGAGGCCGTGTAGGGCCGCGACGTCCGCTACGGTGCCGAGCGCCACCAGATCGAGGAGGCCGCGCAGATCGGGCTCCGGCCTGCCTGAGAAGTACCCTCGCTCCCGCAGCGTCCGCACCACGGCGATCGCCAGCAGGAACGCCACGCCAACCGCGGCCAGATGGCCGTGCCGCGCGCCGAGATCGCTTTCGTCGAGCCGGTTCGGATTGACCAGCGCCGCAGCCTTGGGAAGCTCGGCGGCGCATTTGTGATGATCGACCACGATTACGTCCACGCCCGCGTCGTGCGCCATGCTCAGCGCCTCGTGCGCCATCGCGCCGCAATCGACCGTGACGATCAGGCTCGACCCTGCCTCGGCCAGCCTGACCAGCGCTTCGCCGCTGGGGCCGTAACCTTCGAGCAGACGATCGGGGATATAGTGACCGGCGTCGTGGCCGAGCATGCGCAGCAGTCGGATCAGCAGCGCCGAACTGGTTGCGCCGTCTACGTCGTAGTCGCCGTAGATCGTGATCGTCTCGCCGCCGAGCACGGCTTGGGCGACGCGCTCCGCGGCCGCATCCATGTCGCGGAAGGCGGATGGGTCGGGGAGAAACTCGCGCAAGGTGGGGGTGCGGTGCCGGTCCAGCTCCTCGCGGGCGACGCCGCGCGACAGGAGAAGCTGCGCGACGATATCGTCCTCGAGCGAGGCGGCGCCGTCGGCCAGCGCCATGTTCCCGCCGCGCCAGCGCCAGGCCTTGCCGGAGAGCGAGCGTTCGATGCCGAACACGCAGGAAACCGATTGCGACGCCATAGGCCGCATCTACCGCAGCCGTGCTGCTTGCGCAAAGCACCCCGTTTGACAATCGACAGCTATCGGCGATGTTCGCCGGCATGAGCGAGGACGGAAAGCACCTGCTGATCGCCTGGCACAGCCGCACCGGTGCGAGCCGGGCGATGGCACGTGCCGCCGCCGAAGGGGCGGGACATGCGGCTCGGCTCCTGCCTGCAGGCGAGGTCTCGCCGGAGCATATCCTCGCTGCCTCCGCCTATCTTTTCGTGTGCCCCGAGAACCTCGCGAGCATGAGCGGCGAGATGAAGGAGATGTTCGATCGCTGCTACTATCCCGTGCTCGGCCGGATCGAGGGGCGGGCGTATGCAACGTTGATCGCCGCCGGCTCCGACGGGGAAGGCGCACAGCGCCAGATCGACCGCATCGCTACCGGGTGGCGCCTGCGGCGGGTGGCCGATCCGGTGATCCTCTGCTTCGACGCGCAGACGCCAGAGGCGATCATGGCGGAAAAGGCGGTTTCGGCAGAGCGCCTGTCGCAGGGCCGCGAGCTCGGCGCGGCCCTGGCAGAAGGTCTTGCTCTGGGCGTGTTCTAGCGAGCCATCGCAAATCCCTCGAAACCGGACGCATCTCTCGCCCCAGGCGACTCGACGTGCGATGCCTTTCGCGTCAGGATTTCGGCGCACTACCGAGGGACGCACCAATCGCAATCAGGTCCGACATTGCCGCGCGCGAGGCTCCGCCGGGACTGCTGCTCATGTTCCGGGCGGGGGCACGTCCCGACGTCGCCACGGTCCGCCGAGCAGTAGAAGCTGCGGAAAAGGTGGCGATCAGTCACGGCGGCGAGGAGCCGGGAGGAGCGGCAGGCGGCCAGGCGCTCTGGCTCGAGCTGCTGATCGATGGGATGACCTTCGATCTGAGCGGGATGGCGCCCGGTGCCGGTTACGCGGCGGCGGAGCTGCGCAACCGCTACGAGGTTTCGCCCAATTTCGGCGAGGCGCTGGGGGAAGGCCTCTGCCTCCTGCCGGGACCTCACCTTGCAGGCGGCCGCGCCACGGTTCCCGTGGTGCGCGCGCAGGCCGCGCTGGGCGCAGAGCTCGTACGCCGCCTCCCGGGCGCTCTGGCCATCGCCTGGACTCCGGCGCGAACCCTTGTCGGGCGCGACTTCTATCTGTCGATGATCGAAGCCTGGCTGGCGGGCGGACCGTTTCCGGCTCTCGGCCTGTGCGCGTTCCGGCAGATGCTTGGCGGTGCGGTCCAGTCCGAAGGGCTGGCGTTCTTCACCGGGCAGGAACTGCACTTCGACAATGCACAGTTTCCCGACCCCGCGGCGGCGGTGCGGCTTGGTCTGAGGCTGGTGAACGAGCTGGTCGGGGGCGGCAGGATCGCCGAAGCCGTGTCGCTGACCGGATCGGAGGGCGCGCGCGTAACGCTCCGGCCCTCGGGGAACGGGCGGTTCCTCAGAGTCGAGCGTGGCTGAGCGTGCGCCGGCAGGTTTCGGCGGCACCCGCCGCAGCATTCCCTTCGGAGCGGTCAACCACCGGAATCGTCTGGGACACGATCCGAGCCTCCAGCGCCATCACCTGCTGCCGCGCCAGTTGCGCACGATGCGGTGCTTCGAGCGGATGTTTGCAGAACTCGGGATCGTACGGATGGGGCTCGAGGACTTCCGGCGCAACGGCATGCTCCTTCCGGCTCGGGAGCGCGCGGCGCTGCGCACGGGCCTGCCGCTTCACAGGGGACCGCACCGGACCTACAGCGAACTCGTCGCTCAGCGGGTCGGGCAGATCGAGCGCGGGTGGGCCGCAGCGCGGCCGCGCGATCCCGAAGGCGCCGTGGGGGAAGCGCTGATGCGGCTCGCTCTCCTCCAGCGCGGATTGCGGCGGCGGCTCCTCGACACGCGACGGAGGATCGTCCTCAACCGGCGCGATCCGATCGGGCAGGGATTCGACTTCACTGCGATGGACGAGATGGCGGAGGCCCTCTGGTCTGCCACTCAGCCGATGGCTTTGGCGGCCAGTTCCTCTCGCGCAGCCTGATACTCCCGCTCAAGCCGCTCGACGCGCTCCACCACGCTTTCGACCTCGTCGACCATGCCGACGCCCTGGCCCGAGCCCCAGATGTCCTTCCACGCCTTGGCCTTGCTGTTGCCGCCCGAACCGAAGTTCATCTTGCTCGGATCGCTCACCGGCAGGTTCTCGGGATCGAGCCCCGCAGCGACGATCGATCCGCGCAGGTAGTTGCCGTGAACGCCGGTGAAGAGGTTGGTGTAGACGATGTCCGCCGCGCGGCTCTCGACGATGCTCTGCTTGTAGCGCTCGTCGGCATTCGCCTCCCTCGTCGCGATCCAGGGTGAGCCGATATAGGCGAAATCCGCGCCCATCGCCTGTGCCGCGAGCACTGAGCGGCCGTGTGCGATCGAGCCGGAAAGCGCGACCAGCCCGTCGAACCACTGGCGGATTTCCTGCATCAGCGCGAAGGGCGATTGCACGCCGGCATGGCCGCCCGCACCGGCCGCGACGGGGATCAGGCCGTCCGCGCCCTTCTCGATCGCCTTGCGCGCGAAGCGGTCGTTGATCACGTCGTGCATCGTGATGCCGCCCCAGCCGCGCACCGCGGCGAAAATCTCCTCGCGCGCGCCGAGCGAGGTGATGACCAGCGGCACCTGCCACTTGGCGCAGACCTGCATATCCTCCTCCAGCCGATCGTTCGACTTGTGGACGATCTGGTTGACGGCATAGGGCGCGGCGGGCCGGTCGGGATTGTCGCGGTTGTGCGCCGCCAGTTCCTCGGTGATCCGGTGGAGCCACTCGTCCAGCACGCCCGAGGGCCGGGCGTTGAGTGCGGGGAAGGAGCCGACAATCCCTGCCTTGCACTGCGCGATCACCAATTCGGGGCCGGATACGATGAACAGCGGCGATCCGATCACGGGCAGGCGCAGGCGGTCGAAAGGGGCGGGAAGGGGCATCCGGTTCTCCGTTGTCGATTGCAACTTATTGCGCCGGGCTATCGGGGTGCCGCCGCCTTGTCGAGATTGCCGTTACGTAAGGGTCAGGCAAGGACGTGCTCGATGTCGTAGATGTGCGCCGCGGTGCCGGCGAAGAGGCTACGCTTCTCGTTCTCGCTTGCCCCGGCGGCGAGCCGCTTGAAGGCGTTCCACAGCACCGGGTAGCTGGCGCCCCAGCGGTCCACCGGATAGTTGCTCTCGAACATCGCCCGATCGGCGCCGAATGCGTCGATGCAGGTGTCGATGTACGGCTTCCACAGCGCGGCGAGTTCCTCGGAGCTGTAGCCTTCGGCCGGGCCTTCCTCCGGCATGCCGCAGAAGGCCATCGCGAGGCCGCCGAGCTTGACGGTGACGTTCGGGCATTCCGCGATCGGGCGCACGCTGGTGCGCCAGCGCTCAAAATGCTCGCCCAGCGTACCGCGATAGCAGGCGATGTTGAGCGGGGTGCCGCAGTGGTCGAGCACAATCGGCTGATCGGGAAAGGCGCGGGCGAGATCGAGAACGTCACCAAGCTGCGGCTCGAGCACCCAGGCATCGAAGGTCAGCCCGCGCTTGCCGAGTTCGGCAAACCCTTCGCGGAACGTGGCGTCGCGATAGAGGCCTTCGGGTGCATGGAAGGGTGGACCGAGCACTTCCGGGTCGGCGTCCCACGCACCCTGATGGCGGATGCCGACGAAGCGCGGGGACGCGGCCTGCAGCGCGTCGAGCACTTCGCCGGCCGCCGCACCCAGCCTCAGGTCCGCGTGGCCGACGATCGCCGCACAAGGGCGATAGGCGCCGTAGAGCCCGCTTGCCCCCTGCGCGGCGACGCCATTCGCGAACTCGACCTCCCCGACGGGCTTCAGCGCGTCGCTGCGGCTTGCATCGTAAAATGCGCCGCATTCCATGAACACGGTGGCGAGGACGTTATGGCCGCTCTGCGTATCCGTCTGAAGCTGGTCGAACGTGTACTGGGCCGCGCCGGCAATCGCTTCCAGGAAAGCGTGCCGCGGCTCGGGAAATGTCGGCAGAAGCGGGCGCAGGTCCCACAAGTGGTGATGCGGATCGACGATCGGCAGATCGGGTTCGATGATCTCTTCGGTCATGGCGGCTCCTCCCGGACCGCCACGCTAACCGCACCGCCGATGTTGACAAGCTAGATCGCAGCAGCCGAGTTCGCCGCGCTCAGCACGGCGCGCACGCTGGCGGTGGCCACGTCCTCGTCGATGCCGCAGCCCCAGACACGCTCGCCGGAGGGCAGGGCGCATTCGAGATAGGTCGCCGCCCGCGCGTCAGATCCCGTGGAGAGCGCATGCTCGGTGTAGTCACATACCTCCAGGTCCAGTCCGAAACTGTCCTTCAGGGTCGCCACCACCGAGGAGATGAGGCCGTTGCCGCGCCCGGAAACGCTCTGCACTTTCCCTTCCACCTCGACCGTCCCGGCAAACACGCGGGTACCGTCGCCAGCGCGCGTTTCCTCATAGTCGACGAGCTGAAAGTGTTTGGGCCGCACCTGCACGTGGTAGGTTTGCTTGAAGACCTCCCAAATGTCGGCGGCGTTAAGCTCCCGTCCGAGCTCGTCAGCCATGCGCTGGACGTGCTTGGAGAAGTCCGCCTGCATCTTCTTGGGCAGCTTGAGCCCCTGATCCTGCTCCAGCACCCAGGCGAAGCCGCCCTTTCCGGACTGCGAGTTGACGCGGATCACCGCCTCGTAGTCGCGGCCGAGATCGGCCGGATCGATCGGCAGGTAGGGCACGCGCCAGAATTCGTCGTTCTGCTTCCCGTGAGCCTCGAACCCCTTCTTGATCGCATCCTGATGGCTGCCGGAGAAGGCGGTGAACACAAGCTCGCCGCCATAGGGATGGCGCTGGTGGACCGGGATCTGGTTGCAGTACTCGACCGTCTCGATGATCCGGTCGATGTCGGAGAAGTCGAGCCCCGGATCGACGCCCTGCGTGTACATGTTAAGCGCTACGGTCACGAGGCAGCAGTTGCCGGTGCGCTCGCCATTGCCGAAGAGGCAGCCTTCGACGCGGTCCGCGCCTGCCATCAGGCCGAGCTCGGCCGCTGCGACGCCGGTGCCGCGGTCGTTGTGCGTGTGGAGGCTGATCACCGCGCTCTCGCGGTTCGGCAGATTGCGGCAGAAGTATTCGATCTGGTCGGCATAGATGTTGGGCGTCGCCGCCTCGACCGTCGCCGGAAGGTTGAGGATGATCGGCCGCTCCGGTGTGGGCGCCAGCACCTCCATCACCGCCTCGCAGACCTCGATCGAGAAATCGAGCTCGGCGGTGGAGAACGTCTCCGGGCTGTACTGGAAATGCCATTCGGTCCCGGGGTGGCTGCTCGCCTCGTCGCGCATGACCTTGGCACCCGCGACGGCGATTGCCTTCACCTCTTCGCGGCTCATGCGGAACACGATATCGCGCCAGGCGGGGCTGACCGCATTGTAGAGGTGCACGATTGCCGCGCGCGCGCCGTCGAGGCTGGCGAAGCTGGTGCGGATCAGATCCTCGCGGCTCTGCGTGAGGACCTGCACCACCACGTCGTCGGGAACACGTCCAGAGCGGACGAGGCCCTGGATGAAGTCGAACTCGGTCGCGCCCGCGCTGGGGAAGCCGACCTCGATTTCCTTCACCCCGATCTCGACCAGAAGGTCGAAGAAACGGTTCTTCTTCGCCGAATCCATCGGGTCGACGATGGCCTGGTTGCCGTCGCGCAGGTCGGTCGAGAGCCAGCGCGGCGCGGCCTCGATCGCGCGCGTCGGCCATTGGCGATCGGCCAAGGGCACCTGGGGGAAGGGGCGGTACTTGCGCGACGGTTCGCGGAGCATGGTCATTGTAGGGAATCTCGCAACGGAAGGTTCTGCTGTCTGGTGGCCTGACCCCTTGGGCGCCTCGCGCACCCGCAAGGCACGCGTCAGGTCACGCCCAAGGGCGAGTAAGTCGAAGCAGAATAAGTCCGTTGCGTGTCATGGTGCTCCCAATGACTCAAAGTTACCGCGATGGCAAGCGATCGAGGCCGGATTATTCCGCCGGGCGCTTCTCGAAGGCGGCGGTGAACTCCAGTTCCACGTCGTCGGACACCACCGGCACGCCGAAGCCGATGCCGAAATCCGAGCGCTTGATAAGGCCGCGGCCTTCGAAGCCGACCGTCTCCGCCTTCGTCATCGGATTGGGGCCGGTGCCGGTGAAGCGCGCCGCGAGCGTAACCTCTTTTGTGACGCCGTTCAGCGTCAGATCGCCGACCACGTCGGCCGTCATGCCGCCGGGGCTGACCTGGACCGACTTCGAGACGAATCGCGCCGGCGCGGGCTCGGGGCCGAAGAAGTCGGGCGCGCCGCCATCCTTGCCGGGCCGCAGCAGGTGATCGCGCAGTCCCTCGCTCGCAACCGTGACGCTGGCGACCGGGATCGTGACGTCGACCGACGACTGGCCCGGATTGGCCGGATCGAGTCGCAGCGTTCCCTCGACATCGCCGAAGATGCCGAAATAGTCGTTGAAGCCGAAGTGGTTGACCCGCCACTGGACCAGGCTGTGCGCCGGATCGGCGGCATAAGTGCCGCCGGTGATCTTGCTCGGATCGATGACGCCCGGCACCTCGGGCGGCGCATCCTGCGCGCCGAGCGTGGTCAGGGCCGAGAGGCCGAGCGTTGCCGCTCCGATTGCGGCGATCCAAGTCGTCTTCGTCATCTCGCGTCTCCGTATGCTGTCGGCGCGAAAGATGCCGTCAGTTCTTCTCCTTGTCGACCAGCTTGTTCTGGCCGATCCAGGGCATCATCGCCCGCAGGCGGGCGCCGGTCTGCTCGATCGGGTGCGCTTCGGCCGCCTTTCGGGCGGCCTTGAGCTCGGGTTGGCCGGCCCGGTTGTCGAGGACGAAGTTCTTCACGAAGCGGCCCGACTGGATGTCGGCCAGCACTCGCTTCATCTCCGCCTTGGTCTCTTCGGTGATGATCCGCGGACCGGTGCTGATGTCGCCGTATTCGGCGGTGTTGCTTATCGAATAGCGCATGTTGGCGATCCCGCCTTCGTAGAGCAGGTCGACGATCAGCTTGGTTTCGTGGAGGCACTCGAAATAGGCCATCTCGGGTGCGTAGCCGGCTTCGACCAGCGTTTCGAACCCGGCCTGGATCAGGTGGGTGATGCCGCCGCAGAGCACCGCCTGCTCGCCGAACAGGTCGGTTTCGCACTCTTCCTTGAAGTTCGTCTCGATGATCCCGCTGCGGCCGCCTCCGACGCCGCTGGCATAGGCGAGGGCGACGTCGTGCGCATTGCCGGTCGCGTCCTGGTGGACCGCGATCAGGCACGGGACGCCGCCGCCGCGCTGGTATTCGCTGCGCACCGTGTGGCCCGGGCCCTTCGGCGCGATCATGATCACGTCGATGTCCTTCGGCGCCTCGATCAGGCCGAAGTGGATGTTGAGCCCGTGGGCGAAGGCGATCGCGCTACCCGGCTTCATGTTGCCGGCGAGATCGTTCTCCCAGATCGCGGCCTGATGCTCATCGGGCGCGAGGATCATCAGCACGTCGGCCCATTTCGCCGCTTCGCTGTTCGACATGACGGTGAAGCCGGCGGCTTCCGCCTTCTTGGCGGTGCCCGAACCCTCGCGGAGCGCGATCGCGACGTCCTTCACGCCCGAATCGCGCAGGTTCTGCGCGTGCGCGTGGCCCTGACTGCCGTAGCCGAGCACGGCGATCTTCTTGTTGACGATCAGGTTCAGATCGGCATCGGCGTCGTAGTAGACTTTCACGTCGGTTTCCTCGTCTCTCTCGAATGTCGTCGTCCCAGCGCAAGCTGGCACCGCTGTCCACATAGTCTCACTTGGCTGCGCCCGACCCCAGCTTGGCTGGGGTGCCGGCAAAGGCTCAGGCCCCCTGTGCCCCGCGCATCATCCCCACAATGCCGGTGCGGCCGACTTCGACGAGTCCCAACTCGCGCATGAGGCCGACGAAGCTGTCGACTTTCTCCGGCGGGCCGGTGATCTCGAAGATGAAGCTCTCGGTCGTGGTGTCCACCGGGCGGGCGCGGAAGATGTCGGCGAGGCGCAGCGCCTCGACCCGCTTCTCGCCTGTGCCCGCGACCTTGACCAGCGCCAGCTCGCGCTCGACGTGCGGGCCTTCCTCGGTAAGGTCGACGACTTTGTGCACCGGCACCAGCCTGTCGAGCTGCGCGTGGATCTGGTCGATCACCTCGGGCGGACCGTTGGTGACGATGGTGATCCGGCTGACCGCGTGGTTCTCGGTGATGTCGGCCACGGTCAGACTGTCGATGTTGTACCCGCGCGCCGTGAACAGCCCCGCGATCTTCGCGAGAATGCCCGCCTCGTTGTCGACGGTGATCGCCAGCACGTGGCGCTGCGATTCGGCTTCCTTGATCAGCATCACACCAGCGCCTTCGCTTCGTCGTCCATCGTGCCGCTGACGCGGTCGCCGTAGAGCAGCATGTCGGTATGCGCAGCGCCGCTCGGGATCATCGGGAAGCAGTTCGCCCCCTTCGACACGCGGCAGTCGACCATCACCGGCCCGTCATGCTCGATCATCGCCTGGATCCCGGCGTCAAGGTCCGCATCGTCCTCGATCCGGATGCCTTTCCAGCCGTACGCTTCGGCGAGCTTCACGAAGTCGGGCAGGCTGTCGGAGTAGGAATTCGAATAGCGGCTCTCGTAAGTCAGTTCCTGCCACTGGCGGACCATGCCCATGTACTCGTTGTTGAGGATGAATATCTTGACCGGCAGGCGGTACTGGCTCGCGGTGCCGAGTTCCTGGATGTTCATCTGGATCGAGGCTTCGCCCGCGATGTCGATCACCAGCGCTTGCGGGTTACCGAGCTGCGCGCCGATCGCGGCGGGCAGGCCGTAGCCCATCGTGCCCAGCCCGCCGCTGGTGAGCCAGCGGTTGGGGCCGGAGAAGCCGAAGTACTGCGCCGCCCACATCTGGTGCTGGCCGACTTCGGTGGAGACGATCGGGTCGCGGTGGCGGGTGAGGGCGAACAGCCGCTCGATCGCCTTCTGCGGCATGATCTCGGTCTTGCTCGGCGGATAGGCCAGGCATTCGCAGGCACGCCAGCCAGCGATGCGGGCCTTCCATTCGCCGAGATCGCGCGGTTTGCGCGTGCCCCATGCGGCGATCAATTGGCGTAACACATGCCCGCAGTCGCCCAGGATAGCGAGGTCGACCGGCACGGTCTTGTTGATCGAGCTCCTGTCAATGTCGATGTGTATCTTCTTCGAATCAGGGGAGAACGCGTCGAGCCGTCCTGTCACGCGATCGTCGAAACGGGCGCCGATGCAGACCATCACGTCGCAGCGATTCATCGCCATGTTCGCTTCGTAGGTTCCGTGCATGCCGAGCATGCCGAGCCAGTCCGGATGATCGGAAGGAAACGCGCCGAGACCCATCAGAGTGCTGGTGACGGGCGCGCCGGTCAGGTCCTGCAGACGGCGCAGCAGTGCACTCGCCTCGGGGCCCGAGTTGATGACGCCCCCGCCGGTGTAGAAGATCGGGCGCTCGGCCGCGGCCAGCATCTCGATCGCCTGAGCGATCTCGTCCGTCTCGCCTTGCACCGGCGGCGAATAGCGGGATGAGGGCAGGGGAGCAGTGTCCTGGTCGTCCCAGCTTGCGAGAGCGATCTGCACGTCCTTCGGGATGTCGATCACCACCGGACCGGGCCGCCCAGTCGTGGCGATGCGGAAGGCTTCCTCGATCGTCGCGCGGAGCTGTGTCGGATCCTTCACCAGATAATTGTGCTTGGTGCAGTGGCGGGTGATGCCGATCGTATCGGCTTCCTGGAACGCGTCGGTTCCGATCAGCGCCGTCGGCACCTGGCCGGTGATGACCACCATCGGGATGGAATCCATGAAAGCGTCGGCAATGCCGGTCACCGCATTGGTCGCGCCGGGGCCGGAGGTGACAAGCACCACGCCCGGCTTGCCGGTCGAGCGCGCGTAGCCTTCGGCCGCGTGAGCTGCGCCGGCCTCGTGGCGGACGAGGATGTGGCGGACGCGCGTGTCGGCGAAGAGCTCATCGTAGATCGGTAGCACCGCGCCGCCGGGATATCCGAAGACGAATTCGACACCCTCCCGAACCAGGCATTCGATCAGGATGGATGCGCCGCTGCGCTCCTCCGCCATTGTCCGACCCTTTCCTTCTCAACTTCGTCATACGCTGAAAAAAGATCGACCCGGCGCGGAGGGGGTGTTCGCGCCGGGCCAAACTGTTCACTTTGATCCGCCTATGCGACAGAATATGATATGTCAAGAGCTATTGGTGAAACAATGATGCGAATTGCCCCTCGATATCATTCTGAAGTGACTCGACGCGCATCCATTCTTGCGGAGGCTGGCGGCGGAACCAGGTGTACTGCCGCTTGGCGTAGTTGCGCGTCGCCTGCTGCCCTGCGGCAATCATCTCTTCACGCGAGTGTTCGCCCCTCAGCCAAGCCGCGATCTCGCGAACGCCGATCGCGCGCATGACGGGCAGCATGGGATCGAGCCCGCGTGCCAGCAGCGCCTCGACTTCCTCCACCGCACCCGATTCGATCATCATCTCGAAACGCCGGTCGCAACGTTGGTAGAGCCACGCACGATCAGGGAGCAGGACCAGCGGGTGAAGCGTGACCGCGCCGCCGATGCCGCCTTCGCGCAGCGTCTGCCAATGGGCGAGCGTATAGCCGGTAGACCGGACGACTTCGAGCGCCCGGGCAACCCGCGTCGTATCGGCGGGAGCGAGCTGTGCGGCGCGATCGGGGTCGAGCGCCGCGAGCTCGGCATACGCTTCGTTCACCGGCATGGCGCGAACCTTTTCCCGGATATCCGGCTCGATCGGCGGCACGGGCGCGATCCCCTCGATTAGGGTACGCAGATAGAGCCCAGTCCCGCCGACCAGAATCGGGACGCCATCGCGCGCGTGCATCTCCGCGATCTCGACTTTCGCGCGCGAGGCCCAGTCGGCAGCGGAACAGGCCTCCGCCCCGTCCCAAGCGCCGAACAGCCGGTGCGGCACTCCGGCCATCTCTTCCTCGGAAGGCCGCGCGCTGAGGACGCGCAAGTCGCGATAGACCTGTGCGCTGTCGGCGTTGATTACCGCCGCGGGCCGACCGCTTTCCATCAGCGCGCGCCCGAGACGCACGGCGAGATCACTCTTGCCGCTCGCGGTCGGCCCTGCGATGAGCGCCACCGGCGGCCGTTCGCGGCGGGATTTCGGAGAATTTGCGGTGCTCATCGCCCGGCTGATAGCAGACCCGGTACACCTTGAAACGCGCCTCGACCGCGCGACCGCCGCGCTCGAGCGCGAGGGGATGCGCGTGGCCGTGGCGCAGATGCTCGACTTCTGCGGCGACGTGTTGGAAATCGGATTGCCGGAAGGCGACGCAGCGGCGCTTCGTGCGATCCTCTACGAGCATTTCACGCCCGCTGACCTGCTCGTCTCGGCACGCGATATCGCCGTGCCCGACCTGTTCGTATCCGACATGGACTCGACCATGATCGGGCAGGAGTGCATCGACGAACTCGCCGATTTCGCCGGGTTCAAAGATCGCGTCGCGGCGATCACCGAGCGGGCCATGCAGGGGGAGCTCGACTTCGCCAGCGCGCTTACCGAACGCGTCGGGCTGCTCGCCGGCCTTTCGGAAGAGACGATCACAACCTGCCTGACCGAGCGCATTCGGCCGATGGACGGCGCGAGAACGCTCGTCGCAACGCTGAAGGCGAAAGGCTGCCGCACCGTGCTGGTGACCGGCGGTTTCCATCACTTCGCCGACCCGGTGGCCGAGGACATCGGATTCGAGCAGGTGGTCGGCAACCGCCTCGCTGTCGCCGACGGCAAGCTGACTGGCGCGGTCGCCGGCGCGATCACCGACAGTTCGGTGAAGGAGCGCGTGCTGCGCGAGGAGGCGGCGAAGATCGGCCCCGATGCGACTAGTCTCGCTGCCGGGGACGGGGCGAACGACATCCCGATGCTGCGCGCGGCAACCTGGGGGCTAGCCTACCGCGCAAAGCCGAAAGCGCGCGAGGCGGCCGACGGGTGGATCGATCGGGGCGATCTGACCGCGGTGCTGGAACTGCTCGGCGTCCCGCATGAGGAATGGGTGAGCGGGTAGGGCGCGCGAGCCGACTCCCGTCGCGCGAGGCCCTTCCCCAGTCCCAGCGAAGGCTGGGACCTCGTGCTGTCGGGCGAAACGCCAGCGGCCTGAGGCCCCTGCCTTCGCAGGGGCTCGCGAAAGGCTGCCAACAGAACTAGCTTTCAATTTGCAACTGAAATGCTACATTGACAGGTGTGTTAGTAAGGGCGACGCGATGACCGAAGTGCAGACCCTGCCGCATGCCGATCCGAGCGCCGCCTGCGCGAGAGACGGCACGCTGTTTCGCAACCCCGCGCGGCCCGAGGTCAAGCGCGACGTCGGCAAGGCGCTTCATCACTTCCGCGAATTGCTGAAGGATAAGGAAGATACCGAGCAGGTCTTTCACATCTACGAGGCCTTGCCTTCGAAGACCTTCTTTCCCCGCGCCCGCGCGCTGACGCTGAGCGCAGGGGGTGAGGAACTGCGTGCGAGCGAGCCGTTCCTGCCGCCTATCCTCGACGACCACGATGCGTTGCGGCGTCTGCCCGCCGGTAGCGTGGCCCATGCCTATGTCGACTTCATGGAGCGCGAGGGGCTGACCGCGGCGGGCCTCGTCGCCGAATCGGACAAGATGGGCCGGCCGAAGTATGGCGACCTGATCGAGTGGTACGGTTTCCGCCAGCGCGACACGCACGATCTGATGCACGTCCTCACCGGCTACGGCCGCGATGCACTCGGCGAGCAGTGCGTACTGCTGTTCACCCACGGGCAAAGCCCCAGCCATGGGCACCTGTTGCTGGGCTACGCCGGCGCGCTCAACATCAAGAAGCAGGTCAAGAGCAAGGCACCGATCTACCGGGCGGTGCGCGAGGCGCATCGGATCGGCAAGGCCTGTCCTTCGATCGTCGAGATGTCGGTGCGCGAACTGCTCGCCATGGACCTGCAGGACGCGCGGCAGAAGCTGCGGATTACCGAGCCGACATGGTACCGCCGTTGCCACGAGGTGTGGCAGAGCGAGGGCGTCGATCCGTACGATCTTCTCGGCAAGGCGATGACGGAGAAGCTCGCCGCATAGCGGACGAGCCCCCGCCTTCGCTAGGGCTCGCGCTTAATCTTTTCCGGATGACGGCTTAGTGGTTTTCCTTTCTCCAGCGCGCTGTGATCCAGGCGATCGGAATGCCGACCAGGACGCAGTGCGAGAACAGCGCGTTGCCGACGTTCCACGTGATCTCACCTAAGCTGTCGCCGGCGTAAGCCGCTGGCGGCCATTGCTCGGACCAACGCAGCGGGCGGACGATCCAGTACATGATGACCCATAGAAGCAAGCCGTAGAGCAACCCGGCCACGACCGGATGCCGCAGGGTCGCGGGGAAGTTCGGTGCGATCGTCACATAAGCGGCGGCCATCGCCAGCATGACCGCGAAGTGCGTCAGCAGCCCGAGAGGCGCGCCGGCCGCACTCTCGTACATCCCGTCGCCGAAGGGGCCGCTGGCGACGAACTGCAGGACCTGCGTGGGCGTAACGCCCGCCATTCCGGCAAAGACGAAAGCCGAGAGGATATCGAGCGTCCCGGCGACGAGCCATGCGATGACAATCGTGCGTGTCATTCCAGGCCCCTCCTCCCGCTACTGTCGCACTGCGTTACCGCCCTTTACCCGTTCGTGCTGAGCTTGTCGAAGCACTGCTCTTCTTCGGGCGTGGGGCTGGAAGAAAGGACGACCCTTCGACAGGTTCAGGGCGAGCGGGGAGGATAGGACGGAGGCGAAGGGGTGAGGGGAACCTTACCCCTCCATCCAGTCGCGGAAGAAGCTCTGGTGCGCCTCGCGCAGGTCGGCCAGCGGAACGCCCAGCAGCTTGTCGCCGCCGACCGTGCCGAGGCGGCGGAAACCGATCATCGCGGTCTCGGCGTTCTCGGTGCCCTTGGCCAGCGCTTCGTTGAGCGCGTCGGCATCGGGCACGGTCACGACATAGCGGCCCTGGTCCTCGCCAAACCACCACTGTGCCGCGGTGTAGGCCTCGTTGCCGCTGACGTCGGCGCCGATCCCGCCCGCGAGCGCCATCTCCGCCAGTGCGACGGCAAGGCCGCCGTCCGAAATGTCGTGCACAGCGTTGACCAGTCCGTCGGCGATGAGCTGGCGCACGATCTCGCCGGCGTTGAGCTCGATTGTCAGGTCGGTGGGCGGAGCGCGGCCTTCGTCACGGCCGTGGATCTCGCGCAGCCACAGCGACTTGCCGAGATGCGAGCGCGTCGGGTCGGGCTTGGCCCAGTATTCCGCCGCGACGAGATAGACGACGTCGCCCTCGTTCTTGAACGGCATCGTCATCATGCGGCCGTAGTCCTCGATCACGCCCACGCCGCCGATCGCCGGCGTCGGGAGGATCGCGCTGCCGCCGCCGGTCGCCTTGCTCTCGTTGTAGAGGCTGACGTTGCCGCTCACGATCGGGAAGTCGAGCGCGCGGCAGGCGTCGCCCATGCCTTCGAGGCAGCCGGTGAACTGGGCCATGATCTCGGGCCGCTGCGGATTGGCGAAGTTGAGGCAATTGGTCACCGCCAGCGGCCGCGCGCCGACCGCGCAGAGGTTGCGGTAGGCCTCGGCGATTGCCTGCTTTCCGCCTTCGTAGGGGTCGGCGTAGCAGTAGCGCGGCGTGCAGTCGGTCGTCATCGCCAGCGCCTTGCGGGTGCCGTGGACGCGGACCACGCCCGCGTCACCGCCGGTCTGGAGCGTGTCGGCGCCGACCTGGCTGTCGTACTGCTCGGCGATCCAGCGGCGCGAGGCGAGGTCGGGGCAGGCCATAAGCTTGAGCAGGTCCGCGCCGATGTCGGTGCTCTGAGGCACGTCATTGAGGGGCTTGATCTGCGCCCAGGCCTTGTAGTCCTCGCGGCTCATTGCCGGGCGGTCGTAGAGCGGCGCGTCGGCCGCGAGCGGGCCGAGCGGAATGTCGCACACGACCTCGCCGTCGAATTCGAGCACCATATGCTGCGTGTCGGTGACTTCGCCGATGACCGCGAAGTCGAGCTCCCACTTGCGGAAGATTTCTTCGGCCATCGCCTCCTTGCCGGGCTTGAGAACCATGAGCATGCGCTCCTGACTCTCGCTCAGCATCATCTCGTAGGGGGTCATGCCGTCCTCGCGGCAGGGCACCTGATTCATGTCGAGCCGGATGCCAGCCTTACCGTTAGTCGCCATCTCGACGCTGGAGGAGGTGAGGCCCGCCGCGCCCATGTCCTGAATCGCGACGATCGCGTCGGTCGCCATCAGTTCGAGGCAGGCTTCGATCAGCAGCTTCTCTGTGAACGGATCGCCGACCTGCACCGTGGGGCGTTTGGCGTCGGCATCTTCGGCGAAGTCGGCGCTCGCCATCGTTGCACCGTGGATGCCGTCGCGACCGGTCTTGGAGCCGACATAGACGATCGGGTTACCGACGCCGGTTGCGGCCGAGTAGAAGATCCGGTCCGCATCGGCGACGCCCACGGTCATCGCGTTGACCAAGATGTTGCCATCGTACGCCGGGTGGAAGTTCGTCTCCCCGCCCACGGTCGGTACGCCGACGCAGTTGCCGTAGCCGCCGATGCCCGCGACCACGCCCTGCACGAGGTGCTTCATCTTCGGATGGTCCGGCCGACCGAAGCGCAGCGCGTTCATGTTCGCGACCGGCCGTGCGCCCATAGTGAACACGTCGCGCAGGATGCCGCCGACGCCCGTCGCCGCGCCCTGGTAGGGCTCGATGTAGCTCGGGTGGTTGTGGCTCTCCATCTTGAAGATCGCGGCCTGTCCGTTGCCGATGTCGATCACGCCCGCGTTCTCGCCCGGGCCGCAGATGACCCACGGCGCCTCGGTCGGCAGCTTCTTCAGGTGGAGGCGCGAGCTCTTGTACGAGCAATGCTCGGACCACATGACGGAGAATATGCCGAGCTCCACGAGGTTCGGCTCGCGGCCCAGGGCGTGCAGGACGCGCTCGTATTCTTCGGAGCTGAGGCCGTGCTGTTCGACGACTTCGGGGGTGATCGCGGACTCGGAGGTAGCCATGCGCGCGCCCTTAGCCTTGGTATGCCCGCGCCGCCAGTCCCACGTCATGCCCGAACACGCGACAAATCCACATCATCCGCCTTCTCCCCTGCCTGTCGCCTTGACCAAGCGGGGGGCGCCCGCCAATGCTTCCGCGCCATGACCGAGGCTGCGCCCGAAATCGCCGAAATGTCCTTCGAAGATGCGCTGCGCGCGCTGGAGGAGATCGTGAGGAAGCTCGAGGGCGGCGAAGTCCCGCTCGACGATTCGATCACGCTTTACGAACGCGGCGAGCAGTTGCGCCGGCATTGCCAGGCGCGGCTCGACGCGGCGCAGGCGCGGATCGAGAAAATCGTGACCGGGCCGGACGGGCAGCCGCGCGGTACCGCACCGTTCGGCGCGGACGGCTAACGTGCAACTGGTCGGCGATCGGGCGGATATTCTTTCCGGAAACCTTGCGCGGGTCCAGCGCGAGGTCGACGCCGCGTTCGAAGAGTTCCTTCCCGTTCCCGACGATACCCGCGCGCGTCTGGTCGAGGCGATGCGCTACGCCGCGATCGGCGGCGGCAAGCGGGTTCGCCCGCTGTTGGTGATGGCGACCGCCGGGATGTACGGCGTCGCACGACAGACGGCAGTGAAGGCCGGATGCGCGGTCGAGGCGATTCACGTCTATTCGCTGATCCACGATGACCTGCCGTGCATGGACGACGACGATCTGCGCCACGGCAAGCCCACACTGCACCGGGCTTACGATGAAGCGACCGCAGTGCTCGCCGGCGATGCGCTCCACGCGCTCGCCTTCGAGATCCTCTCAATGCCCGAAACCGTCAGCGACCCTTTTTGCCGCGCCGAACTGATCGCTACGCTTGCGGGCGCGAGCGGCATGGGCGGCATGGCCGGCGGGCAGATGATGGACATGGCCGCCGCCGAGAAGGCCTACGATCTTCGCGCCATCACTCGGCTGCAGCAGCTCAAGACCGGCGCCCTGCTGACCGCTGCCGTAGAGATGGGTGCGATCCTCGGCCGCGTCCCGGTCGATTCCCGGGGTCACCTGCGCAACTACGCCCGCGATGTGGGTCTTGCCTTCCAAATCGCCGACGACCTGCTCGATCACGAGGGCGACGAAGCCAAGGCCGGCAAGGCGCTGCGCAAGGACGACCAGAAGGGCAAGCAGACTTTCGTGACGCTGATGGGCGCCGACAAGGCACGCGACCAGGCACATGCGCTGGTCGAACAGGGGATTGGCCATCTCGCGCCGCACGGCCGCGAGGCCGATCTACTGCGCGCGCTGGCGCGGTATATCGTGGAGAGAGACAGGTGAGTGCCAAGGAAGATTCGGAGCGCATTGGCGTATACCCAGGTACGTTCGACCCGATCACGCTCGGGCATGCCGATATCATCCGGCGCGGGGCGAAGCTCGTCGACCGGCTGATCATCGGGGTGACGACCAATCCGTCGAAGAACCCGATGTTCTCGCCCGAGGAACGGATGGAGATGGTGCGGCGCGAGGTTGCCTCGCTCGGGCTCGGCAACGTCGACGTGGTCGGGTTCAACGCGCTGTTGATGAAGTTTGCGCGGGCGCAGGGCGCAAGCATGATCGTGCGCGGTCTGCGCGCCGTGGCCGACTTCGAATACGAATATCAGATGGCGGGCATGAACCAGCAGCTCGACGACGAGATCGAGACGGTGTTCCTGATGGCCGATGTCTCGCTCCAGCCGATCGCGTCGAAGCTGGTTAAAGAGATCGCGCTGTTCGGCGGCGACATCTCCCCCTTCGTCAGCCCCGCGGTGTGTGACGAGGTGATCGCGCGGGTCGACGAGATCGGACGCCGGGGGGATTACTGATCCTTCCTTCGAAATATCCCGCTGCGCATCATTCATTGAACCGACAGTCCCCCGGCGCTAGACGCTGCCGCCGAAGCTGCCTGAAAGACGGAATACTCATGATCAGACGCCTGATTGCCGCCGGCGCCCTGCTGTCGCTTATTGCCGCCCCCACCATCGCCGCCGCTCAGGACGACGATGCGCTGGAGGACTCTGCGGCCGCGATGGAAGAGGATGCCACCGCGCAAGCAGCGGCCGCGCCGGTCTACGCGCCGATCAACTACAACATCCAGGAGGACCGGGAGAACATCCTCCTGCTCGATCTCTCGACCGGACAGCGCGTCGCGATCCGTCTGATGCCGAGCTGGGCCCCCAACCATATCGAGCGGATCAAAACGCTGGCCCGGCAGGGCTTCTACGACGGCGTTATCTTCCACCGCGTGATCGACGGCTTCATGGCGCAGACGGGCGATCCGACGGGCACGGGGCAGGGTGGCTCGCAGCTCCCCGATCTGGAGGAAGAGTTCAATCCGATGCCGCACTTGCGCGGCACCGTCGCAATGGCGCGCGCGCAGTCGGAGGACAGCGCCAACAGTCAGTTTTTCATCGTCTTCTATCCGCGCTTCAGCCTCGATAAGCGCTACACCAACTTCGGCCGTGTGATTGTGGGCATGGATGCAGTCGACGCGATCGAACGGGGCGAACCGCCGGCCAATCCGACCACGATCCTCCAGGCCTCGATCGCCGCCGACAACAAGCCGCAGCGCATGCCGCTCCCGGCCGCACCGCAGGCGCAGGCTCAGGAGATTACCGCCGACATGCTGAACACGCCGACGAGCGAAGCGCCGGCGGGCGTGCCGGTCGAGGAATAGCCGCCGGATATTCCGCGTCCCTCTTCGCGGGGGTGACGAAGCGCGTGCGCCAGTTTAAGCGCGCGCGATGCGTGTCGACCTCTTCGATTTCGAACTTCCCCAGGATCTGATCGCGCTGCGCCCTGCGGTGCCGCGCGATTCCGCGCGCATGCTGGTGGTGCGCGGCGAGGGCGCCTTTGCAGATCACATCGTGCGCGATCTGCCCGACCTGCTCGAGCCGGGCGACGTGCTCGTGTTCAACGACACGCGCGTCATTCCCGCGCAGCTCGAGGGTATCCGAGGTGAGGCGCGGATCGGAGCGACGCTGCACAAGCGGATCGACCTTAGGCGCTGGCAGGCCTTCGTGCGCAACGCCAAGCGCTTGCGCGAGGGCGACCGGATCGAATTCGGCGCGGGTGTGACAGCCATTGCCGAGGCGCGCCACGACGATGGCAGCTTCACCCTCGCATTCGAGGGTGAGGAGCCGGTCGAAGTGCTGCTCGAACGCGCGGGCCGCATGCCGCTGCCGCCCTATATCGCTCAGCGTCGAGAGACCGACGAGCGCGATCGGGCGGACTACCAGACCATGTTCGCCGCGCGCGACGGCGCCGTGGCAGCGCCCACCGCGGCGCTCCATTTCACACCCGAGCTGCTTGCCCGCCTCGAACAGCGCGGCGTCACCACCGAGACGCTGACGCTGCACGTCGGCGCGGGCACGTTCCTGCCGGTCAAGGCCGCGGACACTGACGAGCACCGAATGCACGCCGAATGGGGACGGATCGACGCGGCGACGGCGGACCGGCTCAACGCCGCGCGGCAAAACCGCCGACGCGTGATTGCGGTGGGCACGACCAGCTTGCGCCTGCTGGAGAGCGCAGCGGGGAAGGGTGGCACGATCCACGCCTTCGAAGGCGATACCGCAATCTTCATCACCCCCGGCTACGCCTTCCGCGCCATCGACGGGCTGATGACCAACTTCCACCTGCCGAAATCGACCCTTTTCATGCTGGTCAGCGCGCTGATGGGGCGGGAGCGGATGCAGACGGCATACGCTCACGCGGTCGCGGAAAAGTATCGCTTCTACAGCTATGGGGATTCCTCGCTGCTGCTGCCCGATTAACACTTGGCAAGTGCGGCCGTTGCGGCAATGTTCCGCAGCCCATGGAACCGATTCCCCAACCCATTCTCGACATCCGCGGGCTGACCAAAGTCTATCCCGGCGGCCTCAAGGCGCTCGACAACGTCGATCTAGAGATCCGGAAGGGCGAGATCTTTGCGCTGCTCGGTCCAAACGGGGCAGGCAAGACCACGCTGATCGGGGCGGTCTGCGGCATGGTCCGCATCAGCTCCGGCACGATCAACGCGTTCGGCGAAGACCTTTCGCGCCACTGGCGCAGTGCGCGCCAGCGGATCGGGCTGGTTCCCCAGGAGCTCGGCTTCGACATGTTCGATACGGTCGAACGCCAGGTCGGTTATTCGCGCGGTCTGTTCGGCCGTGCGCCCGACGCGAACCGGATCGAAGAAGTGCTTCGTTCGCTGAGTCTGTGGGACAAGCGGGGCGAGGAAATTCGCAAGCTTTCGGGCGGGATGAAGCGCCGCGTGCTGATCGCCAAGGCGCTCGCGCACGATCCCGAACTGCTGTTCCTCGACGAACCGACCGCCGGCGTCGACGTCGAGCTGCGGCGGGACATGTGGCGCCAGATCGGCGCGCTGCGCGAACAGGGCGTAACCGTCATCCTCACCACGCACTATCTCGAGGAGGCCGAGGAGATGGCCGACCGTGTGGGCGTGATCGACAAGGGCCGGCTGCTGCTGGTCGATGAGAAGGATGCGATGATGCGGCGCCTTGGCCGAACGGAGGCCCATTTCGCGCTCGCGGCGCAACTGCCCGAGCTCCCGCCCGTGCTGCGCGACTATCCGGTCACCCTCTCCGACGATGGACGAACGCTGTGCTACCGCGGCGGCGACGGGACCGGGAAGGGCAAGGCGGAAGTCGCGGCGGTGGCGACTGCCCTCGTTCAAAGCGGCATCGTATTCACCGCGCTCGACCAAAAGGAATCGAGTTTGGAAGACATCTTCGTCGATCTGGTAGAGCGGCAGGGACTGGCAGCATGATCAACTGGCGTTCCACTTTCGCGATCTACCGCAACGAGCTGTCGCGCTTCCGCCGCACGGTGTTCGGTTCGATCGTCTCGCCCGTGCTGACCACGAGCCTCTATTTCATCGTGTTCGGCGCCGCGATCGGCGGGCGAATCAACGAGGTCGACGGTGTAGCTTATGGTGCGTTCATCGTGCCTGGCTTGCTGATGCTGACACTGCTGTCCGAAAGCACCAGCAACGCCAGCTTCGGCATCTACATGCCGAAATTCACCGGCGCGATCTACGAGCTGCTCTCCGCGCCCGTCGGCGTTGCGGAGACGCTGCTCGGCTTCGTGGGGGCGGCGGCGACCAAGAGCCTGATCCTCGCTGCGATCATTCTCACCACCGCGATGCTGTTCGTCGATTACACGATCGCGCATCCGCTGTTCGCGCTGGTTTACATCATGCTCGTGGCGGCGAGCTTCTCGCTGCTCGGCTTTATCCTCGGCGTCTGGGCCGAAGGGTTCGAGAAGCTGCAGATGGTCCCGCTGCTGATCCTGACTCCGCTGACCTTCCTTGGCGGCACGTTCTACTCGATCGACATGCTGCCGAGCCCTTGGGACAAGATCGCGCTGGCGAATCCGATCGTCTATCTCGTCAATGGGTTGCGCTGGACGTTCTACGGCCAGTCCGACGTGTCGATCAGCGTCTCGCTCGGCCTGACACTGGCGTTCCTCGCAATCTGCGTGGCAGTCATCGCAGTGATCTTCCGCACGGGCTGGCGCCTCCGGTCATGACGCGCTAACCCGACGCCGCGATGTTCCAACGATCTCCTCTATGTGTCGCGGCCGGCGTCGCCGCTGTTGTTCTCGCGTCTTCATCGGCTGCGGCCCAAACCGCGGTGCAGAATGACGGGATAGCGCTCGCGCCCGTTGAGTCCGCCCCTCTGCCGGTGGGCGAAATTCAGTCCGTGGTGGAATCTCCGCCTACCGCCGAGGAGGTTTCGAATATCCCCGGCGGCGTGCGCGCGATGATCAACGCCGCGATGAAGACGAACGACAAGGGCAAGATTGAAACTGTGCTCGCCCTCGCTCGCCAAGCCGCACCCCAGGGTGACGGAGAGATCAAGGTAATCGAGACTGCCTGGCGAGCGGACGTTGCCGAGAAGGCGAGGCTCGCGCGCGAGGCGGAGACGCACAAGATCCGCGAGGCCGGTCTGTTCGAGCTGTGGAGCGGGGAGGGCCAGCTCGGCGGATTCCAAGCCAGCGGCAACAGCAACAATATCGGGCTGTCTGCGGGCCTTAAGCTCAAGCGCCAGGGCCTGGACTGGAGCCACTCGCTGCGCGCAACGGCCGACTATCAGCGCTCCAACGGCGTGACGAGCCGTGAGCAGTTCCTGTTCGCCTACGAACCCCGCTACCAGGTCAAAGACGAGCTGTTCGTCTACGGTCTCGCCCAATATGAGCGCAACAAGCTGCAGGGCTTTACCGGCCGATACGCGATTTCCGGAGGGATCGGCTATCAGGTCGCGAACAGCGGTGACCTGAAGCTGTCGGTCAAGGCAGGTCCGGCGCTGCGGGTCACGAATTTTACGATCGAGGAGGACGAGACCCGCCTCGCGGCGCTGTTCGGGTTGGACTTCGACTGGAAGATCGCGGAGCGGCTCTCGTTCACCCAGGATGCGAACATGGTCGCCGAAACCGGTGGTCAAGCAACGGTCATCGTTGATTCGTCCCGCACCACGCTCAATCTTGTCAGCGGGCTCGACGCGAAGGTCAGCGACCGGCTGCGTTCACGCATCACTTATGCCGTGGACTACGACAGCAAGCCGCCAGAAGGCAAAGTCTCGACCGACACGGTCACGCGTTTGACGCTCGTCTACGACTTCTAATGACCGGACCTCGGTTCGATTTTCGCGTCGACGCCGTCGACGGCAAGGCGCGTACCGGCCGTATCGCGATGCGGCGCGGCGAGATCCGCACGCCCGCGTTCATGCCGGTCGGCACCGCGGCGACGGTCAAGGCGATGAAGCCGGAGACGGTGCGCCAAACGGGCGCCGATATCATCCTCGGCAATACCTATCACCTGATGTTGCGCCCGGGTGCGGAGCGGGTCGCGCGGCTCGGCGGTCTGCACGCCTTCATGAACTGGCCGCGGCCGATCCTGACCGACAGCGGCGGTTATCAGGTTATGAGCCTTTCGGATTTGCGCAAGCTGACCGAGCAGGGGGTGGAGTTCCGCAGCCATATCGACGGTTCGAAGCACATGCTCACGCCCGAACGGTCGATGGAGATCCAGCGCCTGCTCGGCTCCGACATCGTCATGGCATTCGACGAGTGTCCGCGCGCCGATCGCCCGCGTGACGAGATCGCGGCCTCCATGGAATTGTCCATGCGATGGGCGAGGCGGAGCCGTGAGGCCTTCGATGCCGGCGGGGCGCACGCGGAAGGGGCGGCTCTCTTCGGCATCCAGCAGGGAGCGTTGGACGAGGAACTGCGCCGCCAGTCGGCCGAGACGCTGACCGAGATCGGATTCGACGGTTATGCCGTGGGTGGTCTCGCGGTGGGCGAGGGGCAGGAAGCGATGTTCGCCACGCTCGACTTCGCGCCGGAGATGCTGCCCGAGGACAAGCCGCGCTATCTGATGGGCGTTGGAAAGCCTGACGATCTGGTCGGTGCCGTAGAGCGCGGGATCGACATGTTCGACTGCGTTCTGCCGACCCGATCGGGCCGGAACGGCCAAGCCTTTACCTGGACGGGGCCCCTGAACCTCCGGAACGCGCGCCACGCGGAAGACATGGATCCGCTAGATCCGCGCTGCACCTGCTCGGTCTGCGGAACCTACTCGCGCGCCTATCTCCATCACCTGCAGAAGGCAGGCGAGATTCTCGGCGCAATGCTCGTCACCGAGCACAACCTCGCGTTCTACCAGCAATTGATGCAGGCCATGCGCGAGGCAATTGCCGATGGGCGCTTTGCGGCCTTTGCCGCCGAGTTCCGGCGAGACTATTTCGTCGGGTGATCCGGAGACTCGAGCGCTTCAAGGCTGGTGCCAGGGTAGGCCACGAAGCGGCCGGTCATCTGCTCCAGGAAGCCCGCGCCGATGGAGTTGGCGAAGAGCTGAGCCTGCTTGAGATCGGGGTACCACTTGCCCTTGCGGTGAGGAGTTATGAAACGGTACTTTGTCATAGCTCCAGGGAAATTCGCAAACCGGCGCCAGGTTCCTAAGCTTTTGTAATCTTGCGATGAATAGAAAAAGGGCGGCCCCGCGGGGCCGCCCTTTCTTGTTCCGTAACCGGAAATCGGATCAACGCGAATAGAACTCGACGACCAGGTTCGGTTCCATGGTTACCGGGTAAGGGACCTCGTCCAGCGTGGGAACGCGGGTGTAGGTGATCTTGTCGGTGCCGTCGGGGGCAACGTAGTCTGGGATGTCGCGCTCTGCCAGGCTCTGCGCTTCGATCACCAGCGCCATCTCCTTGGCTTTGTCGCCCAGGCTGATGACGTCGCCAACGTTGATGCGGCGGCTCGCGATGTTGCACTTCACACCGTTCACGCGAATGTGCCCGTGGTTGACGATCTGGCGCGCGGAGAAGATCGTCGGAGCGAACTTCGCGCGATAGACGACCATGTCCAGACGGCGTTCGAGTAGGCCGATCAGATTCTGACTGGTATCGCCCTTCATGCTCGACGCTTCCTGATAGGTGCGCTTGAACTGCTTCTCGGTCACGTCGCCGTAGTAGCCCTTCAGCTTCTGCTTGGCGCGCAGCTGAAGGCCATAATCGCTCACCTTGCCCTTGCGACGCTGGCCGTGCTGGCCGGGGCCGTAGGAACGCCTGTTGATCGGGGAATTCGGACGACCCCAGATGTTCTCGCCCATCCGGCGGTCGAGTTTGTGCTTGGCGCTCTTGCGCTTCGACATATGTCGCGTCCTTCGATTTGCTGTCGCCACCCCAGTGGTGGCGCTTCAACCCGGCATCGCCCGCCTGACCCATTCGTCAGACGCGGCCACCGCTTCACCGGGATGCGGGGCCAAATTCGCGAAGGCGCGCGTCTAGCAGGATTGTCCGAGGCGTCAAGCACGCGATGGGCGCTCGACAAAACCGGTCGCGCGGGGCAGGGCGCGCGCATGACCGACGAACTCAAACTGCCAGACGAATGTACCAGCATGCGCGAGGTGCGGATCGGCGTCGACGCGACCGATCGCGAGCTGATGGCGCTGCTCGACCGGCGTTTCGGCTATATGCGCGCCGCCGCCCGGATTAAACAGTCGCGTGACAGCGTGCGGGACGAAGCGCGCAAAGCCGCGGTCATTGCCGCGGTTGCCGCCGATGCGCAAACGAGAAACCTCCCTGGCGAGAAAATCGAGGAAATCTGGAATCTTCTGGTCGAAACCTCGATTGCGTACGAGCTCGAGGAGTGGGACCGGCTGCGTAGTTAGGCGCCGTCCCGCCGCGGCTTGGCGAGGCTCGACAATACCCCGCGCATGGTCCGTACCTCCAGGTGGTTCCAGCCGGGCTTGGTCAGCATCGTTCGAAGGGTCCGCCGCGTTGCCGCGGCGCGGCTTGGTGGCATGAAGTAGCCACGCGGCTCGAGCATGGCTTGGAGTTGTTCTATCATCCCTTCGAGTTCTTCCTGCGGCGCTGGCGGAAGCAGGTCTTCCCCGGTGGGCTGCACGAGCGTGCCGCCCTCCCACTGCGTCTTCGACCATTCGTAAGCGCACAGGATCACCGCTTGCGCCAGGTTGAGCGATCCGAACTCGGGGTTGATGGGCACCGTCACGATCGCGCGGGCGAGCGCGACGTCGTCGGTTTCGAGGCCGGAGCGCTCGGGCCCGAACACGATTGCGGAGCGGCCTTGTGCGTCCGCGATTTCAGCTGCCGCCTCCTCAGGCGTCACCACGGGCTTGGTCACGCCGCGCTTGCGAACGGTGGTGGCGTAGACGTGCGCGCAATCGGCGACGGCGTCGGCCAGCGTGTCGTGCACCGTGGCTTTCTCCAGCACGCCATTCGCCCCGGCCGCTGCGGGTCCGGCGCTGGGGTTGGGCCACCCATCGCGCGGGGCCACCAGCCGCATCTCGGTCAGCCCGAAATTGAGCATGGCCCGCGCGGCTTTGCCGATGTTCTCGCCCAGCTGGGGGCGGACGAGGACGATGACGGGTGCGGTGCTTTCCACTCTTTCAGCGACCTCCATATCCGCTCGCCTCCTGTCTACGCGCAGGACGAACGGTAACAGTGCAGAGCACGCAACCTAATCGCCACCTGCGTCCCGCACAGTGCTGGCGAATTCCTCGAAATCCTTTGCCTCGCTGAAGTCGCGATAGACGCTGGCGAAGCGGATGTAGGCGACGCTGTCGATCTGGCGCAGACCGTCCATCACCAGTTCGCCAATCCGAGCGGAGGGGACTTCGCTGTCGCCTGCCGTTTCCACCTGGCGCTGGATGCCGGAGATGAGTTGGTCGATCCGTTCCTGCTCGATCCCGCGCTTGCGGCAGGCGAGGGCCACCGAGTGCTCGAGCTTCGACCGGTCGAACGCTTCGCGCCGGTCGCCACTCTTTACGATTGTCACGTCGCGCAACTGCACGCGTTCGAACGTGGTGAAGCGCGCGCCACAGCTCGTGCACTGGCGGCGGCGACGGATGGCGGTGCCGTCTTCGGTGGGGCGACTGTCTTTTACCTGGCTGTCGTCATGCGCGCAGAAGGGGCATCGCATCGTGCATCACATTCCCGGATAGATGGGGAAGGCGTCGCACAGCTCGTCGACCTTGCCACGCACCCGCTCCTCGATCTGCGCGTCGCCTTCGGGGCCGTTCTTGGCGAGACCGTCGACCACCTCGGCGATCAGCGCGCCGACCTTGCGGAACTCGGCCGGGCCGAAGCCGCGCGTCGTGCCGGCGGGCGTGCCGAGGCGCACGCCGCTGGTGACGAAGGGGCTGCGGGTGTCGAACGGAATGCCGTTCTTGTTGCACGTGAGCCATGCCCGGTCGAGGCCCTTCTCGGCCGCCTTGCCGGTCACGTCCTTGGCGGTCAGGTCGACCAGCATCAGGTGGTTGTCGGTGCCGCCCGAGACGATGCGCAGGCCGTTCTCTTCGAGGCTGGCGGCGAGCGCCTTGGCGTTCTCGACCACGCGCGCGGCGTAGCTCTTGAACTCGGGCCGCAACGCTTCGCGGAACGCGACCGCCTTGGCGGCGACGACGTGCATGAGCGGGCCGCCCTGCATGCCTGGGAAGACCGCGCTGTTGACCTTCTTCGCGATATCCGAGTCGTTCGTGAGGATCACGCCCGAGCGTGGGCCGCGCAGGCTCTTGTGCGTGGTGGTCGTCACCACATGCGCGTGCGGGAAGGGCGAGGGGTGCGCACCGCCGGCGACGAGGCCGGAGAAGTGCGACATATCGACCAGCAAGTAGGCGCCCACGGCGTCCGCGATCTCGCGGAACTTCGCGAAATCCCACTGCCGCGAATATGCGGTGCCGCCTGCGATGATCAGCTTCGGCTTGTGCTCGTGCGCGAGCCGCTCGACCTGCTCCATGTCGAGCAGTTCGTCATCCTGACGCACACCGTAGGGCACGACGTTGAACCACTTGCCGCTCATGTTCACGGGCGAGCCGTGTGTCAGGTGCCCGCCCGAATTGAGATCGAGGCCCATGAACGTGTCGCCCGGCTGCAGCAGCGCGAGGAACACGGCCTGGTTCATCTGACTGCCGCTGTTGGGCTGGACGTTGGCGAAATCGCAACCGAAGAGCTGCTTGGCACGCTCGATCGCCAGCGTTTCCACCACGTCGGCGTAATCGCACCCGCCGTAGTAGCGCTTGCCGGGGTAGCCCTCCGCATACTTGTTGGTGAAGACGCTGCCGGTCGCCTCGAGCACCGCGCGGCTCGCGATATTCTCGCTCGCGATCAGTTCAATCTTGTTGCGCTGGCGCTGGAGCTCGTTCCGGACGGCTTCGGCGATCTCGGGATCGGCCTCGGCGAGGGTGTCCTGCCAGAAACTGTGCATGATGTCGGCGTTGGCGGCTTCCGCAGTGCTCATGAAATTCCTCAGCAGCTTGGGTTCGATAGCTTGTCGACGCGGCGCTGGTGGCGGCCGCCGCCGAATTCCGTTTCGATAAAAGCGGTGACGCAGGCCCGGGCCATCTCGATACCGATCAGCCGCGCACCGATGGCGAGGCAGTTGGCATTGTTGTGTTCGCGCGCGAGGCTGGCGGAGAGCGGCTCGGACACGAGCGCGCAGCGCACGGCCGGATTACGGTTCATTGCGATGGAGATCCCGATCCCCGATCCGCACAGGGCAATCCCGCGTTCCGCCGTGCCCTCGGCAACGACGGCTGCGAGCTTATAGCCGAAATCGGGATAGTCGACGCTGTCGTGACTGTCGGGGCCGAGATCGGCAACTTCATGCCCTTCCTCGATCAGCCACTCGCGCAGGGCGGCTTTCATCTCGATGGCGGCATGGTCGGAGGCGATGGCGATACGCATGGCGTCCCCATAGTGATTCGCGCGCCATGTCGCCACCGCAAACCGGCCTTGTCCCCGGCGGGCCTCGAAAGGCGGCCTGCTCAAGGCGCCGCGGGAGGCTCAAAGCAAAAGCCCCGGCGCCGTTAGGCACCGGGGCTCCTGATAGCTTCTCCTGAGAGAAACTTCATATCCAGTCGATTTTTACATCGTCTGGACTCGAACAACGGCTGATAGCGCGACCGGTTCCCGGATCGAACTTACTGATCCAGGAAGCTCCGCATCTTGCGGCTGCGGCTCGGGTGCTTGAGCTTCCTCAGCGCCTTGGCTTCGATCTGACGGATGCGTTCGCGGGTGACCGAGAACTGCTGGCCGACTTCCTCGAGCGTGTGGTCGGTGTTCATGCCGATGCCGAAACGCATGCGCAGCACGCGTTCCTCGCGCGGGGTGAGGCTGGCTAGCACCCGGGTGACGGTTTCCTTGAGGTTCGCCTGGATCGCGGCATCTACCGGAATGATCGCGTTCTTGTCCTCGATGAAATCGCCGAGGTGCGAATCCTCCTCGTCGCCGATGGGCGTTTCGAGAGAGATCGGCTCCTTGGCGATCTTCATCACCTTGCGGACCTTCTCGAGCGGCATCGAAAGGCGTTCGGCCATTTCCTCGGGCGTGGGCTCGCGGCCTTGCTCGTGGAGGAACTGACGGCTCGTGCGGACCAGCTTGTTGATCGTCTCGATCATGTGGACGGGAATGCGGATCGTGCGCGCCTGGTCGGCGATCGAGCGGGTGATCGCCTGGCGGATCCACCACGTCGCGTAGGTCGAGAACTTGTAACCGCGGCGGTACTCGAATTTGTCGACCGCCTTCATCAGTCCGATGTTCCCTTCCTGGATCAGGTCGAGGAACTGCAGCCCGCGGTTGGTGTACTTCTTGGCGATCGAGATCACGAGGCGCAGGTTCGCCTCGACCATTTCCTTCTTGGCTATGCGCGCCTCGCGCTCGCCCTTCTGGACCATGTTCACGATACGGCGGAACTCTTCCAGGCTCATGCCCGTCTGGCTCGCGATATCGGAAATTTCGGCGCGGATGCGCTCAACCGCGTCGGCTTCCTTCTCAGCGAAGGCGGCCCACTTCTTGTCCTTCTTCGTGCGAGCAGCCAGCCAGCTATCGTCCATCTCGTTGCCGATGTAGGCCTGGAGAAAGTCGGTGCGCTTGATCTTGTGCCGTTCGGCCAGGCGCAGCATCTGCCCGCCGAGCGCAGTCAGCCGGCGATTGAAGGCATAGAGATTGTCGACCAGAAATTCGATCTTGGTTGCGTGGAACTGTACGCTCTCGACTTCGGCAGTGAGCTGTTCGCGTAGATCCTCGTACTTCTTTTCCTTCGCCGCCGGGAACTCGTCGCCGCGACCGAGCACGTCGACGCGCTCGGCCTGGAGCTTCTCGAACTTCTTGAACAGGTCGGTGATGCGAGCGAAGCGTTCGAGCGCGTCGGGCTTGAGGGCCGCTTCCATCTGGGCGAGGGACATGGTGTTGTCTTCCTCGTCGTCCTCTTCGCGCCGGCGCGAGCTGCCGCCTTCCTCGTCGTCGTCCTCGCCGTCTTCCTCGTCCTCGACCTCGTCGTCTTCGCGGATCGAAGGGCCGGCGGTTTCTTCGGAAATCTCGCCGTCGTCGTCCTCTGCACCTTCCTCCATCTTGTCGGCCGGCGGCTCCTTCGAGAGCATGGCGTCGAGATCGAGAATCTCGCGGAGCTGCATTTCCTCGTTGTTGAGCGCTTCTGACCATTGAATGATGGCGTGGAAGGTGATCGGGCTTTCACACAGCCCGATGATCATCGTGTCGCGGCCGGCCTCGATGCGCTTGGCGATGGCGATCTCGCCCTCGCGGCTAAGCAGTTCGACCGCGCCCATTTCGCGCAGGTACATGCGCACCGGATCGTCGGTACGGTCGGTGGTGGTGGTCTTCTTGGCGGCGGTCGGGGCGGCCTTCTTCGCCGCTTTGGGCTCGTCGCCGTCGTCGTCGTCGCCGCCGATTTCCTCGACTTCGTCGCTCTCGGCGTCTGCCTCGCCGTCGGCTTCCTCGTCGTTCTCGACGATGTTGACGCCCATTTCGGAGATCGCGGACATCACGTCTTCGATCTGGTCCGTATTCATCTGATCTTCGGGCAGCGCCTCGTTGAGCTCGTCTACGGTCACGTAGCCGCGCTTCTTCGCCCTGGCGATGAGCTTCTTGATCGATGCTTCGTTAAGGTCGATCAGCGGTGCGTCGTCCTTGTCGGAATTCTTCGACGTGGTTGCCATGGAGGTGCGTTCAGTCCGTTTCTGCGCCGTTGGCGGGCCCTGTCTCCCGCCGACGCGTTGAATCAGTTTGGGCCGCCGAAGCAGCCCTTCGGCTTGCCATTTGCCCGAGTCGTCGCTCGAATTCCAGCTTTCGTTTGAGCAACCTCTGCTGCTCGGCGAAGGCTCCTTCAGGGTCGGATTCGAACCGCGCGGTGGCTGCGGCTAGCGCAGCCTCCAGCGCAGGCCTTTCGACCAGCAACGCTACGGCTTCGGCCAACTGTTCGCGCGCGTCTTGCGGATCGATGCCTTCACTGAGGAAGGCGAAACGGGTGTTATCCGGCGGCGCGACGGGACCGTCGAACGACGATATGGGGGAAATCTCTCCCGGTTCAAGCATTTCCACCGCTTCGAGTATCGCATCGACCAGCGGGCCCGACTTCGCATCCAGTTGCGCGAAGCGGCCGAGCTGCTCTGCATGGCGCAGCGCTTCCTCCGGGAAGCGCACCAATCCGGCGATCACCGCGGAGACGAGTTGATCGCGTGAGCCCTCTCGTGCGCCGCGCAGCCGCCGGGCGATATCGGGCGAAAGGCGCGGTACCGCCGGCTTGCGCCAGTCGCCACGCGTGCGTTCACGGCGCGGGAAGGCGAAGGCGGAGAAGCGCTCCAGCAGTTCGCGTTTGTAGAGAGCACGGATGTCAGGGTGCTCGATCTTCTCGACGTGATCGACCAGGCGCTGCTTGAGGCCGGCCTTGTCCTCGGGCGTGTTCAGCGGCTGCGCGGCGCGCTCGAACTCCCACAGCGTGTCGAGCAGAGTGGCCGGCTCGGCCAGCAGCTTCTCCATCGCGCCCTTGCCTTTCGCGCGCAGCAGATCGTCGGGATCGAGCCCGGCGGGAAGGCGCACCATAGTGAGCGAATGGGCAGGGCGGAGCAGGGGCAGGGCACGCTCGATCGCACGCATGGCCGCGCGCTGGCCCGCCGCATCGCCGTCGAAGCACAGAATCGGCGTTTCGACCATGCGCCAGAGCAATTCGATCTGCCGCTCGGTCAGCGCGGTGCCGAGCGGCGCCACGGCATCCTCGAACCCGTGTGCGGCGAGCGCGATCACGTCCATATAGCCTTCGACGACGATCATTCGCCTCGTCTGCCGCGAAGCGGGACCAGCGCGGTGCAGATTATAGAGCGTGCGGCCCTTGTCGAACAAAGGCGTGTCGGGCGAATTCAGGTATTTGGGGGCGTTGGTATCGGTCTCCAGGATGCGCCCACCGAACGCGATCACTCGCCCGCGGGCGTCGTGGATCGGCAACATCAGGCGATTGCGGAACCGATCGTAGGGATCGCGCTCCTCAACCGAGATCCTGAGGCCTGCTTCGATCAGCAGCTTCTCTTCGAAGCGCGAGAGCGCCGCCTTGAGCGCCTGCCGCTCGTTCGGCGCAAAGCCGAAACCGAAGCGCTCGATCGTGCGCGCATTGAACCCGCGCGTCTGCAGATATTCCCGCGCTTTGGCGCCGCCGGGTCCTTCGAGGCTGGCGACGAACCAGTCCTGCGCCGCCTGCGTCACGTCGTGCAGGCCTGCGCGTTCCTCCGCCCGCTGCGCCGCGCCGGGATCGGGCGCGGGGACTTCCAAGCCTGCCTCGGCAGCGAGTTCCTTTACCGCATCCATGAAGGGAAGGCCGCGCTGGTCGGTCATCCAGCGGATCACGTCGCCATGCGCGCCGCAGCCGAAGCAGTGGTAGAAACCCTTCTCGTCGCTGACGGTGAAGCTCGGCGTCTTCTCGTTATGGAACGGACAGCACGCCTTCCACTCGCGCCCGGCGCGCTGGAGCTTGGTCGTGCGCATGATGACGCTTGAAAGCGTCACCCGCGCACGCAGTTCGTCCAGCCATTGGGGTGAGAGCGCCATACCCGACCATTGCGCGGGTGCGGCAGGGACTTCAAGTTGCGATCGGCGGAGGAGTGCCTCAGCCCAGCGCTTCCTTCACCCAGGCGCTCGCCTTGCTCATGTCTAGCACGGCGCCGTGGCGGGCTTTCAATTCGGCCATGACGCGGCCCATTTCCTTGATCGAGGAGGCGCCGAGGCTGGTCTTGACGTCCTCGATGGCGGCGCGGGTGGCGGCCTCGTCCATCATCTGCGGCAGGAATTCCTCGATCACGGCAAGTTCGTCACGCTCCTGCTGCGCGAGTTCCTCGCGCCCGCCCTCTTCGTACATCTGGATCGATTCGCGGCGCTGCTTCGCCATCTTCTGCAGCACTTCGGTGACGAGATCGTCGTCGTTCACTTCCTTGGCGGAGGTGCGCATTTCGATATCGCGGTCCTTGATCCGGGCGGAGATCAGGCGGAGCGCGGCGGTGCGCGGCTTGTCGCCAGCCTTCATTGCCTGGACCGTGGCCTGCTTGATGTCGTCGCGGATCATGGGTGCTCTTTCTGTGGAAGGGTTTTGCCGGGCAGGGCACTTAACCCGATAAATCGCAATTGGACAGGTTGACGGGCCCGCACACGAGGCTTAGCGGCAACGACTTAGCGACATCGCCGGAAACACCTGACTCGGAGTGCCACCATGGCAAACCCCGCAAACTCTCGCGCGCAACCCAGCGGCGCGACGGGAGTCCTCGTGCTGGCCGACGGAACGGTCATCTGGGGCAAAGGCTTCGGTGCCGCTGGCGTTGCCGTAGGTGAGGTGTGTTTCAATACCGCGATGACCGGCTACCAGGAGGTGATGACCGATCCGTCCTACGCCGGGCAGATCGTCACCTTTACTTTTCCCCATATCGGCAACGTCGGCGCGAACCCCGAGGACATCGAGTCGAAGGTTGAAGGCGCGGTCGGCTGCGTGGTGCGGGAAGAGATCACTCCGCACTCGAGCTTTCGCGCGCGCGAGCAGTTCGGCGAATGGCTGGCCGCGATGGGCAAGATCGGCCTGTCGGGCGTCGATACCCGAGCGCTCACCCGCCGCATCCGCCTGAACGGCGCGCCCAATGCGGTGATCGCGCATGATTCGAAGGGCGCATTCGACATTCCCGCGCTGCTCAAGCGCGCGCAGGAATGGCCGGGGCTGGAAGGCATGGACCTCGCCCAGCGCGTCAGCCGCGAGAAGCAGGAGAGCTGGGAAGGGGGCTACTGGCGCCTCGGCACCGGCTATGGCCGTGCGCCGCGCGATGCGAAGCCGCACGTGGTCGCGATCGATTACGGCAGCAAGGACAACATCTTCCGCAGCCTGGTGAAGGCCGGCGCGCGGGTGACGGTGGTTCCGGCCAAGACCTCGCTGGACGATGTGCTGGCGCTCCAGCCCGACGGCGTGTTCCTCTCCAACGGTCCCGGCGACCCGGCGGCGACCGGCGAATACGCGGTGCCGGTGATCGAGGGCCTGCTCGAACGCGACGTGCCGATCTTCGGCATCTGCCTCGGCCACCAGATGCTCGGCCTCGCGGCGGGCGCCAAGACCGCCAAGATGCATCAGGGCCACCGCGGCGCGAACCACCCGGTCAAAAGGCTCGAGGACGGCGTGGTCGAGATCACCAGCATGAACCACGGCTTCGCGGTCGATAATGCGACGCTGCCGGAGGGCGTCGAGGAAACCCACGTCAGCCTGTTCGACGGCTCCAACTGCGGCATCGCGATCCGTGGGAAGAAGGCGTTCGGGGTGCAGTACCACCCCGAGGCTAGCCCAGGGCCGCAGGACAGCTTCTACCTTTTTGAGAAATTTGTGGGATCGCTCGGATAAAATGCCCAAACGCACTGACATCTCCTCTATCCTCGTTATCGGCGCCGGGCCGATCGTTATCGGCCAGGCTTGCGAGTTCGATTATTCGGGCACGCAGGCGATCAAGGCATTGAAGGAGGAGGGCTACCGGGTAGTCCTCGTCAACTCCAACCCCGCGACGATCATGACCGATCCCGAGTTCGCCGACGCGACTTACGTCGAGCCGATTACGCCGGAGATCGTCGAGAAGATCATCGCCAAGGAGCGGCCGGACGCGCTGCTCCCCACGATGGGCGGGCAGACCGCGCTCAACTGCGCGTTGGCGTTGTTCAACGACGGCACGCTGGACAAGTACGGCGTTCAGATGATCGGTGCCGATGCCGACGCGATCGACAAGGCGGAGAACCGCCAGCGCTTCCGCGAGGCGAT
>JAPSJS010000082.1 GCA_031178065.1 Altererythrobacter sp.
CGAGTCGCCTGCTCGGCTTGCTCCTTGAGGTGCCAGGGCAGTTCCTCGAACACGTCTTCGAACATGGTGCGGAAGGGCTGGTGCATGCCGTGGCCGAGGGTGCCGTTCTTCTCCGCCTCCTTGGTCGCGGCCTTGACCCGCTCGGCCGCCTCGCGGTCCATCGCCTCCTGCCGTTCTTCGTCCCATTCGCCGAGCGCGACGAGGTGATTCTTGAGCCGCATGATTGGATCGCCGAGCGGCCACTCCTCGCGCTCCTGCGCGCTGCGGTAGCCGGCCGGATCGTCCGAGGTCGAATGCCCTTCCGCGCGGTAGGTGAAGTATTCGATCAGCGTCGGCCCGGCGTTGGCGCGCGCGCGGTTGGCGGCCCAGCGCTGCGAGGCATAGACCGCGAGCGGGTCGTTGCCGTCGACCCTGAGGCCGGCGAGGCCGTAGCCCAGCGCACGCGCGGCGAACGTCGTGCGCTCGGAACCGGCGAAACCGCTGAAACTGCTGATCGCCCACTGGTTGTTGATAACGTTGAGGATAACCGGTGCATTATAGACGGTCGCGAACGTGCAGGCCGAATGGAAGTCCCCTTCCGCGGTGCTGCCCTCGCCCACCCAGGTCGCGGCAATGCGGCTGTCGCCCCTGATCGCGCTCGCCATCGCCCAGCCGACCGCCTGCGGCGTCTGCGTCGCGAGGTTGCCGCTGATCGAGAAGAAGCTGTGGTCGCGACTGGAGTACATGATCGGGAGCTGGCGACCCTTCAGCTTGTCGCCCTTGTTCGAGTAGATCTGGTTGATCATCTCGACGAGATCGTAGCCGCGCACGATCAGCACGCCCTGCTGGCGGTAGCTGGGGAAGACCATGTCGTCGCTCGCGAGCGCCATCGCGGCGGAGACGGACGTCGCCTCCTCCCCCGTGCACTTCATATAGAAGCTGGTCTTGCCCTGCCGCTGGCCGCGGAACATGCGCTCGTCGAACGCGCGGACGAGAGCGAAATGCCCGAGCATGGTGCGCAGGGTATCGGGATCGAGCTTCGGATCCCACGGCCCGTGGGCGTGATTGTCGTCGCCCAGGACCCGGATCAGATCGTGGCAGAGCGGAGCCGTTTCCTTGGCGTCGCACGCCTCGTCGGGGCGCGGCTGCGCGCCGGGCTCGCTGACCTGGATATGGCTGAAATCCACCGTGTCGCCAGGGCGGAATTTCGGTTCGGGAACGTGAAGCCGGAGCGCGGGCTTGTTGGCCCCTGCTTCCCGGTCCGCGTCGGGCCTGTCGGCCATAAGGTGATCTCCCAAAGCGTGAGACGCATTCTTATACGTGTGCGTTATTTTATTTCACGGCTCGGGAGGGGTCAAGCTCTCCCGTCTCAGACCGCCACAGGAGCTTTGATCGCCCCCAGCGGCGCGTAATTGCGGACTTCGAAATCCTCGAGACGGTAGTCGAAAATCGTCTCAGGCCGCCGCACTATCTCAAGCCGCGGACGGCCCTGCGGTTCCCTCGCAAGCTGCTCGGTAATCAGGTGCTCGTGGTTGAGGTAGAGGTGCACGTCGCCCCCCATCCACACGAACTCACCGGGCTCGAGATCGACCTGCTGCGCGATCATCCGCTGCAGCAGCGCGCCGGACCACAGATTGAACGGCAGCCCCAACGCCACGTCGCAGCTTCGCTGGTAGAGAGCGCAGTTGAGCCGGCCATCCGCAACGTGAAACTGATAAGTCTTGTGACACGGCGGCAACGCCATCCGATCGACTTCGGCGACGTTCCAGCCCTCGATGATATGGCGCCGGCTACCGGGATTGGTGCGCAGCGATTCGATCACTTGCGCGACCTGGTTGATCCCGGGCCCCTTCTCGTACGTGCCGTCCGGGCGATAGCGATAGGTCGGCCAGTCGACCCATTGCTTGCCGTAGACCGGGCCGAGATCGCCCCAGCGCTCGGCGAACGTCTCGTCATCGGCGACCCGCTGCACGAAGTCGTCCAGCGCGATCGCATCACCGGTCTCGCGAACGTAGCGCGCGTGCGGCCATTCGTTCCAGATCTTGACGCCCTGCAGCACCAGCGGGCGAATGTTCGTCTCGCCCGTCAGGAACCACAGCATCTCGCGCGTGGCCGTCTTCCAGTAGACCCGCTTGGTGGTAAGGAGCGGCATCGCGCCGTCCGCCAGATCGAAGCGCAGCATCGCGCCGAACACCGACCGAGTGCCGATGCCGGTGCGGTCCATCCGCTCGCTCCCCTCGGTCCAGATGCGGCGCATCAGGTCGAGATACTGCTGTTCGGGGTGATCGCGATTCGAAGAATCGGCAGGAAGTGCGGCGCTGGCCATGCCGACTTCCTAGACCTGCAATTGCCCGCTTGCCACCCCGACCCACGCTGCCTATAGGGCGCGCCTTGCCTCGACCCGCACGGCGCTTTGCCGGACGGGACCGACACGGTCGGGGAGTAGCTCAGCCTGGTAGAGCACTGTCTTCGGGAGGCAGGGGCCGGAGGTTCGAATCCTCTCTCCCCGACCAATTAAATCGCCCAAGCGGCGGATTTCGCTTATTATTGCAGGTCCCCGGTACAAGACCGGCGCGGGCCGTGCCGACTGCGGCGCTCCGGACAGCGGCTCCTGAGCCTTTGAGATGTAAGTTGCGCAAACCCGGGGTTGAAGGTGGTTCGAAAACGCGCAAACTTGGGCTGGCGTAGCTCGGTCGTCAAAGCATCTGCTTCGGCCAATGCAGCCAGGCTGGTTACCAAGCAAGTGGCTCAAACATCGGAACTATTTGCACGCGAAGGGGTTTAGGCCTCCATTCAAAGCTGGGGGAACATCGACAGGATGCGGAAATGACGCCCTTATCCACGAGCGCCGATCTGCTGATCCAGAGCGTCACCGGCTTCGCGATCTACATGCTCGATCCCAGTGGCGTCGTCAGTAGCTGGAATGCTGGAGCCGAGCGGCTGAAAGGCTACATGCCCGAAGAGATCATCGGTCAGCACTTCTCCCGCTTCTACACCGAAGAGGACCAGCGCGCCGGGATTCCGGCGAAAGCTTTGCAAACCGCCCTCGACACGGGCCGGTTCGAGGCCGAGGGCTGGCGAGTCCGGAAGGACGGTAGCCGCTTCTGGGCCGGTGTGGTCGTCGAACCGATCCGCGATCCGACCGGAAGACACCTGGGCTTCGCGAAGATCACACGGGACCTTTCGGAGAGGAGAAAGGCCGAGGCAGCACTGCGCGAAAGCGAAGAGCGCTTTCGTCTTCTGGTGCAGGGCGTCACGGATTACGCGATCTACATGCTCGATCCCGACGGCTACGTCTCGAGCTGGAACGCCGGTGCACAGCGTTTCAAGGGCTACTCCGCCGACGAGATCATTGGGCAGCATTTTTCCCGCTTCTATCCCGAAGCCGATCGAGAGGCGGGCGTACCGCAGACGGCGCTGGCGACGGCCGCTTCGGAGGGGCGGTTCGAGGCCGAGGGCTGGCGGCTGCGGAAAGACGGAACCCGTTTCTGGGCCAATGTGGTGATCGACCCCATCCACGACGACGACGGCGTGTTGCGGGGTTTCACCAAGATCACCCGCGACCTGACCGAGCGCAAGCACGCCCAGGAGGCGCTGGAGAAGTCGCAGGAGCAGTTCTTCCAGTCGCAGAAGATGGAGGCCATTGGCCAGCTCACAGGGGGCGTGGCGCATGACTTCAACAATATCCTGGCCGCCATTCTCAGCAGCCTCAGGATTGCTCAGCGGCGCATTTCGGAAGGTGAGTACAAAGTCGGCGATCGCTTCATCGAAAACGCCATCACGGCTGCCGATCGCGGCGCCACACTGACCCAGCGCATGCTCGCGTTCGCCCGCAAGCAGGAACTTCAGCTACAGGAGGTCGACCTTGTCGGCTCAGTCCGGGAAATGGCGGAGCTACTGCAGCGCACCATCGGTCCGGGCATCGCCATCGATACGAATTTCCCACTCAGGCTCCATCCCGTGACGGCAGACCGGGCGCAGCTTGAACTGGCCGTCATGAACCTGATCGTGAACGCGCGGGACGCGATGCCGGAGGGTGGCAGCATCCTCGTGAGCGCGCGCGAGGCGCAGCTTCCCGGAGAGGAAGGGAACTTCGTGTGCCTGTCGATCAAGGACGAAGGCGAGGGAATGGACGAGAAAGTCCTCGCACGCGCGACCGAGCCATTCTTCACGACGAAAGGCGTCGGAAAGGGCACCGGTCTGGGCCTCTCCATGGTACGGGGCATGGTCGAGCAATGCGGTGGCCATTTCGTCCTGAAGAGCGAACTCGGCCACGGCACCACCGCGGAGATCTGGTTGCCGATGGTGGAGCAGGGCACGGCTGGTCAGACTGAGGATGTGGCCGAAACGGCACCGACCGGCAGGCCGCTCCGGATCCTTGCCGTCGACGACGACCCCATAATCCTTCTGAATACGACCACGGTCCTTTCCGACATGGGACACGAAGTCTTGGAAGCTCATTCGGGCAGATCGGCGCTGGAAGTTCTCCAAAAGGAGGACGTCGATCTGATGATTACCGACTATGCCATGCCGAGAATGACCGGCGGCGAACTGGTCGAAGCTGCGAAGACGGTAAAGCCGGACCTGAAGATCATCGTCGCGTCCGGCTATGCCGAACTTCCCGACGGGGCCGCACTGAACGTCCCTCGACTGGCCAAGCCCTTCACGGACAGCGAGCTCGCGCGCGCGATCGCCGAACTCGCGTGACGGAGCGAAGCACCGGTAACGGACAACGACGGCCAATCCGGCGGCAGGAAGTCATGACCAAGCCCACAGTTCTCTTCGTCTGCCTCGGCAACATTTGCCGCTCGCCGCTGGCCGAGGCGGCGTTTCGCGAAGCCGCGGCGCGCGCGGGGCTCGATGTCACGGCGGACAGTGCCGGGACCGCCGACTACCACGTCGGCGAGCCGCCCGACCCGCGCAGCATCGCCACGGCGGAGCGGCACGGGATCGACATTTCGCACTATCGCGGACGGCAACTAGCGGCGGAGGATTTCGACCGCTTCGACTGGATCATCGGTATGGACCGGTCGAACATGCGCGATATCGAACGGCTGCGGCCGGCGAACAGCAGGGCAAAGGTCGCCATGCTGATGGACCTCGTACCCGGCCGCGAAGGAGCGGAAGTCGCCGATCCGTGGTACGGTGGCGAGGACAATTTCACTTACACCTGGGAAGACGTGAGCCGCGGCGCCGAAGCGCTCGTGGCTCTGCTGCGCTAGCCCCCGCGCAGCAGTTGCACGCCCCAGTCGCGTTCGAACAGGTAAAGCAGCACGCGGGCCGCAGCGCCGCGCTCGCCCTCCAGCCCTCCGTCGCGTTCCATCAGCAGCCGGGCGTCGTCGTGCGCGAGCGGGAGGAGGCGCTGGATTTGCTCCAGCGTCGCGACCCGAAACGGCGTGTCGCCCGACTGGCGTGTGCCCAGGAGTTCCCCGCCGCCGCGCAGACGCAGGTCTTCTTCGGCGAGGCGGAAACCGTCCTGCGTTTCGCGCATGAGGGCGAGGCGTTCGCGGCCGGTTTCCGATAGCGTTTCGCCGCGCAGCAACAGGCAAGTCGATTTCTCGCTTCCCCGTCCCACGCGCCCGCGCAACTGGTGGAGCTGCGCAAGGCCGAAGCGCTCGGCCTGCTCGATCACCATCAGCGTCGCGGCGAGGACGTCCACGCCGACTTCGATCACCGTGGTCGCCACCAGCAGCTTCGCCTCGCCGCGCGCGAATCGTTCCATTGCGGCGTCCTTGAGTTCCGGCTTGAGCTGCCCGTGGACCAGCACGACCGCTTCTCCGAAACGCTCCCGCAGGGCGGCATAGCGCGCCTCGGCCGCGGCGATATCCTCGCTTTCATGCTCGCGTACCATCGGGCAGACCCAGTAAGCCTGCTGCCCTCCCCCGATATGGCGTCCCACCGCGTCGATCACGTCGGCGAGCCGCTCCTGCGCGACGACCCGGGTGTCGATCGCCTGCCGACCGGGCGGCATTTCGTCGAGGCGGCTGACGTCCATCTCGCCGTACTGCGCGAGGGTGAGGGTGCGCGGGATCGGCGTGGCGGTCATCGCCAGCGTGTGCGGCGTGCGGCGCCCCTTGCCCGCGAGTTGCAGCCGCTGCGCCACGCCGAAGCGGTGCTGCTCGTCGATTACCACCAGCGCGAGGTCGCGGTAGGCCACGCTTTCCTGGAAGATCGCGTGCGTGCCGACCACGATGTCGATGCTGCCGTCCATCAGACCCATCAGGATCGATTCGCGCGCCCTGCCCTTGTCGCGCCCGGTCAGCAGGGCGATCTCGGCACCGGTCGGCTGCACCATCGCCCGCAGCGTCTCGAAGTGCTGGCGCGCGAGAATCTCTGTCGGTGCGAGCAGCGCCGCCTGTTTGCCAGCCTCGACCGCGATCAGCATGGCTTCGAGGGCGACCACCGTCTTGCCCGCGCCGACGTCGCCCTGGAGCAGGCGTAACATGGGCGCTTCCTGCGCTAGATCGCCCTCGATCTCGGCGATCGAGCGCTTCTGCGCGCCAGTGAGCGGGAACGGCAGCTTCAGCTTGGCGCGCAGTCCGCCGTCGCCCCGGAGCGGCTGACCGCGCCGGCGACGATTGTCCGCCCGCACGAGCATGAGCGCGAGGCCATTGGCGAAGAGCTCGTCGTAGGCGAGCCGCTCGCGGGCGGCCGCATGCTCATCCTTATGCGCGAGCTTGAGCGCGTCGGCCCAGGCGGGCCATTTCTGCCGCGCGAATTGTCCGGGTTCGATCCACTCGGGAAGCTCGGGAAGCCGCGCGAGCGCCTGCTCGATGAGACTGGCAACCTTCGGCTGCGTCAGCCCCTCCGACAGCGCGTAAACAGGCTCGCAGAGCTGGCCGAGTGCGTTGCCGCCATCTTCCGATACGTGATCCGGATGAACGATCTGGAGCATGTCGCCGTAGCGATCGAGGCGCCCCGCGACCCAGCGCTTCTCGCCGACCGGAAGCTGCTTCTTCGCGGTGTAGGACGCGCGGCCGAAATAAGTCAGCGCACAGACGTTGCCCGCCGCATCTTGCGCGAGCACGCGGTAGGGCCCGCGGCCACTTCGCGGGGCGCGATGCTCCGTAGGCGTGAGCGCGATCACGATCTGCTCGCCCTCACTCGCGCTGTCGAGGTCTTCGACCGGGCGGCGGGTGACGAAGCGTTCGGGCAGGTGATAGGCGACGTCCTTCACGCGCGTAAGGCCGAGTTTGTCGAGCGGCTTCTGCAGCTTCGGCCCGACACCGTCGAGCGTCGCGGTCTCGGCGAACAGCGGGTTGAGGATGTCGGGGCGCATGTGGTGCTCTTAACCGCTATCGTCATCCCAGCAAAAGCCGGGATCGCGTACCACCGGCCCCGCGCTTGTGGAGAGCGATGCCGGCTTGCGCAGGCATGACGGGGAAGATAGGCGCCCCCCATGCCCGATCCCACCCGTCTCTCCCGCGCCCGCTTCCGCGCATGGCACCGCGGCACGCGCGAGGCCGATTACATGATCGGCGGGTTCTTCGACCGCTATCACGCCAGCTGGGGTGAGGCGGAACTGGCGTGGTTCGAGGCGGTGCTGGAAGAAGACGACGTCGATGTCATGGCCTGGGCGCTTGGGACGCAGCCCGTACCGGAACGCTTCGCCGGAGCCCAGATCACGGCGATGCAGAAGCTCGACTACGTCGACATTTCGTAGCTCGCGTTGGGGTGGGAAAATCGCCCCGAATGTCTATGTGAGGCACTACGACCCACCCGCTCGAATCCCTCGAGCGGGTTTTCGCTCGTGCGCGGAACGCGGGCGCGGCAACTCGATTTGGACAGGACATGCCCGACCTCCACCGTATCCTGAAGGCCGAAAGGCCGCTCACCCTCGCCTCTGTCGCGCGGGGCGCGCAGCCGCTCGTGATGGCCGACCTCGCACGCGCGGCGAAAGGCCGCGCGGTCTTCATCGCGGCAGACGAGGCGGCGATGCACAGCGTGACGGAAGCGGCACAGTACTTCGCGCCCGAGCTCGAAGTCATCGAGTTCCCCGCTTGGGACTGTCTGCCCTACGACCGCGCCAGCCCCGCCCTCACGGTCAGTGCACGGCGGCTCTCCGCGCTCCACCAGCTTCAGGCAGGCAAGGCCGGGTCGCAGCTCCTCGTGACTACCGTCAACGCCGTGCTCCAGCGCGTGCTGACCCCATTCCGCGTCCGCGAGAGCGTGCGCGAGTTCAAACCCGGGAACGAGATCGGCCGTGAAAGCCTCGCGGCCCTTCTCCAGCGGCAGGGCTACAGCCGCACGGACACGGTAATCGACAAGGGCGAGTACGCCGTACGCGGCTCGATCGTGGACATCTTCCCCTCGGGTCTCGACGAAGGCCTCCGGCTCGACTTCTTCGGCGACGAGCTCGAGAGCCTGCGCAGTTTCGATCCCTCGACCCAGATGAGCACCGGCGTGCTCCAGTCGCACCTGCTGCTGCCGGCGAGCGAGGCGCTGCTCGACGAGGACAGCATCAAGCGCTTCCGTACCCGCTACCGCGAGATGTTCGGCGCCAACGCGACGCAGGATCCGCTTTACGAGGCTGTCAGCGAAGGCCGCCGTCTCGCGGGGATGGAGCACTGGCTGCCGCTGTTCGAGGAGCGAATGGCAACGCTGTTCGACCACCTCGGCGACGGCGACGTGGTTGCGATCGATTCGGCGGCGCTCCAGGCGGCCGAGGAGCG
>JAPSJS010000036.1 GCA_031178065.1 Altererythrobacter sp.
GCACGACGCCCTGCGCGCCATGGCCGGCGCGACGAGCGAGGAAGAGGTGCGCAAGCTGCGCCGTAAACTCGGCGTGCAGCCCGTGTTCAAGCGCATCGATTCCTGCGCCGCCGAGTTCGAGGCAGTCACGCCTTACATGTACTCGACCTACGAGGCGCCGAGCTTCGGCGAGCCCGAAGACGAGGCCATGCCGAGCGATCGGCGCAAGATCGTGATCCTCGGCGGTGGGCCGAACCGGATCGGACAGGGCATCGAGTTCGATTACTGCTGCGTCCACGCCTGCTTCGCGCTCGCCGAAGCCGGGTTCGAGACGATCATGGTCAACTGCAACCCGGAAACGGTCAGCACCGACTACGATACCTCCGACCGGCTCTATTTCGAGCCGCTGACGGCGGAGGACGTGCTGGAAATCCTGCGCGTGGAGCAGCAGGCGGGTGAGCTGGTCGGCGTGATCGTCCAGTTCGGCGGGCAGACCCCGCTCAAGCTGGCGCAGGCACTGGAGGACGAGGGTATCCCGATCCTCGGCACCAGCCCCGACGCGATCGACCTCGCCGAAGATCGCGAGCGCTTCGCCAAGCTGGTCAACCGCCTCAAGCTCAAGCAGCCGATGAACGGCATCGCCAAGAGCCGCGACGAGGCTGCGGCGGTGGCCGCGCGGATCGGCTATCCAGTGCTCCTGCGCCCGAGCTACGTGCTCGGCGGGCGGGCAATGGAGATTGTCGATTCCGAGGCGCAGCTCGACAACTATATCGCCACCGCCGTGCACGTCTCCGGCGACAGTCCCGTGCTCGTCGACCAGTATCTGCGCGATGCGATCGAGTGCGACGTCGACGCACTCTGCGACGGCAAGGAAGTGCGCGTCGCAGGCGTGATGCAGCATATCGAGGAGGCCGGCGTGCACTCCGGTGATAGCGCCAGCACGCTGCCGCCTTATTCGCTGCCTGCCGAGATCGTCGAAGAGATGGAGCGCCAGACCGAGGCGCTGGCCAAGGCGCTGGGAGTACGCGGGCTGATGAATGTGCAGTTCGCGGTCAAGGACGGCGAAATCTATCTGATCGAGGTCAATCCGCGTGCGAGCCGCACGGTGCCTTTCGTCGCGAAGGCGATCGGGCAGCCGGTCGCAAAGATCGCCGCACGGGTGATGGCAGGCGAGCCGCTCTCTGCCTTCCCGCCGTTCCGGCGCGATCTCGACTATATGGCCGTCAAGGAGGCGGTGTTCCCGTTCACCCGTTTCCCCGGCTCGGACCCGGTGCTGACGCCCGAAATGCGCTCGACCGGCGAAGTTATGGGCATCGACCGCGCCTTCCCCGCCGCGTTCTTCAAATCGCAACTCGGAGCCGGAGTGAAGCTGCCCGAAAGCGGTGTGGTGTTCGTCTCCGTGAAGGACAGCGACAAGCCCATCATCCTGCCCGCGGTGCGAACCTTGATCGAGCAGGGATTCGAAGTGATCGCGACCGGTGGGACGCAGACCTACCTCGCCGATCACGGGCTGCCGGTCGCACGGGTGAACAAGGTGGCGCAAGGGCAACCGCATATCGTCGACCGCATGATCGACGGGGAGATCGCGCTGGTGTTCAACACCACCGAGGGGTGGCAGAGCCTCACCGACTCCAAATCGATCCGCGCGACGACGCTGGAAATGAAGATCCCGTACTACACTACAGCGGCGGCCTCGCTCGCGGCGGTTACGGCGATTCGCGCGGTCAAGGCGAGCCAGCTTGAAGTGCGCCCGTTGCAAGCTTATTATAGCTGAAACAACCGCGGTTCCCACTTCCGTACAATTCACCATTCAGTTTGCCGCTCCCGTTGGAGGGGCACAGCGTGAATTGCGATTGCAGGGCCGCCTGGAGGAAAGACGCGATGGCTACGATGGAAAAGGTTCCGATGCTGGCGGAGGGTTATGAGCGGCTGACGGCCGACCTCAAGACGCTGCGCGCGGAACGTCCGAAGATCGTTGACGCGATCGAGGAAGCGCGCGCGCACGGCGACCTCTCGGAAAATGCCGAATATCACGCCGCCAAGGAGCGGCAGGGTCAGGTCGAGGCGCAGATCGCGGATATCGAGGACCGCGTCAGCCGCGCGCAGATCATCGATCCCTCGACACTGTCGGGCGACAAGATCGTGTTCGGCGCCACCGTCACCTTGATCGACGATAATGACAAGCCTGTGAAATACCAGATCGTGGGCCAGACAGAGGCTGACGCGAACAAGGGGCGGATCTCCTACAACTCGCCGCTCGGCCGTGCGCTGATCGGCAAGAGCGTGGGCGACGAGATCGAAGTCACCGTTCCCTCGGGCGACAAGTTCTACCTCGTCGAGAAGATCGAATTCATCTAAATGCAGAGCTGAGCCCCGCGGAAGCGGGAGCTCAGCCCTCACACCTCCGGCGTCAGCAACCGGTGCAGGTGGACGATGACATATTTCATTTCCGCGTCGTCGACCGTGCGCTGCGCGTTCGAGCGCCAGGCTTCGACGGCGTCGTCGTAGTCGCTGAACACACCCACCACGTGAATGCTTTCCGGGTCCTGGAACTCCAGGCTCCGCGGATCCTTGACGCGGCCGCCCATCACGAGATGCAGCCGCTGCTTGGCTTCAGTTTCTTCCATGTCTTTTCTCTGGGGTCGGGGGGAGGACGGCGCGGCCATTAAAGCAAACGGCGCGGCAGGCAAGCCCACCGCGCCGCGTGCGTTGCCCGAAGGACCGGATCAGTGCGCCATCCGCGCCCGCAGATCGCGAACCTTGCGCCCGGTTTTCTTGCCCACCTCGCGCGTCAGACGGCGCGCGCCTTCGCTGGCGGCGCCGCCCTGCAAGCTTGCCTGCCTGCGCAGATCATGCGCGCTGTCGCCGATCGCATCGCCCAAATCCTCGAGGCGGTCGCCGCTTGCGCGTGCAGCAGTGCCCAGGCTGTCGATGAGGCTGGCGCCGTAAGCGAGGCCGATCTCGGCCGCCATGGCCGCCAGCGCGGAGCCGCGCCGGGTCGCCTGCTTGCGCATCCGTCGGCCCGGTCCAGGGATCATGCTGGCGACGATCACACCGATCGCGAGGCCGCCCACGACCGTCGCCACTGGATGATCCTTGACGAATGCGGTGGCCGTATCGCGCGCCTCGCGAGCGTAATCGCCCACCGTGCGGTCGGCGTGACGCTGCTCACCTGCCTCGATCCGGTTTTTCAGTTCTTCGCGTTTTTGGTTGTCGGCCATCGGCTCGTCTCCGCTGGAATGGGTTGTCGTGGATCGAACGGGCTCAATCGCGCTCGGGTTCCTCGGTTTCTTCGTCCTCATCGTCATCGTCGCCGAACAATGCGAGGAGCGGGTTGCGCGTCAGCCAAAGCACAACTGCTGCGAGCAGCGTGAACAGCACGCCGCGATTATTTTCAGCCACTTCCGCAGCTTCGTCGAGCACGTCGCTCGCCCCTTCGGCCACCCGATCGAGGAAGCGCGCGCCAATGCCCTTGGTGGTAAGATCGACGCGGAGGTGGGCGATGTCGGCCTTGACCAGCGCCAGCGCCGCATCGCGCAACGCGCGGTCTTCGATCATCTTGTGCTCGGGATCGCTCATGGCCCATCACCCGTGAAGCTGCTGCCCACGTCCCTGAAGTGCGCCAGCGCCTTGCGTGCGATGACGACCCCGGCAATCAGCAGTACGCCTGCGACGAGCGCCGTGGCGCCCCAGATGGTCAGGATAGGCGCTAGCGCAATCACCGCGCCCACGACCAACCCGATCAGTGCCGTGTGGATGAGCGCGAAGGCGATCAGTCCATGGATGATGCCGCTCTTGCTCTCGTGCGCGGCATAGATCGCGCGGCTCTTCTGATAGGCCTTCTCGGCCTCGAGATAGGTCTTCCCGTCGTCCAGCAGCGCCACAAGGTCGTCGGTCAACGAGGAGCCGGAGCGAGGGGATTCCCCAACCGGCTCCCCATCGCCGTCCTGCGCGTGCGGCAGGGGCTCGTCTTGCATGGATGCCACCGCGGTGCGGGAGATCAGTCGCGGCTGCCGCGGAACATCCGCGCCAGCATGAAACCCGCCACCGCGGCGAGGCCGACGGCAAGCCCGGGGCTCTTGCGGACCACCTCGCGCGCATCCTCGCTCAGGTCGTCGACGCTCTTGCTGTCGAGTTTGACCGAGGCTTCCTGCAGGCTACGGGATGCCCTGCGGGCATAGTCGCCGTACTGGGCGCCGAATTTCTCGTCGATCGCAGCGGCGTTTTCGGAGACCATCCTGCTGAGCGAGGACAAGGCCTCGCTAGCCTTTGTCTTTCCTTCGGTCGCGAGTTCCTTGCTCTTGCCCTTGGCCTCTCTGCCGTAGGTTTTCGCTTCTTCGACCCAGTCCTCGGAACGGCCCTTGGCCTGATCGCGATAGGCGACGGCACGGTCGGCCGCCTCGGCCTTGAGGGCCGCTGCGCCAGCCTTGGCTTCCTCGAGCGCGGAATTGAAGCGCGACTTCGCCTCCGTGCGATGGTCGGTCGTCGTTCCGGCGACGGCCGGTGCCGCCTTCGCCGCGGCGGCCGGCTTCGGAGCCGTCTTCCGCGCGGTCTTCTTCTTGCCCGTGCTGGGGGTCATCGCATCAGCCATATCTCGTTCCTTAGCCCTCATTGGTTCGTTGTCCACCGTCACCCGACGACGGTTTCGCGGTTCTGTATCGCAACGTAACTTGCGTGGCATTGTTCCGGCGCATAGAGGGCGCCTAGCTCCCGATATGGGAGTGTCCTAGTCCTTTACAACACCTCGACTTCGGAGCGCAGCATGACCGCCATCATCGATCTTCACGGCCGCGAAATTCTCGACAGCCGCGGCAATCCGACGGTCGAGGTGGACGTGCTCCTCGAAGACGGCAGCTTCGGCCGTGCGGCGGTGCCCTCGGGCGCCTCGACCGGCGCGCACGAGGCCGTCGAACTGCGCGACGGGGACAAGACGCGCTATCTCGGCAAGGGAGTGACCAAGGCGGTCGACGCGGTCGACGGCGAGATTTCGGACGCGCTGCTCGGCCTCGACGCCGAGGATCAGCGTGACATCGACCTCGCTATGATCGCGCTCGACGGCAGCGCGAACAAGGCCCGCCTAGGGGCCAACGCGATCCTTGGCGTCAGTCTGGCAGTGGCGAAGGCGGCCGCGAACGCACGAGGATTGCCACTCTATAGCTACATTGGCGGCGTCTCAGCGCATGTCCTGCCGGTGCCGATGATGAACATCATCAACGGCGGCGAACACGCGGACAATCCGATCGACGTCCAGGAATTCATGATCGTGCCCGTGGGTGCGGAAACGCTGGCCGATGGCGTTCGCTGGGGCGCGGAGGTGTTCCACACGCTCAAGAAGGGTCTGGCGGAGAAAGGCCTCTCGACCGCCGTGGGCGACGAGGGCGGCTTCGCGCCGGATCTCGCGAGCACGCGCGCCGCGCTCGACTTCATCATGCAATCGATCGAGCGGGCCGGCTTCAAGCCCGGCTCCGATATCGCGCTCGCGCTCGACTGCGCCTCGACCGAGTTCTTCGCCAGCGGCCGTTACGATCTGGCGGGCGAGGAGCTTTCCCTCACGCCCGACGAGATGGCCGAATACCTGGCGAAGCTCTGCGCCGATTACCCGATCCGCTCGATCGAGGACGGCATGAGCGAGGACGACTTCGAAGGCTGGAAGGCACTGACCGACATGATCGGCAACAAGGTCCAGCTCGTCGGCGACGACCTGTTCGTGACCAATCCGGAGCGCCTGCGCATGGGCATCGGCAAGGGCCTCGCCAACTCGCTGCTGGTCAAGGTCAACCAGATCGGCACGCTGACCGAGACGCTGGAGGCGGTCGATATCGCGAACCGCGCCGGCTACACGGCGGTGATGAGCCACCGTTCGGGCGAGACCGAGGACACGACCATCGCCGACCTCGCCGTCGCCACGAACTGCGGGCAGATCAAGACCGGATCGCTCTCCCGCTCGGACCGGCTCGCGAAATACAACCAGCTTATCCGCATCGAGGAAGAACTGGGCGACAGCGCGCTCTACGCGGGCGAGGGCTGCTTCGGGAAGCTCGCGGCGGGCTGACGCGGGGGAGGGGGCTCAGCCGATTTCGGCTTCGGCCTCCCGCTCGGCCTCCTCTTCGAGCTCCTCCAGCTTCTCGATCTTCTTCCGGTTCTTGGGGCTGAGAAGGTACTGCCACACGCCCCAGACGTTGATCAGCAGCAGGATCGCGTTCATCGCCGCGATCGGCTGCGCATCGCTGGTGAGGCCGGAAACGATCCAGATCACGGCGACAGCGCAGAACAACACGAAGCCCCAGCCGGTGGCCTTGCGCCCGAGATCGGCTGCGATCAAACCGGCGGCGATCATTGTGCCGACCGCGGCGATCCATTCCAGCGAACCGTTCATCCCTGCCCGAGCGCTCGGCACGGGAGAAGGTTCCTGAACTTAGCTGGGCAGGGACTTCGTCAGCCGCGCGATCTGATCCTCGCTTAACTCCACCCGGGTGAACTCGAGCAGATCGTGCAACTGTTCGACCGTGCGTGCGCTTGCAATCGGCGCGGGAATGCCGGTCTGCCGGATCAACCAGGCGAGTGCGATCGCGGGCAGGCTTGCGCCGGTCTCCGCAGAGATCTCGTCCATGGCGCCGAGCACGGGCTGCCCCTTCTCGGCATAGCCTCTCACGCTGCCCGACCGCGCACCGCGCTCGAAATCCTCTGCGGTGCGGTACTTGCCGCTCAAATAACCTGCGGCGAGGCCGTAGAACGGCAGCATGGCAATCCCCCGCGCGGTGCACAGCGCCTGGAGATCTTCGGCATACTTGTCGCGGGAGACGAGGTTGTATTCGTTCTGAAGCACGGTGAACGGCGTGCGGCCGGCCGCCTCGGCAGCATCGAACGCGGTCGACAGGCGCTCCGAATTGAAATTGGAGGCGCCGAGTTCGCGCACCTTGCCGCTAGCCACCGCGCCGCCGAAGGCCTCGACGATCTCCTCGATCGGCAGTTCGGGATAGTCCTTGTGGGCGTAGTAGAGATCGAGATAGTCGGTCCGCAGTCGCTCGAGCGATGCATCGAGCGAGCGCAGCACGCGCACGGGTTCGTAAAGCTCCTTCCCGCCCATCATGCCGGTCTTGGTGTGGATCAGCATCTCGCTGCGCACGCCCCGAGATTCGAGCCATTCGCCGATTACCCGCTCGGATTCGCCGCCCTGGTGACCTTCGACCCAGGCAGAGTAGACGTCAGCGGTGTCGATCATCCGCCCGCCGGCTTCATGAAAAGCGTCGAGCACCGCAAAACTCTCGTCGCGTGCGGCAGTCCAACCGAAGACGTTCCCGCCCAGCACTAGCGGAATGCCGCCGATGGCAGGATGCACGCTCACGCGAACTTCTCCTGCAGCGCGAGCAGCGCCAGCGCCGCCTTGGCCGCTTCGCCGCCCTTGTCCTTCTGCGTTTTGTCCGCGCGGACGAGCGCTTGCTGCTCATTCTCGACCGTCAGGATGCCGTTGCCGATAGCGATTCCATCCATCGTCAGCGCCATGATTCCGCGCGCGCTCTCGCCGGCGACGATCTCGAAGTGATAGGTTTCGCCGCGAATGACCACGCCGATCCCGACGAAGCCGTCGTAGCGGCCGCTTTCCGCGGCGAGGGCGATCGCGCCGGGAATTTCGAGCGCACCCGGGACGGTCAGCACCTCCACCTCGTGCCCCGCCGCCTCGATCGCGCTGCGCGCACCGTCGACCAGCATGTCGTTGAGATGGTCGTAGAACCGGGCTTCGACGATCAGGAAGCGCGCCATGTCTTTCTCCGCGGGCAATGAACCAACGCGGCGTAGCCACGGGATCGCTGCAGGGGAAGGGGGACGCAAAAGAAAGCCCCACCCGAAGGCGGGGCTTGGAGGCGAGAGCCCGTGCGAACACGGGCCCTTCGGGTCGCGCTCCGCTTCTGCCGGATTGCGGATGCCGGACCTAGCCCAAGAAATGTTGGGGTACCGGCGTGCTAACCTGCCGCGGAAGGCTGAAACATGATGATTGCCATGCCCGCGAGCGCGACCAGCACGCCCGCGATGTCCCAAGCGGTCGGACGGACTCCATCAACCACCCAGAGCCAAACGATCGCGGCGCCGATGTAGACCCCGCCATAGGCCGCATAGACGCGCCCCGCCGCGGTATCGTGCATCGTCAGCAGCCAGGCGAACAGCGCAAGTGCGATGGCCGCCGGCACGAGCAGCCAGATGGACTTGTCCTCGCGCAGCCAGAGATAGGCCATGTAGCAGCCGACGATCTCGGCCAGCGCCGTTGCGGCATACAGCAGGAAGGTCTTCACGGCAGGCCCCTTTCGGGCCGGGCCGTACAAGTTCCAGGGTGCGACCGAAAGCAGATGATGAAGGAGGTGGTGGACGCACTAGGGCTCGAACCTAGGACCCGCTGATTAAGAGTCAGCTGCTCTACCAACTGAGCTATGCGTCCACATCCCGGCGGATTGTCGGAGAAGCCACGAGGGCCGTCCGACTCGGGAGGCGCTGCATATAGCGATCTCCGCGCGCATGGAAAGGGCCGATTTTCGCTCTAACTCAATCGACTGCGCGGCGCCCGGTTGTTCCAGCGGTTCACCATCATCAGCGTGCCGATGCAGATCATGTTCGTCATCATCGACGATCCGCCATGGCTCATGAAGGGCAGGGGGATGCCGACCACTGGGGCGAGGCCCATCACCATCATCAGGTTGATCGCGACGTAGAAGAACATCGTCGCCACCATGCCCGAAGCGAGCAGGGTGGCGAAGCGGTCGTGCGACTTGCGCGCCACGCTCAGGCCCCAGCGCATGATGAGGCCGTAGATCAGGATTACAGCGAGCCCGCCGAGGAGACCCCACTCCTCCGCCATGGTGGCGAAGACGAAATCGGTATGCGGTTCGGGCAAGTAGTTGAGATGGCTTTGCGAGCCTTCGTTGAATCCCTTGCCGAACAGTCCGCCCGATCCGATCGCGATCTTGGACTGCGTAATGTGATAGCCTGCGCCGAGCGGATCGCTCTCCGGATCTAGGAAGGTCGTCACGCGGCGTTGCTGATAGTCATGCAGCCCGAAGAAGTAGGCGAGCGGGGCGATCACCAGGGCGGCCACGCCCGCCGTCACGAACCAGCGCAGCGGCAGGCCTGCGAGGAACATCACCGTGGCGCCGCCGAAGCCGATCGCCAATGCTGTACCGAGGTCCGGCTGCAGCAGTACGAGGCCCATCGGAATCGCGACCAGCACGGCCGCGGGCACGAGTGCGCGCCACGACATGGTCATCCCCGGGGGGAGGCCGCTGTAGAACTTCGCGAGGACAAGGATGATCGCCGGCTTCATCAGCTCCGAGGGCTGCAGTTGAACGACCCCGAGATTGAGCCAGCGCTGGCTGCCGCCACCTACGAAGCCGATCGCCTCCACCGCCAACAGAAGGACCAGGAGGACAGCGTAGATCGGATAGGCGGCGAAGCGCACGAACTCGCGCCCGAACAGCGTCATCACCGAGGCCATGACGAGGAAGAGGAGGAAGCGCAGAAGGTGCGAGGTCGCGAAGGGCTCCCAGTTTCCCCCGGCCGCGGAAAACAGAACCATGGCGCCGAATCCGACCAGCGCGATCAGCGGGAACAGCATCGACCAAGGCTGGCGGGCGATGGGGGCGGGAACCACGGAGTTCATTCGGCCACGTCCGAACGGTTGATGGCGGCGTCGGTCGCCTCGGTGACCGGGACCATTGCAGCGGCGCGGGCCTCCGCGTCGACGCTGGCGAAGATCTCCTCGTCACGCCGCGGGGCGGGCGGCACGGCTTCGCCCGTCTGTGCGGCATAGGCGGCGTAGCGGGCGGCGAGCCGTTCTTGCGCATTGCCCCCCCATTGTTTCTCCAGCGCGTGCAGGGCCTCCATTCCCTTTCGCGGGTCGAACAGGAATGTCGTCACGTCCCGGGCAATGGGGTAAGCCGAGCTGGACCCGCCGCCGTGTTCGATCACCACCGCGCCCGCGTAGCGCGGGTTGTCGTAGGGCGCGAAGAAGATGAACAGCCCGTGGTCGCGATATTTCCACGGGCCGGAGGTGCCGTCGGAGACCGAGAGCGAGACGACCTGAGCGGTGCCGGTCTTGCCCGCCATCAGCACGTCTTCAAGGGGCAACCGTGCCCGACCGGCAGTGCCGGGCCCGTTGATTACATCGCTCATGGCCTGACGCACCAGTGCCACGTGCTCGGGGGCGAAGTCGGCCGGGGGGAACTGCCCTTTGGATTCGCCGAACAGCAGATGCGGCTCGACGTGTCGCCCGCTCGCCAGCCGCGAGGCCATGACCGCGAGCTGGAGCGGGTTTGCCAGCATGTAGCCCTGACCGATCGTGGCGTTGACCGTGTCGTAGGCCTGCCACTTCGTTCCGTACTTCTCCAGCTTCCACGCGGGGTCGGGCACTGTGCCGTAGAACTGACTGAGCACCGGCAGATCGAATTCCTGCCCCATGCCGCAGCGGCGCGCCATCGCGGCGATCGGATCCATCCCGATGCGCTGGGCGAGGTGGTAGAAATAGACGTCGCAGCTCTGGTAGATGCCCTTCGCCATGTTCACCTGGCCGTGACCGCGGCGCTGCCAGCAGTGGAACACACGGTTGCCTACCCGCAAGCCGCCCCCGCAGTAGACGGTCTCTTCAGGGTCGACCCCTTCACGCAAGAGCGCCATCGACACCATCGGCTTCACGGTCGATCCGGGCGGGTAGAGCCCCTTCAGCACCTTGTTGCGCAGCGGCACCCGCTCGTCATCGCGCAGCATGGCATATTCGACGCGGCCAATGCCGTCGGAGAAGCTGTTCGGGTCGAAGCTGGGCATCGAAGCCATGCACAGCACGTCGCCGGTGCGGCAATCCATTACCACGACGGAGCCCGACTCCGGGCCGATGCGGCGCGCCGCATAGTCCTGCAGCGGGCCGTCGATCGTCAGCTTGACCGGTTTGCCTTGAATGTCGTCGCGCGTCTCAAGGTCGCGCACGATGCGGCCGGTGGCGGTCACCTCCACGCGCCGGGCGCCGGGCACGCCGCGAAGCCGCTGTTCGAACTGCTTCTCCAGTCCGTCCTTGCCGATCTTGTACCCGGGCGTGATCAGCAGCGGATTGCGGTCCTTCTCGTACTCTTCGGCTGAGGCAGGGCCGACGTAGCCGATCAGGTGTCCGATCGACGGGCCCGTGGGATAGTAGCGCGAATAGCCGCGCTGCGGCACGACGCCGGGAAGATTCGGCAGGCGTACGCTCAGCGCAGCGAACTGCTCGTAGGAAAGGCCGCTAGCGACCTCAACAGGGCGAAAACCACGCGTCCGGCTGATCCGTTCGCGCAGGTCTGCCATCGCCGCCTGATCGAGGTTCAGCACCTCGCGCAGGACCTCCATCTGCTGTTCGGGACGATTCATCCGCTCAGGGATCACATCGACGCGGAAGTCGGCGCGGTTAGACGCGAGCGGCGCGCCGCTGCGGTCGACGATCCATCCGCGGCGGGGTGGAATCAACGACAGGTTGACGCGGTTGCTTTCCGCTTCCGTCTCGTACTTCTCGTTCTCGGCAATCGCGAGATAGCTCATCCGGCCGGCGAGCAGCAGGCCGATGCTTACGCCGACGCCCGCCACGACGAAGCTACGCCGATCGTAGGTGTTTTCGAGTGTGGCGGAGGTGATCTGGACCTGCGGACCTTTGCGGAACAGCGGTTTCCTGCGGAACATCAGCCGAGAATCCGAACGCGCAGCAGCCTGAACCGATCGAGAGTGGAGACCATTCGTGCGATAATGGGATAGAGCATCAGCGACAGCAAGACCTGAGGAACGAGGGCCGCGAACAAGGGCACGCCGAGCGAGGCGCCCGACAGGCACGCCGCCGCGACGATGCTGCAGGCGACTATCCCCACCGCGATCAACCAGTCCTGCACGAAGCTGCGCCATGGGAAACGCGTTTCGACCGCCTCGATTACGATCATCGCCAGCGACCACAGCAGAATCCCGCTGCCGAACGGCTGACCGCTGAAGAGGTCGTTGAACATGCCAAGCGGAAACCCGGCCCAGACGGGCAGCAGCCCTGGCCTCACGAGCCGCCAGGCAAGCATCGCCATCAGTCCGATCGGTGGCAGGATCGGCGCGGCCGACGCGATCGGAAATACGGGGAGGAGGCTGGCGAACAGGATCGTTGTCCAGGGCACGGCATAGGCGAGAAGCGGCGAATGCGCGCGATTAATCCGCGAGCCGTAGGCATCCCGCCGCGATCTCGGATCGGCCCGTTCCATCAGGCCCCATCCGCGTCCGCGACGGATTGCTCGACCGGGGTTTCGGCAGCTCTGATCGCCTGCGGCTGCCAGATTTCCTCGATCGCCACGTAGTCGGTCGCCGCAGGATCGCTGATGATCCGCGCGAGCGCGCCGTCTCCCGTCTTCTCGGCGACGATGGCGACTGCGGTGCCGGGTCGATAATACCCTCCGGCGCCGCTGGTCACGAAGATATCACCTTTCTCGAGCGGGTTGACGCCGAGGTTGATCAGGCGAATCCGCAGCATGCTGTCGCCGCGGCCCTCGGCGTAAGCCACGACATTGCTGTCGGAGAGCCGGACGGGCAGGACGCTCTGGCTATCGGTGAGCAGCAGCACGCGCGAGCTGTGCCGCCCGACTTCGAGCACACGGCCGACGACGCCGCGCGGGCTGCGCACCGGCATGCCAACCCTGACACCGTCCGCACTGCCGGCGCCGAGATAGGCAAAGCGCCGCGCGCTGGCCGAACTCGACCCGATCAGCCGTGCGACGGCAACCGGCTTCGTTTCTTGCTGATCGAGGCCGAGCAGCGCCTTCAGGCGCGCGTTCTCGCGCTTGATCGCCTCCGCCTCCGCCAGGCGGATACGGGCGAGCTCGACTTCCTGCTTCAGCTCGGCATTTTGGCTTCCCGCGCGCAGATAGCCGCGGATCGCCTCGATCAGATTCTGACTTTCGGCCCGAACTTCCGCGCTGGCTTCTGCGGCGGGGGCCACTGCGTCCTGCGCAACCGTGCGCGGGCCGTTGAAGCTGGCGGGCCGCCAGAGCGAGAGAGCGAGCAGGATGGCGCCGATCAGCGCACCGACCCCGGCAATCACGTAGCCGGTGAAAACCCCGTATTGCGCCCTGCGCGAATAGCTCGAGCGCCGTGACGAAGGCGGCGCCATATCTCTCCCCTCAAGCGGTCATCAGCACGCCGCGATAGATCGGATCTTCCATCGCCCGGCCGGTGCCGATAGCGACGCAGGACAGCGGATCCTCCGCGATGCTGACCGGCAGCCCGGTCTCCTCGCGCAAGTGCTCGTCGAGCCCTTGGATCAGCGCGCCGCCGCCGGTGAGCACGATGCCCTGGTCGACGATGTCGGCGGCCAGTTCGGGCGCGGTGTTCTCGAGCGCGATGCGCACGCCCTCGACGATTGCGCCGATCGGCTCGGCCAACGCCTCGGCGACATGCGCCTGGTTGATCGTGATCTCCTTCGGCACGCCGTTCACGAGATCGCGACCCTTGAGGGTGATGATATCACCGACGCCGTCTTCAGGCACGGTCGCGATGCCGTAATCCTTCTTGATCCGCTCCGCCGTCGCTTCACCAATCAGCAGGTTGTGATGGCGGCGAACGTAGGAGACGATCGCCTCGTCCATCTTGTCGCCGCCAGTGCGGACCGAGGTGGTATAGGCCAGGCCGCGTAGCGAGAGCACCGCGACTTCGGTCGTGCCGCCGCCGATGTCGACCACCATCGAGCCGACCGGTTCGGTCACCGGCATGTCGGCACCGATCGCGGCAGCCATCGGCTCGAGGATCAGGTAGACGGCGCTCGCGCCCGCGTTGCTTGCCGCATCGCGGATTGCGCGGCGCTCGACCGAGGTCGAGCCGGAAGGCACGCAGATCGTGATCTCGGGATAGCGGAACAGGCTCCGCTTCCCATGCACCTTGCGGATGAAGTGCTTGATCATCTCCTCCGCGATTTCGATGTCCGCGATCACGCCATCGCGCAGCGGACGGATCGCTTCGATGCTGTCGGGCGTCTTGCCCATCATCATCTTGGCGTCGTCGCCAACCGCCTTGACCCGCTTGATCCCGTTGATCGTCTCGATCGCGACCACCGAAGGTTCGTTGAGGACGATACCCTGGTCCTGAACGTAGACCAGCGTGTTCGCAGTTCCGAGGTCGATCGCGAGGTTGGGTGAGCCGAATTTGAACATGTTGGAGAAGAAGCTCATGCGGTTGCGTATTTCCGTAAGTGTTTCGGGCCCTTGCCGCAGTGACCTGCGACTGCCGTAACCCGCATCTGACAGGGACCGCGGGTCCTTACCCAATGCTGCAGAAAAAGGCCAAAAGAAATATGACGAAACTCGGGGGCAAAATTCACTGCCGGCCTCGAATTCACGGCGCTTCGCCGCTAGGTCCCGAAAACAATGCCGCAGATACGCCGCCTGCCCGAGAACCTGGTCAACCGCATTGCCGCTGGCGAGGTGGTCGAGCGGCCTGCGGCCGCGCTCAAGGAACTGGTCGAAAACGCGATCGATTCCGGCGCCTCCCGGATCACCGTGAAGATCGCCGATGGGGGTCTCGCGCGGATCGAGGTGACCGACGACGGCTGCGGCATGGCGCCGGACGAGATGGCGCTCGCTCTCGAACGTCATGCCACCTCCAAGCTCCCCGACGATGCGATCGAGCAGGTCGCGACACTGGGCTTCCGGGGCGAGGCTCTGCCTTCGATCGCCAGCGTCGCACGCCTCACCCTGGAAAGCCGGCCGCAGGGCGCCGCGGACGGATGGCGGCGGGTGGTCGATCATGGCGAACTGCGCGAGGATGGTCCGGCCGCGCTGCCGCCCGGCACACGGGTGCGGGTCGAGAACCTGTTCGGCAAGATCCCCGCACGCCGCAAGTTCCTGCGCACCGCGCGCAGCGAATACGGTGCATGCCACGAGGTCGTCCGCCGGCTCGCAATGGCGCGACCGGATATCGCCTTCACCTTCGAGCATGGCGACCGGCGCGTGCTGTCGCTCCAGGCCGGGCAACCGCTCAGCCAGCGGGTGGCAGAGATCGTCGCGCGTGAACTGGCCGAGAACGGCGTCGCGATCGATCTCGAGCGCGGAGCCATGCGGCTGACCGGTATTGCGGGGCTGCCGACCTACAACCGCGGCGTCGCCGATCACCAGTACCTGTTCGTCAACGGGCGCCCGGTGAAGGACCGGACGCTCACCGGCGCGGTGCGCGGGGCGTATGCCGATATGCTCGCGCGCGACCGCCACGCGGTCCTCGCGCTGTTCCTCGAGCTTCCGCCGGAGGAGGTGGACGTGAACGTCCATCCGGCGAAGACCGAGGTGCGTTTCCGCGACGCGCCGGCGGTGCGCGGGTTCATCGTCTCGGGTCTGCGCCAGGCGCTTGCCACCGGCGACAAGCGCAGCGCGCAGACGCCCGACGCAGGCGCAATGGCGCGCTGGCAAGCGGAACCTACGGGAACACAAGAGGTACCTAGCGCGCTCGAAACGATGTTCTCGGGCCGCGACTGGTCCCGCCCGCAGAGCAGCGTGCGCGAGGCCTCCGAAGCCTGGCGCAGCTACGAAAGCCAGGTCATGGCCGCGCCCCAGGGCCGGGCGGAAGAAGCGGCTCCGCTGCCGGAGGAGGCGACCGAGTACCCTCTCGGGATCGCGCGCGGCCAGGTTGCCAGCACCTATATCGTGGCCGAGGCTGCCGATGGGCTGGTGATCGTGGACCAGCATGCCGCGCACGAGCGGCTCGTGCTCGAACGCCTGCGCGCGGCGGGGGCGGGGAACTCCGTCGCGCGGGCGCAGGCGCTGCTCATTCCGGAGGTGGTCGAACTCGAGGAGCCGGCCTGCGACCGGCTCGAGGATGCGGCGGAGAAGCTCGGTGCGCTGGGCCTGTCGATAGAACGCTTCGGCCCCGGTGCCATGCTGGTGCGCAGCGTTCCGCATGCGCTCGGCAAGTCCGATCCGCAAAAGCTGCTGCAGGACATCGCCGACGATCTCGCGAACCACGGCGAGGCGCTGCTGCTCGGCGAGAAGCTCGATCTGGTGCTCGCGACCATGGCCTGCCACGGGTCGGTTCGCGCGGGCCGCACGCTCTCGGTTTCGGAGATGAACGCACTGCTGCGCGAGATGGAGCGGACCCCGCGTTCGGGGCAGTGCAACCACGGGCGGCCGACCTGGGTCAAACTTCGGATGGAAGACGTCGAGAAGCTGTTCGGGAGACACTGAGATGAGAAAGGCCGTTCTCTTCCTCCCGCTCCTGCTCATGGCCTGCAGCGAGCCCGAATTGACGCCCGAGCAGCAGGAGGCGGCGGAGGAGCGCGCCATCGCGGCGGTGGAGGCAGCGCAGACCATCCCTCCCGAACCCGTGACGCCGGAACCGATCCTCTTTGCCGATATCGAGCGATACGACCTGTTCGGGGCCGGATGCAGCTTCATGCCCGGCGGCCGGCCCGCCGAGGCGCCGGACGGGGCGGGCGTGCTCGCGCTTACCAGCAAGGGCGGCGCCTACATCAAGATCGAGAGCGAGCTCCATCGCCTCGCGCCCGACGTCGGCAGCCCGGAACTGCCGCTCGGAACACGCGGCAAGTACGACGGCAGGGAGTTCGCCCTGATCCTCGACATCGCGGCCGAGGAAGGCGCGCCGAGCGGAATGGAGACGATCGACTTCCCCGCGCGCCTGGTGCTGCGCAACGCGCGCGACCAGACCGTCTACGCCGAAACGGGCATCGCGCAGTGCGGCTCGTGAGCCGCTAGTCCCCGATCGGCGCGTCGGGGTCGCGCACGCTGATCAGGCCGTTGGAGGTCATCTCGAGAACCGGCGTGTCGTCCTGATTGAAGACCCGGATCCGTGACTTGAACAGGCCCATGTCGCGCCGCGACTTGCTGCGGCGCTTCTCGATCACTTCGGTTTCGCACCGCAGCGTGTCGCCGGGATAGACAGGCCGCAGCCACTTGAGCTGATCGACGCCGGGCGAACCCAGCCCCGCCTGCGTCTGCGATTTCATGTTCTCGACCAGCATCGCCATGGTCATCGCGCAAGTGTGCCATCCGCTGGCGGAAAGCCGCCCGAAGTGCGTCTTCGCCGCGGCTTCGTCGTCGAGGTGGAACGGCTGGGGATCGTACTTTGAGGCGAAATCGGTCACCTCCTCGCGCGTGACTTCATAGCGGCCGAAGCTCTGCTTCCCGCCGACTTCGATATCCTCGTAGTAGTTCATCTCGTCCCCTCAGGCTGAATCGAACGCCGATCGTGTAACGCATCCGGCGGCCAACGCCATAGAGGGCGAAGCGCGGCTCGCGGCCGAGCGCCTCACGGCATAAAGATCATCCAGATCGCCATGCCGATCATGAACAGGTTCTCGGTCAGCGAAACGAAGCCCAGGGGCACGTTGCTCGATCCGCCAACGCAGGCGCACTTGATCTCGCGCTTCTGCACATAGACGGCGTAGAACACGCTGACCGCACCGATCGTGCCGATGAACAGCGCCACGGGGATGGAGAGCCAGTCGAGCGCGTGCGCCGCCATCAGCACGCCGGCGCCGGCCTCCAGGAAGGGGTAGGCATAGGCGTAAGGCACGAAGCGCTTGGCAAGCAGGTCGTAGCCCAGGAACATGGTCGAGAACTGCTCGACGTCCTGCAGCTTGAGCATCGCGAGGATCGCCATGGTGAAGGCGACGAACCACTCGGCCGCGCGAATGGTGAAGGGCGAGCCGAACATGAACTGACTGACCGCCATCCCCAGCGCAGCCGCGATGACGAACACGGCGATCACCGGCGTATAGCTGGTGGCCCCCTTCTCGGGCAGCGGCTTGCCGAGGAAGGCGCGCAGCTCGGTGTAGCCGCCGATGCGCTTGCCATCGATGAAGGTCTGCGGAGTGGTCGCGACGTCGTGTTCGCGCTTGAACGCGTCGGTCTCCTCGCGAGTCGTCAGCCAGTTGTCCTCCACCGTGTAGCCGTGGCGCTTGAGCAGCCACTTCGCTTTCACGCCGTAGGGGCAGATGTGTTTGTCCATCACCATGCGATGGAGGCGGGCGGTCTTGTTTCCAGTCATGAAAGCACCCATAACCTCCGTACTATGGTACGGAGTCAAGCATGAAAGCGATGCGCATCTCGGATCTCGCAAAGGCCGGCGGTGTCGGGGTGGAGACCGTGCGCTTCTATCAGCGCAAGGGGCTGCTGCAGGTTCCGCGCGGCGATGCGCCCGGCGGGCGGCACTACGGCCCCGACGACCTGCGCCGCCTGCGCTACGTCAAGCAGGCGCAGACCGCGGGGTTCACGTTGGCGGAGATTGCCGAGTTGATCGATCTCGATCGCACCGATGACCGCCCCCGCGCCCGGGACATGGCCCGGGAGCGAATCGCCGCCCTGGACGAGCAGATCGCGCAGCTCACCGCTGCACGCGCGTCGCTCGCGAAGCTCGCGTCCGACTGTGCGAAGGGCGGGGAGGGGCCCTGTCCGATCCTGGCGGCGTTCGCCTAGGTGCGAAAGCTCGGCTGCAGTCCCTGCGACCCGAGATCCGGGATGATCCGGTAGCGCGCCAGCACGAGGCTGAATGCCCCGAACAGCATCAGACCGGCGGCGACCAGCGTGTAGAGCGCGCCCATGTCCCGCAGCGAGAGTATCGCTTCGCCGAGCCCCTTGATCTGGCTTTCCTGCGCGAACCAGGCGCCCTGAACCATCGACCAGCCGATGATCGCGAAGACGATCGCACGCGCGGCGTGTCCGATCCGGCCCACGGTGCGCACGCCGGCCGGGGCGCGGCCGCTGATCCGGTGCATGAACTCGCAGGTCCAGGCCTTCTTGCCCTGCATGAAGCCGGCCACCAGAAATCCGAGCCCCACCGCCCCGATGAGTACCGAGCCGAGCTCCATCGACAGCACGGAGCCGGCCATCTCCTCCCCGCTCGAGCCGCCGCCCGAACTCTGCTGCGCGCCGCTGGCGAACTGATAGCAGGCATAAGCGAGAAAGGCGTGTGCCACACCGCTCGCGGCGTCGCCGATGCGTTTCAGGCCGCCGGAGGTGTCGTTGCCGCGGTGCTGGATATCGGCGAAAGCGGAGAGGAACTTGAACGCGGCGTAGCCGAGCAGGCCCAGGGCCATGATCCATAGCAGCGGCGTGCCGAAGGGCACTCCCTGGATATAGTCGAATACGGCCGACTGGCCGTTCTCCGCCTCGCCCGCGGTTCCGAGCGCGATATAGCCGAGCAGAAGATAGACCACCCCTCGCGCCGCGAAGCCAAGGCGAACGAGCCAGCGGAACTTCTCGGATTTGTCGACCATTCGCTCTCCCCTTGAAATTCCTGGCGAAACGGGCGGGGAGGGAATTGGTGCCCGGCGTAGGCCGGCGGCCCACGCGTGAGGCGTTTAGCGCGGGGCAGAAAGCGCCCCGCGCACCGGCTCCAGCGAGCCGTCGGCGGCCGCCACCTGCGGCAGCCCGATCAGCTCGCGGATCAGCGGCGTTATCGCCGTGTTGCGGAAGGACGGCAGGGCCGCGCCGCTGCGGAAGGCCGGGCCATGGGCTACAAACAGCGCGGCCATCTCGGGCGCGGCGGGGTCGTAGCCATGGCTGCCGCCGTTCCACGCCTGCGCGGGCCGGGTGGGAGCGACCGTCCAGCCGACCTCCGGCAGGCAGAAGTAGGGCGGAATGCGATCATGGGTGCCGTAAGCGAAGCGTTCCGGGATCTCGCCCTTACGCCAGCACTCCATATGCTCGTGCTCGCGCAGGAGCGCCTTCTCGAGCGCGGCGGTGTTGCCTTCGGTCGGCTCGAATGTGGCATAGGCGCCGCCCTCGACGAGCCGGTAGAGCGAAGCATCGAGCACCTGGTCGAGCGCGATCACGCGCTCCGAACTCGTCGCCGCCATGCCGTGGTCGGACACGATCACGAGATTGGCCGGTTGATCGAGATCATGCAGGCCGCCGACCAACCTCTCGATGTCGCCGTCGATGCCGCGCAGGGCCTCGTTCAGTTCCTCGCTGTCGGGTCCGCCGCCGTGGCCCGCAGTGTCGACCGTGTCGAAATAGAGCGTGACGAACTCGGGGCGGATTTCGGCGGGACGGCGCAGCCAGTCGAGAACGGTGTTGACGCGCTGCACGTTGGTGACCTGCATACTGAACTGCTGCCAGTCCTGCGGCAGTGTTCCGTCAGTGACCGGCCCCCAGTTCCCTTTCGGCATCGTGCCGCCCCAGGCGACCGCAGAACCCGGCCAGAACATTGCCGCGCTGCGGATGCCCGCTTCCTCCGCGGCGACCCACACCGGCTTCGCTTCATTCCACCACCACGGGTCGAGCGTCGCCATGGTGAACACTTCGTCCGGGCGCTCGGGGTCCTCGATCCGGTTAGCCACAATGCCGTGATGATCGGGCACCATGCCGGTCACCAGGGTCCAGTGGTTGGGGAAGGTCTTGGTCGGAAAGGACGCCTGCATCGGCGCGCGCACGCCTTCGGCAGCGAGCGCGGAAAGCGTCGGCGTCAATCCGCGATCAAGATAGTCGGGCCGAAAGCCGTCGATCGACACCAGGATGGTGACAGGCGCGCGCTGTTCGGCCTGCACGGCGCTGGCGTTCGCGGGAGCGCTGCTTTGGGAAATCGGCGCGCAGGCGGCGAGCAGCGCCGCCGCCGTCAGGGTGAGGGCACTCGCAAGCCTGCGCATCTCGTCACTCCGCGTGTTCAGACGTTGAACTTGAACAGCAAGACGTCGCCGTCCTGGACGAGGTATTCCTTGCCTTCCTGCCGCAGCTTTCCGGCTTCGCGCGCACCGGCCTCGCCGCCGAGCGCGACGTAGTCATCGAAGGCAATTGTTTCAGCACGAATAAAGCCGCGCTCGAAATCGGTGTGGATCTCGCCGGCAGCCTGCGGCGCCTTGGCACCGGCGGGGAAGGTCCAGGCGCGAGCCTCCTTCGGCCCGGCGGTGAAGAAGGTCTGCAGGCCGAGCAGCTTGTACCCGGCGCGGATCACCCGGCTGAGGCCGCTCTCGGTCAGGCCGAGCTCGGAGAGATACTCGGCGCGTTCTTCCGCATCCATGGCGACGAGTTCGCTCTCGATCGCCGCGGAAACGACGACCGCTTCGGCGCCTTCGGCTTTCGCCTTCTCGAAGACCTGCTCGCTCAGGGCGTTGCCCTCCGCCGCGTCTTCCTCGGCGACGTTGCAGACGTAGAGCACCGGCTTGGCGGTGAGGAGCTGCGCCTGTTCGAACAGGCGCTCCTCCTCGTCGTCCTTCGGCTCGGTCAGCCGGGCGGGCTTGCCGTCGCGCAGCAGGTCGAGCGCCTGGCCGAGCACGCTCGCCATCGCCTTCGCTTCCTTGTCGCCGCCGGTCGCCTTCTTGGCCGCGGCGGGGACGCGCTTCTCGAGGCTTTCCAGATCGGCCAGCATCAGTTCGGTCTCGACCACTTCGGCGTCGGCGATCGGATCGACCTTGTTGGCGACGTGCTGGATGTCGTCGTCCTCGAAGCAGCGCAGGACGTGGACGATTGCATCGACCTCGCGGATATTGCCGAGGAACTGGTTGCCGAGCCCTTCACCCTTGCTGGCGCCTTTCACGAGACCCGCGATGTCGACGAAGGCGAGCTGGGTCGGAACGATCTTGGCCGAACCGGCGATCGCGGCGATCTTCTCGAGCCGGTCGTCGGGCACGGCGACCTGGCCGACATTCGGCTCGATCGTGCAGAACGGATAGTTCGCCGCCTGCGCCGCCTGCGTTTCTGTCAGCGCGTTGAACAGGGTGGACTTGCCGACATTAGGCAGCCCGACGATTCCGCAACGGAAACCCATGAGATTCGAATACCTTCCATGAACGGTTCGGCCTGAGCTGTTCGCACGGCCGTTCTCGCGACGCCCGCTAGATGAAAAGGCGGTGCTTCGACAAGCTCAGCCCGACGTGAATCTGATGATGCGGCCTAATCGTGCACCGCCCGCACCAGAGGGCCCAGCGTTTCCGAGCGGCCGAGCCAGCCGACCTGGGTTTGCGCCGTGACCTCATTGATCTGCGTCTGCGGGATCGCGCTCCCGCTTACGGCGCGGCGGAGAGGGCGCGTGCCGGCGGGGAGGGCGATGATCTCGGCGATCGCGCGCGGCACGTCCATGGCGTCGGCGGTGCGGCCCGAGCCGTCCTCGGTGCCCATGCGGGCGACGACTTCGGGATAGCCTGCCTTGTGGATCGCCTCCGCCCGTTCCTTCAGCGCGCCGGTGTAGATGTTGCGGTTGACCCACACCTCGGTCGGATAGCCGCCCGGCTCGATGATGGTCACGTCGATGTTGTGCGGCACGAGCTCGTAAGCGAGTTGCTCGAACATCGCCTCGACCGCGAACTTGTTGGCCGAATAGTGCCCGCCATAGGGCACGATGACCCGGCCGAGTTGGGAGGAGACGGCGAAGATCTGGCCGCTCTTCCGCGCGCGCATACCCGGGAGTACGGCGCGGGCGAGACGATGATAGCCGAAGACGTTGGTGTCGAAGGCCAGCCGCGTCGCCTCCATGTCCTGGACCTCGACCGGGCCGGAAATCCCGATGCCGGCATTGTTGACCAGCACGTCGAGAGGTCCGCCGTTGATTCGCTCCGCCTCGGCCACCCCCTGCGCGACCTGCTCGTCGGAAAGCACGTCGATCTCGATCACGTGCAGGTCGAGCTTGTCGTCGGCCGCGAGCTCCCGCAGTTCCTCGGCCTCTGGGCGCGGAATGTTGCGCATGGTTGCGAACACTTTCGCCCCGAGCCTGGCGTAGTGCTCCGCCCCGAGCCTGCCGAAGCCGGAGGAACAGCCGGTGATCAGGATCGCCTTGCCCGAAAGGTCGGGCGTGGCTGCGACGGCATCCGGCTGCGCGCGCGATGCGCTGGCGGCAAGGGCGGTGGTGGCGGCTGCGCCTGCGAGCAGAGTGCGGCGGTCGATCGAAGGCATGCGGGGCTCTCCTCTTCCTTTTGCTCCCTATTACCCGAAGCCTTCGGCTCTGCGAAGGCAGAGCGACCCGCTCCGATTGCAGGAGAAGAGAGTGAGCCTACCTCTGCAGCCGCAGCGCGACATCGCTCATGAAGCGGGCGTCTTCGCCCTTCGCGAGCCACTCCGCTTCCGCGCCCATCGCAGCGAGCATGTCGGTCAGGTCTTCCAGCTCCGCCTTGGCGTAGTTGCCTAGGACGTGGCCGGTCACGCGGTCCTTGTGCCCCGGATGGCCGATGCCGACGCGGACGCGGCGGAAGTCGGGGCCGAGATGCTTGTCGATGCTCCTGAGGCCGTTGTGCCCGGCGAGGCCGCCGCCGGTGCGGACCTTGACCTTGAACGGCGCGAGATCGAGCTCATCGTGAAATACCGTCAGCGCCTCGGTGCCGAGCTTGTAGAAGCGCAGCGCCTCTCCCACGCTGCGGCCGCTCTCGTTCATATAGGTCGCTGGCTTCAGGAGCAGTACCTTGTCGCCGCCGATGCGGCCTTCCTGCACCCAGCCGGAGAACTTCTTCTGCACCGGGCCGAAATCATGCATCTCCGCGATCACGTCGCAGGCCATGAAGCCCACGTTGTGACGATGGAGCGCATATTGCGGTCCGGGGTTACCGAGGCCTGCCCAAATCTGCATGCGCGCTCCCTAGCCGGGTTGGCGGGGGCGGCAAGCCCCCAGGGCAGGTCAGCGGTTCAGCCGTCCCTCGATCAGCCCGTCGACGAGCGAGGGATCGGCCAGCGTCGAGGTGTCGCCGAGCGAGCTGTAGTCGTTCTCCGCGATCTTGCGCAGGATGCGGCGCATGATCTTGCCCGAACGTGTCTTGGGGAGGGCGGGCGTGAAATGCAGGTGGTCGGGCGTCGCGATCGGGCCGATCTCCTTGCGCACCTGCTGGCGCAGCTCCTCGGCGAGATCATCGGACGGCTCCTCGCCTGCAATGAGCGTGACGTAGCAGTAGATGCCCTGGCCCTTGATGTCGTGCGGGAAGCCGACCACGGCCGCCTCCGCTACCTTCGGGTGGAGCACCAGCGCGCTCTCGACTTCGGCCGTGCCCATGCGGTGGCCGGAGACGTTGATCACGTCGTCCACCCGGCCGGTGATCCAGTAGTATCCGTCCTCGTCGCGGCGGCAGCCGTCGCCGGTGAAGTACTTGCCGGCATAAGTGCTGAAATAGGTCTGCACGAAGCGTTCGTGGTCGCCGTAGACGGTGCGCGCCTGGCCGGGCCAGCTTCGCGAGATGCACAAGTTGCCGGAGCCGGCGCCCTCGATCGGCTCGCCGTCGGCGTCGACGATCTCGGGGCAGACGCCGAAGAACGGCCGGCCCGCGCTGCCCGGCTTCATCGGATGCGCGCCCGGGAGCGTGGTAATCATGATACCGCCTGTCTCTGTCTGCCACCAGGTGTCCACGACCGGGATCTCGCCCTTGCCGACAGTGTCGTGATACCAGCGCCAGGCCTCCGGGTTGATCGGCTCGCCCACGGTGCCGAGCAACCGCAGGCTCGACAGATCATGCTTCGTTACATGCCCCGCGCCCTCGCGCATCAGCGCTCGGATCGCGGTGGGGGCGGTGTAGAAGATGTTGACCTTGTGCTTCTCGCACACGGCCCAGAAGCGGTCGTGATCGGGCCAGTTGGGCACACCTTCGAACATCAGCGCGGTCGCGCCGGCTTGCAGGGGGCCATAGACGATATAGCTGTGGCCGGTGACCCAGCCGATATCCGCCGTGCACCAGTAGATTTCGCCCGGGCGGTAATCGAAGACGTAGCGGAAGGTCGACTCGACCCAGACGGCATAGCCGCCGATCGTGTGCAGCAGACCCTTGGGCTTGCCGGTCGAACCGGAGGTGTAGAGGATGAACAGCGGATCCTCCGCGTTCATCTCCTCGCATGGGCACTCCTCGGAGACACCCTCGGACAGCTCGTGGTACCAGTGGTCACGCCCGCCCTTCATCGATACGTCGGCGCCGGTGTGGCGAACCACAAGTACGGCCTTGGCCGAGACCTTCTCCAGCGCCGCGTCGACATTGGCCTTCAGTGGAATCGCCTTCGATCCGCGGAGGCCTTCGTCGGCGGTGATGACCCAGTCGCTCGCGCAATCCTCGATCCGGCCGGCGATGGCGCCGGGCGAGAAGCCACCGAAGATTACGGAATGGACCGCGCCGATGCGCGCGCAGGCAAGCATGGCGATCGCGCCTTCGGGGATCATCGGCATGTAGATCGTTACGCGGTCGCCCTTGGCCACGCCCATTTTCCTGAGCGTGTTCGCCATGCGGATCGTTTCGCGCTGGAGGTCCGCATAGGTCAGGCGCCGCACCGCCCCGTCCGGATCATCGGGCTCGAAGATCAGCGCAACGGTGTCGCCGTGGCCGGCATCGACATGGCGGTCGACCGCGTTGTGGCAGATGTTGAGCGTGCCGTCGGCGAACCATTTGATCGAGACCGAGTCAAAGTTCCAGTCGGCGATCGTCGTCGGCGAGCGAAACCAGTCGAGCCGCTGTGCCTGTTCGGCCCAGAACGCATCGGGCTCCTCGATGCTGCGGCGGTACATCGCCTCGTACTGTTCGAGCGTGCACCTGGTCCGCTCCTCCGCGGCGGCAGGGACAGGAACGGTTTCGGCAGTGGCATCGGTGTTGCTCAAGTCGGTATCTCCCGGGGCTCGCGATGCGAGTCAGCGTGATCGTATCGTGGCGCGGGAGATAGACAAGCGAGCGTGCAAAGACAAAGCGCCGGCCCATCGCTGGACCGGCGCTTCGAAAAATGCCGTGAAAGGAAAAGGCGGGATTATTCCTCGCCGGCTTCCTCTTCTTCGGTCTGCTCGGTGGCGGGAACCTCGTCAGCCGCGGCTTCCTCGCCCTCGGCGGCCTCGGCGCGCTTGAGCGCGGACGGGGCGACGATGGTGGCGATGGTGAAGTCGCGGTCGGTGATCGCGCTCTCCGAACCTGCGGGCAGCGTGATGTGGCTGATGTGGATCGCGTCGCCGACCTCGAGGCCTGTGACGTCGATTTCGATCTCGCTCGGGATCTTGTCCGCTTCGCAGACCAGTTCGAGTTCGTGACGCACGACGTTGAGCACGCCGCCCTTCTTGAGGCCGGGGCTCGCTTCTTCGTTCACGAACACCACCGGCACCGCGACATCGACCTTGGCGCCCTTCGCCAGGCGCAGGAAGTCCACGTGAATCGGGCGGTCGGTGACCGGGTGAAGGGCAACGTCCTTCGGCAGCGTGCGCAGGGTCTTGCCGCCGAACTCGATCTCAACGATCGAATTCATGAAGTGGCCGGTGCCAAGCTGCTTCACCAGCAGGCGTTCCTCGACGTGGATCGGGGTGGGGGCTTCCTTGCCGCCATAGATGACGGCGGGAACACGGCCTTCGCGACGCAGTGCACGGGAGGCTCCCTTGCCAGCCCGATCGCGCGTCTCGGCCGGCAGGGTCAGAGCGTCGCTCATGTCGCTTACCTTTCGAAATGCTTCTGAGTACAGGTTTCCGCCACGCCTCCAGGGATGACCATGGCCGGAAGCGCGCGCCTATAGCGGACCGGGGCGGGAATGCAAGCGCGCTACTGGATGCGCCGCACTGTGTAGCCGTGGGCGGCGAGCAGCGCGGGCAGGCCGTCCTCGCCCGCGAGGTGGGCCGAGCCCACCGCGATCAGCGGGCGCGGCTCGCGTTCGAGCAGCGCCGCAAGCCGTTCGGTCCATTCACGGTTGCGACGGGCGTAGAGCGCCTCGCGCAGCTCCGGATCGGCAAGGATCGCGCTCGTGGCGGGATTGGCAAGGTGATCGATCCGGCCTGCGTACCAATCGGTCGCATGGCGCATGGGATCCTCGCCCTCCCGGGTCATGTCGGCGATTACCGCTTCCAGGAGATCGCGCTGTTCGGCCTCGGGCAGGCCGTCGAACACATCGAGCTGCCGCGCCGCCCCTTCCAGTTCAACCACCTTCTCACGCGAAACACGGGCGAGCAGCGCACGGTCGACGCCGTTCGCTGCCTCCCCGGTTGCGGCATATTGGGCAAGCGTTAGCGCCGCCGCCCAGGTTTCCATTCCGGCAAACGCGCTGGCGGCGAGATCGTGCTCGGCAAGAACCGCGAACAGATCGCCGCGCATCGGGGCAGGGACCTTCACGGCCAGCGGCGGCTGACCTGCCGTATAGGCGCGCTCCGCGAAAGCCTCGCGCAGCCCGGAAGCATCGTCCAGATCGCGCACTTCGACCACCAGCAGGTCTGCGCGCGCAAGCACGCCCTCCAGCGCTTCGGTCTCCCAGGCGACACCGTCGGGCAGCGAGTGGATCGTGCCGAACATCCACCCTTCGACCGCGCCGTCCGGAGAGGATACCTCGAACAACGCGGGTGAGGGCCGGCCTTCGAAACCCGGCGGGGGATCGGCCTTCCCGCAGGCGGCGAGCGCGAGCAGGGCCGCCAACGGGAAAGCCAATCGTCGGATCACAGGACGGGTCCGATCACTGAACTCGCGCGGTCTCGATGCCGAGCTCGGCGAGCTTGTCCTGCACGCTCTGCTCACCCGCTAGGTGCCCCGCGCCGACCGCGACGAATACCGTCCCCGGCGCATCGAGCCGCTCGTCGATCCATTTCGCCCAGTTGGCATTGCGCGCGTAGAGCAGGCGTTCGGCAAGCACCGGATCGGTCATGCCCTCGTTCATCAGCCGCGCAAGTTCATCCGCGTCGCCTTCCGCCCATTCGGCGACCATTGCGTCGAGCATCGCCTTGATCTCGTCGACGGCATCGACCGTCTCCATCAGGAATGCGATCTGCGTCTCCGGCGGCAGATTGTCGAAGATCGAAAGCTGCTCCTCGACTGTCTCGAGTGCACCGCGCTCCAGCTCCTTGCTTGCCTTCGTTTCGAGCACCGCCTCGACGCCCGCATCGGTCGTATAGCCCTGCTTGAGCAGCGGTAGCATGGTGAGCATCATCGCGCCGTACCATGGCTCGAACCGATCGAAGGCGGCAGGCGGCAGTTCCACCCGCGCCAGCGCCGCCTCGTAAGCCGCGCGCTGCTCGTCGCTGAGCATGCCACGCAGCGTCTCGCCTTCGGGCAGCACGCCTTTGGTCATCACCAGGTTCTGGGTCGCGGCCATCGATTCAGGCGTCATCTCGATCTCGGTCACCAGGATATCGGAGGTGCCCAGCGCGTCGGCGATAGGGCCGTGATACCATTCGATCCCATCTGGGAGAGCATGGACCGTGCCGAACAGATAGATGGTCGTATCCTCGTCCGCGACCTTCCACAGCGCCGGCGTCGCGATCTCGACTTCCTGCCTCTCCGCAGGGACGGGGGCAGGCGCCGTCTCCTGCGCCTGGGCCGGGGTAACAAACGCGAGGGCGCCGGCGGAGACACCGAGCGAGAGCGCACGGATTTTGGTGGGGATGCGGTTCAGCTTCATCGTTCTTGGATCCTTCATTGTGGGAGATGGTCTCGGCGGGTCAACGGTACCGACGAACCACCCAACCAATCAGCCAGGTGACCATAACCACCCAGAAGATGACGTAACCGTTCGGCACCGCGGCGAATCCTCCGCGCGCGAGCAACCACCACCCGGCGCTCAGCAGGAAATACAGGTAGATCGAGACGACAGCTCCGAAATCGTAGGCCGCGCGCTCATGCTCGTCGAGGAGCATATGCCAGCGGATCGACAGGCCGAACCCGCCGATCAGGGCGGCGAGCAAGACCAGCGTGGCCGCCGGTGAGATCGGTTCGTCCGACGCGAAGAGCGTCCGCCATCCTGCCGTATCGCTCCCCTCGAAGAGTACCATCGCCATGCCAGCGACGAGGCCTACGACGCCGGATGCATAGAGAATTATACGCGACTTCCGCATGCGCGGACTCGCCGGGAGATCCACGATTGCCCGGTTGCGAAAGATCAGCCAGATGGCCCCTGCGGCAACCGCTACGACAGCTACAAGAATGAGGTAAAAGGTGGCGCTGTGCGACCCGCCCTGGCTTGCAGCCGCGCTGATCATTCCGGCTGCCACGCCGAGCGCGAAAATGACTACGAGACTCGCGGCTACGACAATCAATATACGAACGAGCCCGGACGTGGGAGGCTCGTCCCGTTCAAGCCTGGTCATCGAAAATCTCCTCGATCGGCATCCCGAACAGGCGGGCAATGCGAAAAGCGAGTGGTAGCGACGGATCGTGCTTGCCGGTCTCGATCGCGTTCACAGCCTGGCGCGAGACGTCCAGTTGGACGGCCAGTTCCGCCTGGCTCCAGTCGCGTTCCGCTCTCAGCACTTTCAGCCGGTTGTTCATCAGCTTCGCAGCCGTTTGAGGTAGAGGGCGCGACGCGAGGCCGACATGGCAATCCTTCGTGTGTCAGGTATACCTGACTATATGTCGCGATTTGCTGACTGTGTCAACATTACCTGACATCATGTCGTGAGAACCTGTCATTTCTCCGGAATGCCCGTCGCACCATTGACGGGTTTTGCCTGCTACGTCATGGCGCGGCCCGATGGACCGGAATCCCGCGAAAAGCTTCCAGGACATGATCCTCGCGCTTCACGACTTCTGGAGCGCGCAGGGCTGTCTTATTCTTCAACCCTACGACATGCGGATGGGGGCCGGCACGTTTCACACCGCCACGACCCTGCGCGCGCTCGGGCCGGAGCCGTGGAACGCGGCCTTCGTGCAGCCCTGCCGCCGCCCGACCGACGGCCGCTACGGCGAGAACCCGAACCGGCTGCAGCATTATTATCAGTATCAGGTGATCCTGAAGCCGAGCCCAGCCGACATTCAGGACCTCTATCTGGAAAGCCTGCGCGTCATCGGGATCGACCCGCTGCTGCACGACATCCGCTTCGTCGAGGACGACTGGGAAAGCCCGACGCTCGGCGCCTGGGGACTGGGCTGGGAAGTCTGGTGCGACGGGATGGAGGTGACCCAGTTCACTTACTTCCAGCAGATGGGCGGATTCGACTGCAAGCCCGTCGCTGGCGAGCTGACTTATGGGCTCGAGCGCCTGGCGATGTACATCCAGGGCGTCGACAACGTCTACGACCTCGATTTCAACGGCCGCGGCGTCACTTACGGGGACGTGTTCCTCGAGAACGAGAAGCAGATGTCGAAGTGGAACTTCGAGGTCGCCGATACGGACGCGCTGTTCGACCTCTTCCGCAAGGCCGCGGCGGAGTGCCGCAACTGCCTCGACAACGACGTCCCGATCGCCGCCTACGAACAGGCGGTCGAAGCGAGCCACGTGTTCAACCTGCTCCAGGCGCGCGGCGTGATCAGCGTGCAGGAACGCGCCAGCTACATGGCCCAGGTGCGCGACCTCGCCCGTGGTAGCTGCGAGGTCTACATGGCGAAGGAAGCCCCGCGCTGGGCTGAGAAATACCCGGAGTGGTCGAAATGAGCGACTTCCTCCTCGAACTGCGCTCCGAAGAAATTCCGGCCCGGATGCAGGCCGGCGCACGGGCGGAGCTGGAGAAGCTGTTCCGCCGCGAGATGGATGCAGCGGGCGTCGAGATCGGCGAGGTGACCATCTGGTCGACCCCGCGCCGGCTCGCCCTGATCGCGCGTGGTCTGCCGGAAAGCACCAGGGCCGTGCGCGAGGAAGCCAAGGGACCGCCGGAGGGCGCGCCCGACGCGGCGATCGACGGCTTCTGCCGCAAGAACGGTGTCACCCGCGAGCAGCTCGAGCTGCGGGAGATCAAGGGGCGGGCAACCTGGTTCGCGGTGATCGAGAAGCCCGGGCGCGCCACCCGCGATCTCCTCGCCGAAGCAATCCCCGCGATTGCGCGCGATTTCGCCTGGCCGAAGTCGATGCGCTGGGGCGCCGCCTCGGTCTCGACCGGATCGCTGCGATGGGTGCGCCCGCTCTCCGGCATCGTCGCCATTCTGGGCGAGGATCTGGTCGAGTGCGCGGTGGACGGGGTCCGCTCCGGCTACGCCACACTGGGTCACCGCTTCCACTGCCCGGGCGAGATCACCATCGGCGGTGCGCACGACTATGCCGAGAAGCTGCGCGCCTGCCACGTGATCGTCGACCACGAGGAACGCGCCGCGTTGATCCGCGACGGTGCGCACAAGGCGGCGGCGGAGGCCGGGCTCGCACTGGTCGAGGATGAGGGACTGGTGATCGAGAACGCCGGCCTCACCGAATGGCCCGCGCCGCTGCTCGGCCGTTTCGACGAGGCCTTCCTCGACGTCCCGCCCGAGGTGATCCAGCTCACGGCGCGGACCAATCAGAAGTATTTCGTATGCGAGAATGAGGGCGGGAAGCTCGCCAATGCTTTCGTCTGCACCGCCAATATCGAGGCCGGGGACGGCGGTGCGGCCATCGTCGACGGTAACCGCAAGGTCCTCGCCGCGCGCCTTTCCGATGCCCGCTTCTTCTGGGAGCAGGATCGCAAGACCCCGCTCGCGGACCACGCGAAGAAGCTAGAGCGGATCACCTTCCACGAAAAGCTCGGCACCGTCGCCGACAAGGTCGAACGCGTCGCCAGACTGGCGCGCTGGTTGGCGGAGGAAGGGATCGTCAAAGACGCGAACCCCGATCTGGCCGAGGCCGCCGCGCGTCTCGCGAAGGCCGACCTTGTCACCGAGATGGTCGGTGAATTCCCCGAACTCCAAGGCCTTATGGGCGGCTACTACGCCCGTGCCGAGGGCCTGCCCGACGAAGTCGCCGATGCTATTCGCGATCACTACAAGCCGGTTGGACAGGGCGATGATGTGCCCACTGCGCCGATTACGGTGGCGGTGAGCTTGGCGGATAAGCTGGATACGTTGGCTGCGTTCTTTGCAATTGACGAGAAGCCAACCGGCTCCAAAGATCCTTACGCTCTGCGACGAGCGGTACTAGCCTGCATTTCGCTGTTCCTTACCAACGATCTACGAGCTTCATTAGGTTCGCTTATTCGGCGCTCACATCGGTCTTTGATCGCCCAGCTTGGCGAACGTGACGATGTATACGTAAGTGGCGAACCTAAGAACATCCTAGGCTGGACTCGGATTGAAGATGTAGGACGAAGCAAGAGGCTTTACTTCGTTGAGGGTTCACCAGAACTACCCGCAGAGGACTTTATCTACTTAGGTCCGAGCGACGAACCGGAAGAACGAGTTGATTATTGGATAGCGAGTGCCGCTGAAACAGAGATTGGCATCCTCGACTTCCTCGCCGACCGCCTCAAAGTCCAACAACGCGAAGCCGGCGTCCGCCACGACCTGATCGACGCCGTGTTCGCGCTCGGGAACGAAGACGACCTCGTGCGGCTTCTTGCTCGTGTGAACGCTCTGCAGGCCTTTATCGAAACCGAGGACGGCGCCAATCTGCTCGCCGCCTACAAGCGTGCCTCGAACATCCTCAAGAAGGAGGACTGGCGCGGCATCGAGGGTCAGATCGCGCAGACCGGCGAGGAGGACCCGCTGGCCAACGTCGACGATCCCGATCTCGCCGCGGTGGTCGCCGCCAAGATGGCCGAGCGCCATACGCAGGAGTTGTCCTACACGCCCGAGCCGGCGGAGAAGGCGCTGATCGAGGCGCTCCACACCGCCGAGCCGGCGGCTGCGCGCGCGGTCGAGGCGGAGGACTTCTCCGCCGCCATGGCCGCGCTCGCCACGCTGCGCGCGCCGATCGACCGCTTCTTCGACGAAGTGACGGTAAACGCGGATGAAGAAAAGAAGCGCGCGGCGCGGCTCGATCTGCTTGCGCGCTTCCGTGCTGCGGTGCACAAAGTCGCCGACTTCTCGCGCATTGAGGGGTAGACGCTACTCTCCTCGCTGTTCTCCCTAACCTGGCGACGGACCGCTCTTGTCGAGCGCGGCAGTGAACGGGTAGCGACCTCTCGGAATCTCTGGGTTAACGGATGGGCACGATGGAACAGACGGTCTTCACCTTCGGCGGCAACGCACCGCATACGAATGCACGGCAGAAGGACAAGACCGTCACCGGGGGCAAGGGCGCCAACCTCGCCGAGATGGCGTCGATCGGCCTGCCGGTGCCGCCCGGCTTCACCATCGCCACCGAGGAGTGTGTCCGCTACCTGAAGCACGGTGGCGACTTCTCCGACGAGCTGCAAAGCTCGGTCGCCAAGGCGCTGAGCCACATCGAGAAATCTGTCGGCAAGCGCTTCGGCGATGCTGCCGACCCGTTGCTCGTGTCGGTGCGCTCGGGCGCGCGAGTCTCGATGCCGGGCATGATGGACACGGTGCTCAATCTGGGCCTGAACGACGAGACGGTGGAGGGTCTTGCCGCCGCCTCCGGCGATCCGCGCTTCGCGTGGGACTCTTACCGCCGCTTCATCCAGATGTATTCCGACGTCGTCCTCGGCCTCGATCATGGACTGTTCGAGGAGGCTCTCGAAATCACGAAGGAAGACAAAGGTTTCTATAACGATACCGAGATGGAGTACGAGGACTGGCAGGCGCTGGTTGGCGATTACAAGCGGATCGTCGCCGACACGCTGGGAGAGTCGTTCCCACAGGACGTCTCTCGCCAGCTCTGGGGTGCCATCCGCGCCGTCTTCGATAGCTGGGATTCCGAGCGCGCCAAGGTCTACCGCCGCCTGAACGACATCCCCGGCGACTGGGGCACCGCGGTCAACGTCCAGGCGATGGTATTCGGCAATATGGGCGACACCTCCGCCACCGGCGTCGCGTTCACTCGCGATCCGGCGACCGGTGAGAAGGTCTATTACGGCGAATACCTGATCAACGCGCAAGGTGAGGATGTCGTCGCCGGCATCCGCACGCCGCAGTACCTGACGAAGGCCGCACGCGAAGCCGCCGGAGCGAAGCCGCACTCCATGGAAGAGGCAATGCCCGAGGCTTTCGCGGAGCTCGCCCGCGTGTTCGACCTGCTGGAGCGGCACTACCGTGACATGCAGGACATCGAATTCACCGTCGAACGCGGCAAGCTGTGGATGCTGCAGACCCGCAGCGGCAAGCGCACCGCGAAGGCCGCGCTCAAGATGGCGGTCGACATGGTGGGCGAGGGCCTGATCAGCGAGGAAGAGGCAGTGCTGCGCGTCGATCCGATGGCGCTCGATCAGCTTCTTCATCCTACGCTCGATCCCGATGCCCCGCGCGACGTGCTCACCACCGGCCTGCCGGCGTCTCCCGGCGCCGCCTCCGGCCGTATCGTGCTCGACGCCGATACCGCCGAGCAGTGGTCGCAGCGCGGCGAGAAGGTCATCCTCGTCCGGGTCGAAACCAGCCCGGAGGACATCCACGGCATGCACGCCGCGCAGGGCATCCTCACCGCGCGGGGCGGCATGACGTCACATGCGGCCGTCGTTGCTCGCGGTATGGGGCGGCCCTGCGTGTCGGGCGCGCCGAGTGTGTCAATTGACCTCAAGACGCGCACGCTGCGCATCGGCGAGCGAGAGCTGGCCGAGGGTGACACGCTCACGCTCGAC
>JAPSJS010000083.1 GCA_031178065.1 Altererythrobacter sp.
CTCGCTTCATGCGGTGACCAAGGAGATCCGCGACGAGATCGTGCCGCTCAACAAGAAGTATGGCATCGAGGAACTGCTCGCTGCCTGCGCGGCCTACCCCGGCGCGTCGAACGCGCGGCGGATCACGTTCGAATACGTGATGCTCAAGGACAAGAACGACACCGACGAGCATGCGCGCGAGCTCGTCCGGCTGCTCAAGCAGTACAAACTGCCGGCCAAGGTCAACCTGATCCCGTTCAACCCCTGGCCCGGTGCGCCTTACGAGTGCTCGACGCCCGAGCGGGTTAGGCGTTTCTCTGAGATCGTGTTCGAACACGGCATCAGCGCGCCGGTCCGCACCCCGCGCGGGCGCGACATCGACGCGGCCTGCGGCCAGCTCCGAACCGCGGCGCAGAAGAAAAGTCGTGCAGAACGCGACCGCGAGGCTGCCGCACTGGCGTGAGCGGCTAACGCCGGTTTTTCGCGCTCCGGACTAGTCGCCCTCGAGCGCGTCGAACCGCGCCCGCGCCGAATCGATGTGCGACCGGTTCTCCATCGCCCAGACCCCGAGCGTGGCCACCGGTTCGCGCAGCGAACGGCCCAGTGCGGTGAGCGAGTAGTCGACGCGCGGCGGCACGCTGGGCGTCACCTCGCGGTCCACCAGTCCGTCGCGCTCGAGCGCGCGGAGCGTGCGCGTCAGCATCCGCTGCGAGATGCCGTCGATCGCGCGCCGCAACTGGTTAAAGCGCATCGGGCCGGCCGACAGGCTCATGACCACCTGCATCGACCACTTGTCGCCGACGCGCGCGAGAATGTCGTTCACCGCCTGGCAGCGGATCGGCGAATGTTCGGCCTCGGTCACATCGATGTGCCTATCGGACAGCAATGTGCCTTCTTGCGCGGATGTGGTGACAGTTTCCATATGGCCCCTAGTTATCATCCGTAACCAAGGAAAGCAAAGCCCATGCAGATTCTCCGTATCGACAGTGCCACCACCGGGGCGAACTCGGTCAGCCGCGTTCTCACGCAAGCGATCACCGATCATCTGACAGCGAAACACCCGGAGGCCACGTTGATCGAGCGCGACCTGGTCAGCGATCCGCTGCCGCATATCGATTCGGCCGCGACCGGCGCGATCCGCCTGCCGCAGGACAGCCATGACGAGGCGATGGCTGCCGCCTTCCCTGCAGAGCGCGCGGTGCTCGAGGAGTTTCTCGCGTCCGACATCGTGATCGTCGGTGCGCCCATGTACAACTTCACCATTCCCAGCCAGCTCAAGGCATGGCTCGACCGGCTCGGCGTTCCTGGCGTGACGTTCACGTACAAGGACGGCGCGCCGCAGGGGCTGGCCGGTGGCCGGCGCGTGATCGTCGCATCCTCGCGCGGCGGTGCGTACGAGATGGGCGGCGCAGCCGAGCATCAGGAAACGCTGCTGCGCGACTTCTTCGCCTTCATCGGCCTCCCCGACCTGGAGTTCATCCGCGCGGAAAAGACGGGCTTCGGACCCGAAGTTCGCGACCAGGCGATCGCCGACGCTCGGGAGCGGATCGCGCAGCTCTGAGGCTCGCGGCAACGGCCCGCCGCAGACCTGCACCGTTCTGTCGGACGGCTCCCTCGGGCGCAAACTCGTTCATCTGGGGTTGGGGATCGATGAACAAGTTGAGCCGTAATGGCTCTGCAAGCCCAGTTAGGGAGTCGAAAGATGAAGAAGACGCTGTTCGCTATCGCTGCCGCCTCCATGGCGGTGACTGCCACCCCCGCGATGGCCGATCCGCCGCCGTGGGCTCCGGCACACGGCAAGCGCTACAAGGACTCGCGGGGCTACGATGATCGCTACTACGAGCCGCGCCGCATCACCCGCAATTCGTACATGTGGCGGGGTGACGACGGCCGTTACTATTGCCGCCGCGACAACGGCACGACCGGTCTGGTGATCGGCGCGGGCGTCGGTGCGCTCGCCGGCCACGAGATCGCCGGCCGCGGCGATCGCACGCTCGGCGCCGTTCTCGGCGGCGCCGTCGGCGCGATCATCGGTCGCGAGATCGACCGCGGCAGCCTGAAGTGCCGCTAGGCGCAAATGGGGATCGGGACGGGCGCGCCTGAACGGCGGCTCGTCCCCTTCCTTCGCACGTTTCGCCGCAACATTGCAGAAGATGACATTTGTTCATCCGGTGTTGTGGGTCGACGAACAAGACCGCCGTCGCACGCCAATCCCGCATCCGAAAGGAGATAGAACAATGATGAAGAAGACGCTTTTCGCCGCTGCCGCAGTGGCCCTTTCGGCGACCGCCGCCCCGTCCATGGCGGTCGAGCTTGCGGCGCCGACGCACGCGACGGTCGCCGCCCATGCCGACGTTTCGGCGTCCTACGACCGCGACCGCCGCTGGCGCGATCGCGACAGACGGGGCCGCTATGACCGCGACGGCCGCTATCGCGAGCCGCGCCGCATCACGCGCGGCTCGAACATGTGGCGCGGGCGGGACGGCCGCTACTACTGCAAGCGCGACAACGGCACGACCGGTCTGGTGATCGGTGCCGGCGTCGGTGCGCTTGCCGGCCACGAGATCGCCGGTGACGGCGACCGCACCCTCGGTGCGATCCTGGGCGGCGCGCTCGGTGCAGTGGTCGGTCGCGAGATCGACCGCGGCAGCCTCAAGTGCCGCTGATATCCAGCCGGGCCTGAACGCGAGCAGGGCCCAGCAGGAAGGCGCGTCGTCCACCGGACGGCGCGCCTTTTCCTTTGCGCAGCGGCGGGCCTGTGCTTGAGTGGCCGCAATGAACGAAGGCATGCAAGACCGCCCCGCAATCCTCGTCACCGGGGGCGCCAGACGCATCGGTGCGACGATCGCACGCCGCTTCGGCGAAGCGGGCTGGCACGTCGTGATCCATTACGGCCGCTCGGCCGGCGAGGCGGAGGCGCTCGCCGCCACCCTTCCCTCCGCCGAAACGATCCAGTGCGATCTGGCCGACGGCGATGCCGCGGTGGCGATGGTCGAGCAGCTCGCGGCGCGGCTGCCGGACTGGCGCGTGCTGGTGAACTCCGCCTCGACCTTTCGGCTCGACGACGTGCGCGCGCTCGACCCCGCGACCTGCGACGCCGCCTTGCAGGTCAACGCGGTGACGCCCGCGCGCATGGCGCAGACCTTCCTCGCCCAGGCCGCAGCACGGGGCGGGCGGCGCGTGATCCAGGTCACCGACCAGAAGCTCGCCAATCCCAACCCCGACTTCTTCAGTTACACGATGAGCAAGCACGCGGCGGCAGGCGCCGTGCGGATGCTCGCCATGGCAGCGCAGCCCGCGGACCGCGTCTACGCCCTCGCCCCCGGCGCAATCCTCGCAAGCCACGACCAGAGCGAGGCCGAGACCGAAGTCTCGCATCGGCTCAATCTGCTCAGGCGCAAGACCGGCGCGGACGAGATCGCCGATGCCTGCCTCTGGCTTGCCGAAGGCTGGCTCGCCAGCGGTGAAACGCTCTACGTCGACAGCGGCCAGCACCTCCTCGCCCAGCCGCGCGACGTGATCTACCTCGCCCGCGAAGGCGTGCGGCCCTAGGCGAAGAAGCGTCTGGTCGGCCGAGGCCGCCTCCCGCTGCCTCGATGGGATTGGTTGACACCATGCAAGCGCTCGGGCGAAGCTCGATCCAGACGCAATGGGAGATGCTCTAGGCATGTGGCTGCTCGACAAGTTCCTGAAATCGGCGATCAAGCGCGGCAGGCTGATCGTCACCGACCACGACGGCAAGATCTACGAGTACGGTCCCGGCCCGGCCATCGATGCGAAGGGCGCCATCCGCATTACCCTGACCCATCCAAAGGCCGCGGCGCACATCGCCCGCTACCCGCAGCTCGGCGCAGGCGAGGCCTTCATGTGGGGCTGGCTGGTGGTCGAGCCGCCGCACGACATTCGCGACATGGTCCTCTTCGTTACGGAGAACACCAAGTCGGCCGGCGACAAGGCGATCCAGTCACAGGGCACTCTCCGCCGCGCCGCGCAGAAGGCGCTGGCGAAGCTCGACGGGATCAACCGCAAGGGCAAGGCGCGCAGGAACGCCGAGCATACCTACAACCTCACGCGCGAACTCTACGAGCGCTTCCTCGACGAAGACCGGCAGTACACCATGGCGTACTACCGCGACCCTTCGAACAGCCTCGAGAAGGCGCAGATGGACAAGAAGGCGCACATCGCCGCCAAGCTCCACCTGCAGCAGGGCAAGTGCGAAGGGATGCGCGTTCTCGACATCGGCTGCGGCTGGGGTGGCCTCGCGCTCTATCTGCACAAGATGTACGGGGTGGAAGTGCTCGGCGTGGCGCTCGCGCCCGATCAGATCGCCTTCTGCCAGGAGCGTGCAAAGGCCGAGGGCGTCGCCGACAAGGTCAAGTTCGCGCTGATGGACTACCGCGACGTCGAGGGACAGTTCGACCGCATCACCAGCGTCGGCCCGCTCGAGCATGTTGGCACGATCCACTACCCGCAGTTCTTCCGCCATACGCACGAGTTGCTCAAGCCCGACGGGGTCATGTTCAGCCACTGCTGCGGCCGCGCAGGCCCGCCCGGCTACACCGACGCCTGGACGCGCAAATATATCTTCCCCGGCGGCTACATCCCCGCCCTTTCCGAACTCGTGATCGAGAGCGAGAAGGCCGGCTGGCAGGTCATGGACGTGGAGGCGATGCGCTTTCACTACAGCCACACGCTCGAGGAATGGTACAACCGCACCGTGATGCACCGCGAGGACATCACCGCGATGTACGACGAGCAGTTCTACCGCATGTGGCTGTTCTACCTTGCCGGCGCCGAGCAGAGCTTCCGCAACGGCACCCTGGTCAATTGGCAGATCCAGTACGTGAAGGACCGCGCGGCTATCCCGATGACGCGGGACTACATGTATGAGGAAAGCGCACGTCTGCGCGAGCGGGGCGAGGTGCCGAACTGGCGCTTCGATCCGGCCCTGCGGGAGGCGGCGGAGTAGCGCGCACTTTGTAATCCGGTCCAACGGTATTGGTCATGACGATGAATGCAGCTTCGCTCTTCGACAAGGTCATGGGACGCACGATCGGCTCCGGCCGGCTGACCGTCGTACACGCCGACGGCCGGCGCGCCGAATTCGGCCAGCCCGCCCAGGGATATCCCAACGTCGCGGTTCGCCTGTCGGACGACCGGGTCGCGCGCGACATCCTGCTCGATCCCAGCCTGGGCGCGGCCGAGACGTTCATGGACGGGCGGCTCGTGATCGAGACGGGCGACGTGATGCAGCTCATCGAGCTGATCCGCATGAACGCCCCCTGGGAAGCGGGCGCGCGCCTTCAGCCGCCCAGCCCCATACGCCGCCTGAGGAACCGCCTCGGGTTCACCGCGGAGTCGATCAACCAGGCCCGCTCGGCGAAACGCAACGTCGCGCACCACTACGACATCGGGAACAAGCTCTACCAGATGATGCTCGACGCCGAGCACATGCAATATAGCTGCGCCTACTGGCCCCGCGAGGACATGACTCTGGCCGAAGCGCAGGAAGCCAAGCTCGCCCACATCGCCGCCAAGCTCCTGCTCGAGGACGGCCAGAGCGTGCTCGACATCGGCTGCGGCTGGGGCGGCATGGCGATCTACCTCGCGCGCCATTTCGACCTGCGGGTCAAGGGGATCACCCTGAGCGAGGAGCAGATCTCCCTCGCCCGACAGCGCGCCGAGGAAGTAGGCGTGGCCGACCGGGTCGAGTTCGAGCTGATCGACTATCGCGACCTGGCGGCACGCGGCGACCGGTTCGACCGGATCGTCTCCGTCGGCATGTTCGAACACGTCGGGCGGCCGCAGTTCGAGACGTTCTTCCGCGCCTGCGCCGGGCTGCTGGCGGGCGACGGGGTCATGCTGCTCCACACCATCGGCCGGATGGGCGGCCCCGGCATGACCGACGCCTTCACCCGCAAGTACATCTTCCCCGGCGGTTACATCCCGGCGCTCAGCGAGACGGTCGCGGCGAGCGAGAAAGTCCGGCTGATCGCCGCCGACATCGAGATGCTCCGCCTGCACTACGCCAGGACCCTGCGCGCCTGGTACGCCAACTGCGAAGCGAACCGCGCCGAGATCGAGGCGATGTTCGACCCGCGGTTCTACCGGATGTGGACCTTCTATCTCGCCGGGGCGACCGCCGCGTTCGAGAGCGGCGGCATGTGCAACTACCAGATTCAGTTCACCCGCAACCGCTACGCCGTGCCTCTCACGCGCGACTACATGGGCGTAGCCGAGAGCGCCCTGCGGGCCGAAGGCTAGCCCCGCTCCTCCTCTACGGCGATCGCGTCGATGGTGGCGCGTACGCGCTCCGCGGCTTCGGCGCCTTGCGCGTCGTTGCCCATCCTGCGGAAGCCCACCAGCGCCGCATCGTAATCGCCGCGCATTTCGGCACAGAGCGCCGTGTTGAACATGAGCGAGCGCTGCGTCGGCGCTTCCGCCGCCAGTTCGTCGAAAATGCGACAGGCCTCCTCGCCGCTCGACTTGGTGGTGTGAAGTGCGGCCTTGAGGCGCTCGCCCTGTTCGCCGCTCAGCCCCTTGCGGCTTTCGAGCACGCGAATATCACCGCGCTGCCAGCGAGGTTCCAGGTCATTCATGTACTCGGCCGCGGCGGAACCGATCAGGCGGCGAACGGCCTCCTCGCTGCTCCCTGGAGCAGCATCGCCCGGGCACCAGGTGGCTTCCTCGCGCCTCGGCACGGAACGGCGGTAGATCACCCGCCCATCAGCCTCACGCGCGATGCGCAGATCGCTGACCAGCGAAACGGCTCGCGTGCGGCAGGTGACCTGGCGTTCTTCCTTGTCCTTGTTGTCGCAATCGGTCCTCGGCTTGTCCGACCCCTTGCAGTAGCGCCGCCGCTGCTGCGAGCGGCGCTCCTCGATGTTCGCGCCGGCATTACCATCGACGACGGCTTCGACATTGCCAGCGGCGCCGCGGGCATCGAGCGCGAAGAGTTCGTAATAGGACTGCCCGCTCGCGTCGTGCGCCTCGGCGAGCCGCCGTTCGATCTCGGCGGCCAGCGGCGCGCCGTCGGTGCCGCCGAATTCGGCGACCGCAAGGCCGTGCAGCACCGCCACCTCGCCCGCGGGCGCCGCGCGGCCCCAAGTGATCTCGAGCACTTCGGCTCCCGCCGGCGCTGCAGACGCGAGCGCGGCGATGGCCAGCAGATGAATCCGCATGGAAATTGTCCCCCCTTTGTGTCCCCACGGCAGTGAAGCGCACTTTGCGGGCCGAGAAAAGGGGCAGTTTCGCAGCGTCCCGGAACAATCCGCGGTTTGGACGGCACAACTGCTTCCTCGTTGCCGCGCCGGGCCCTGACTGATACCGGCCCGCCGGAATTACGGAGTGCATCGAATGTCGGATATCAAGCGTGTCGTTCTCGCCTATTCGGGCGGTCTCGATACCAGTGTCATCGCCAAGTGGCTGGAGGTCGAGCGCGGGCTGGAGGTCGTTACCTTCACCGCCGACCTTGGCCAGGGCGAGGAGATCGAGCCGGCGCGCGCGAAGGCCCGGGCGATGGGCATTCCCGACAAGCACATCTTCATTGAGGACGTGCGCGAGGAATTCGTGCGCGACTTCGTCTTCCCGATGATGCGCGCCAATGCCCGCTACGAAGGCGACTACCTGCTCGGCACCTCGATCGCGCGGCCGCTGATCTCCAAGCGGCTGGTCGAGATCGCCCGCGAGACCAACGCCGATGCGATCGCCCACGGCGCGACCGGCAAGGGCAACGACCAGGTCCGCTTCGAGCTCTCGGCCTACGCGCTCGATCCCGACATCAAGGTCATCGCCCCGTGGCGCGAGTGGGACCTCAACTCGCGCACCGCGCTGATCGCGTGGGCCGAAGCGCACCAGATCGCGGTGCCGAAGGACAAGCGCGGCGAGAGCCCGTTCTCGACCGACGCGAACCTCCTCCACACCTCGTCCGAAGGCAAGGTGCTGGAAGATCCGTGGGAGGAGACGCCCGACTACGTCTACTCGCGCACCGATCATCCGGAGCAGGCGCCGGACACGCCCGAGTACATCACGATCGACTTCGAGAAGGGCGACGGCGTCGCGCTGAACGGCGAGGCGATGAGCCCAGCCACGCTGCTCGCCGCGCTCAACGATCTCGGCCGCAGGCACGGCATCGGCCGGCTCGACCTGGTTGAGAACCGCTTCGTCGGGATGAAGAGCCGCGGGATGTACGAGACGCCCGGCGGCGAGATCTACGCCCAGGCCCACCGCGGGATCGAGCAGATCACCCTCGACCGCGGCGCGGCGCATCTGAAGGACGAGCTGATGCCGAAATATGCCGAGCTCATCTACAACGGCTTCTGGTTCAGCCCCGAGCGCGAGATGCTGCA
>JAPSJS010000037.1 GCA_031178065.1 Altererythrobacter sp.
ACCGGCTTGCCGTTCACGCGCTTGCCGGTCGCGCCCAACCTGGAGGCGATCGCCGCCGCGGGCAGCGCGGCCACCCCCGCCTACAGCCACGTCGGCTTCACCACCGAATCGCTCAAGTCGATCTTCTCCGGCCAGCTCGCCCCGCGCGTGGGCGATCCGTCGCTGTTCCGGGACCTGAAGGCGAGCGGCTACCGCATCGGCGTGTTCTCGGGCCAGCCGGAGGATTTCGGCGGGATCTCCGAAACGGTCGGCATGCGCGAGAGCGCCGACGTCTATGTCGATGCTGAGCTACTGCGCGACAAGCGCGCATTCGACTTCGCCGCGCAAGGCAGCCTGCTGGTCGACGAGAGCCACCTGCTCGCCGCCTTCGACCGCACGCTGGGTGCGGAGGATTGGCAGGTGCGGCCGCACTTCGCCTATTTCAACTTCCAGTCGCCGCATTTCCCCTACCACCACGAAGGCGTGCCGGCGCGGGTCGTCGATGCGCCGATAGAGCGGGGCGCGATCGGCGCGGGCCGGGCGGAGCATGTCCAGGCGACTTACTGGAACGCCGTCGCTAATGCCGACGCCTGGCTCGGCGAAGTTGTCCGGCGGCTCAAGGCCAAGGGCGTGTGGGACGATACCGTGCTGATCGTCACCGGCGACCACGGGGAGGACTTGTTCGAGGACGGCTTTCTCGGCCACGGCCACGTGATCAACGCGCGCCAATTCGGCACCGTGCTCGTCGCCAACCGGCCCGGCCTGCTGCCGGCAGCACCGCTCGCGCTCGCCGACTACCGCGCAATCCTGACCGCGGCGCTCCGCGGCGAATCGCCCCCGCCGCCCGCAGCGCCGCCGTTCCTCCATATCGGACCTCTCGATACGCCGACCGCGATCGGACTGGCCGGCCCCGACGGCAGGCTCACCAGCCTGCGGCTCGATACGGGCGAGGCCTGCATGGTCGAGCGCGGCGAATGCGCACCGCACAAGACCTTCACGGGCGCCGAAAAGACACGGGTCGAGGCGGTGATAGCCCGCTGGGGCTCGGAGCGCTGGCGGGCCTACGAGCGTGCGGAGAAGCGCTGAAACGGCGGTGGAACGACGAGCGCACTTGGTCCACTAAGGCGCGCATGACGATATCGGGATCGCTCGACGGGCGGGTCGCCCTCGTAACCGGCGCGGCGCGTGGCCTCGGGTTCGCCATCGCCCGGCGGCTTGCAGAGGGCGGAGCGACCGTCTGGCTCAACGGGCGCGATGCCGATGCGCTCGCAGGGGCGACAGAGCTGATCGGCGACCTGGCGCGCCCGATCGCTTTCGACATCGCCGACGATGCGGCGAGCGCCGCGGCATTCGCGCGGATCGAGCGCGAGACCGGGCTCGACATTCTCGTCAACAATGTCGGAACCCGGGATCGGCGCGGTGCGGCGGAGCTCGACCGGCAGGCCATGCGCGCCATGCTCGAGGCCAATCTGGTCGCACCGTTCGATCTCGCCCGCCGAGCCGCTCCGCTGATGCGCGCGCGAAGCTACGGCCGGATCGTCAACATCACCTCGATCGCGGCCGAGATCGCGCGCGGCGATGCGGCCTATACCGCCAGCAAGGGGGGACTTGCTGCACTGACCCGCGCGCTGGCGGCCGAGTTCGGGTGCGACGGCATCACCGTGAATTCCGTCGCACCCGGCTACTTCGCGACCGATGCGAACGCCGAGATGGTCGCCGATCCCGCGATCGCCGCGCATCTGGCGCGGCGTACCTCGCTTGGCCGCTGGGGCGAGCCGCACGAGATTGCGGGCGCTGTCGCCTTCCTTGCCTCACCCGAGGCATCCTATGTCACCGGGCAGACGCTCGCGGTCGACGGCGGCTATCTCGCACACTTCTGAAAGCTTGCATTCCGCGCCGATTTCGCTAGGGGCGCGTGCTTCACCGACACGTGTTTCATGTGCCGGCCTGGCGACAAGGGCTGCCAGGGCTGGTTCGACGTGTCTCTGTTACAGGAGATGAAAATGCCCAAACTGAAGACCAAGAGCGGCGTGAAGAAGCGCTTCAAGCTCACTGCGACCGGCAAGGTCAAGCATGGTGTCGCCGGCAAGCGCCACCGCCTGATTAGCCACAACGCGAAGTACATCCGCCAGAACCGCGGCACCACCGTCCTGTCCGAAGCGGACAGCCGCACGGTGAAGAAGTGGGCGCCCTACGGCCTCGACTGAGCCCGGTTTTTGGATTTAGGAGTACCAGCACATGCCTCGCATCAAACGCGGCGTTACCACGCGCCAGAAGCACAAGCGGATTCTCGACCAGGCCAAGGGCTATCGCGGTCGCCGCAAGAACACCATCCGCATCGCCCGTCAGGCGGTCGAGAAGGCCGGGCAGTATGCCTACCGCGACCGCAAGGTTAAGAAGCGCAGCTTCCGCGCGCTGTGGATCCAGCGCATCAACGCGGCGGTTCGCGCCGAGGGCCTGACCTACTCGCAATTCATGCACGGCGTGAAGCTCGCCGGCATCGAACTCGACCGCAAGGTCATGGCCGATCTCGCGATGAACGAAGGCGGCGCCTTCCAGTCGATCATCGCTCAGGCGAAGAAGGCCCTTCCGGCCTGACGAATCGCGGGTTTCGCACCACGCCAATGCTCAAGAGAGGGCGCGGCAGGCACATCGCCTTCCGCGCCCTCTAAGTTTTTTGGGGTCGTAGCCGCTTCCCCCCGCCCCTGGCCCCGGGTATCCTCCACGGGCAAAGGGGGCAAACGGGGCGCGAACTAGGATGGCGACGCAATGCGACATCGCGGTGCGCTTCCACGCACCGCCAGCGGATCTCGCGAGATTCTTCACGACCTTCTACCGGGTCGAGATCAGCGTCGCGCAAGGCGCGCGCGTCGCCGATGCCCTGCAGCCCGAATGGGGCAACCTGCGCTTCTTCAGGGGCGATCTGCCCGTGAGCCGCTCGGTGAGCGGAGACGAAGTGCGCGGCGCCGACTTCGTGCCCACCGGGCCGAGTACGAGCCTGCTCGAATTCACGCTCGGCAACACGCGGATCTGGGGCGTCGGGCTGCTGCCGCTCGGCTGGAGCACGTTCATCGGCACCCCGGCAGACCAGATGGCCAACCGCGTGTTCGACGGCCGCGCCGAGCCTGCCTTCGCGCCCTTCGTACCGCTCGCGGACGAGCTTACCGGCAGTGCGGAGCGCGAGAGCCGGGAATACGACCAGCTGGTCGCGTTCTTCCGCCACGAAGCGCCGCGGCAAGGGCCCGAGGACTCGCGCATCCAGGCGATTCACGCCATGCTGCTGGAGGAAGACCTGCCCGACGTCGCCACTCTGGCCGAGCGTACGGGCCTCAACCAGCGCACGCTCGAGCGGATTTCGCACCGCGCGTTCGGATTCTCGCCCAAGCTGCTCCTGCGGCGCCAGCGCTTCATGCGCAGCCTCGCTGCTTTCATGGTCCAGCCCGATGCGCGCTGGAGCGGCTCGATCGACAGGCGCTATTGCGACCAGTCCCACTTCGTGCGCGACTGCCACGCGTTCCTCGGTATGGCGCCGAGCGAATATGCGGCGATGGAGCATCCCGTCATGGCGAGCTTCCTGCGCGAACGTCTCCGCCTCCACGGCAGCGCGGTGCAGACGCTCGACGCTCCCGGGCGCGGCTGACGCAGGCCCGCACGCGAGATGGCGCTTTGCGTTGGCGCGGATTTGGCGCTAGCGGGCCATCGCGATGAGTGAACTGCAAACCCGCAAGGACGAGGCGATCGCGGCCATCGATGCCGCCGAAACTCTGGACGCGCTCGAGGCGCTGCGTGTTGAGGCGCTGGGCAAGCAAGGCTGGATCAGCCTGCTGCTCAAGACGCTCGGCCAGATGTCGCCCGAGGAGCGGCAGATTCAGGGACCTGCGATCCAGGCGACGCGAGGCGAGGTCGCCGACGCGATCGCCGCGCGCAAGGCCGCGCTGGAGAATGCCGAGCTGGAACGCCGGCTGGCGAGCGAGACGCTCGACCTCTCGCTGCCCGCGCCTCAGGCGCCGCGCGGCTCGGTCCATCCGGTCAGCCAGGTGATGGATGAGCTGGCGGAGATCTTCGCCGATCTCGGCTTCTCGGTCGCCACCGGGCCCGAGATCGAGGACGACTGGCACAACTTCACCGCGCTCAACATGGCCGAGACGCACCCGGCGCGCGCGATGCACGATACCTTCTACTTCCCCGACGAGGGAAGAGGCGAGGGCGCGGCCTCAAGTAGCGAAGCGGTAGGCCGACAAGAACGCATGCTGCTGCGTACGCACACTTCGCCGGTGCAGATCCGCAGCATGGTGGCCCAGGGCGCACCGATCCGCATCATCGCGCCGGGCCGCGTCTACCGCTCCGACAGCGATGCGACGCATACGCCGATGTTCCACCAGATCGAAGGCCTGGTGATCGACCGGGACATTCACCTTGGCCACCTCAAGTGGACGCTGGAGACTTTCCTCAAGGCCTTCTTCGAGCGCGACGACATCGTTCTGCGCCTGCGCCCCAGCTACTTCCCCTTCACCGAACCTTCGGTGGAGGTCGACGTCGGCTGGCAGGACGTGAAGGGGCGGCGCGTGCTCGGCGGCGACGGAGATGCGCCGGGCCACGGGTGGATGGAACTGCTCGGCAGCGGCATGGTCAATCGCCGGGTAATCGAATTCGCCGGGCTCGACCCTGACGAATGGCAAGGTTTCGCCTGGGGCCTCGGCGTAGACCGGCTCGCCATGCTCAAATACGGGATGGACGACTTGCGCGCCTTCTTCGACGGCGACGTGCGCTGGCTCGCGCATTACGGCTTCTCGGCCTTCGATCAGCCGTCCCTCTCGGCCGGAGTGGGAGCACGCGCATGAAGTTCTCGCTCGAATGGCTGAAGGAGTACCTCGAGACCGAGGCGAGCGCCGCGCAGATCGCGGCCACGCTCAACGCGATCGGGCACGAGGTCGAGGAGATCGAAGACCCGGCAGATAGGCTCGCCGGCTTCCGTGTGGCCGAAGTGCTGACTGCGCGGCCGCATCCCGATGCCGACAAGCTGCAGGTCCTCACCGTCTCCACGGGCGAGGGCGACCCGCAGCAGGTCGTCTGCGGTGCGCCGAACGCTCGCGCGGGGATGAAGGGCGTGCTGGGCCTGCCCGGCGCTGTCGTACCCGCGAACGGCATGGAATTGCGCAAGAGCGCGATCCGCGGCGTCGAATCGAACGGCATGATGTGCTCGGTGCGCGAGCTCGAACTGGGCGACGAGCACAGCGGCATCATCGAACTCCCGGCCGATGCGCCGGTCGGAACGGCCTTCGCCGATTACCACGGCGCGAGCCCGGCGTTCGACGTGGCGATCACGCCCAATCGCTCGGACTGCATGGGCGTCTACGGCATCGCGCGCGATCTCGCCGCGGCCGGGCTGGGCACGCTCAAGCCGGTCGCGGCGCCCGAGATCGCAGGCGCGGGCGCGTGCCCGGTCGAGATCCGCATCGACGATCCGAAAGGCTGTCCTGCGTTCTATGGGCGTGTGATCCGAGGCGTGCGTAACGGCGCTAGTCCCGCATGGATGCAGCGGCGGCTGCTCGCGGCGGGGCAGCGGCCGATCAGCGCGATCGTCGACGTGACCAACTATCTGATGCTCGGGTTTGGCCGGCCGGCGCATGCCTACGATCTGGCGAAGCTGACCGGCGCGATGGTCGCACGGCGGGCCAAGGCGGGCGAGCAGGTCCTCGCACTCAACGAGAAGACCTACACGCTCGACGATACCATGACCGTGATCGCCGACGATGCCGGCGTGCACGACATTGCCGGGATCATGGGCGGCGAGCATTCGGGCGTCGGCGAAGGCACGACCGATGTCCTGCTCGAGATCGCCTATTTCGATCCCGAGCGGATCGGGGTGACGGGCCGCAGGCTCGGCCTCACCTCGGACGCGCGCACGCGCTTCGAGCGGGGAGTGGACCCGGCCTTCCTCGACGACGGGCTGGCTCTGCTGACCGGTCTGATCGTGGAAATCTGCGGCGGCGAGGCGAGCGAGACCGTACGCGCAGGCTCGCCGCCCGCCGCACCGAAAATCGTCGCGTTCGACCCGGCGCTGACGCGGCGGCTCGGCGGGGTCGAAATCGCCGAGGCCGAACAGCGCCGCATTCTCGAAGCGCTCGATTTCCGCGTCGGTGACGGCTGGCAGGTCGCTTGCCCCCCGCGCCGCCACGACATCGAAGGGCCGGCCGACCTCGTCGAGGAAGTGGTCCGCATTCATGGGCTCGACAAGGTCGAAAGCGTCGCGCTGCCGCGTGCCGAAGGGGTGGCGAAGCCCATCGCGACTCCGTTGCAGAAGATCGAGCGGAAGCTGCGCCGCACGGCGGCCGCGCGCGGGCTGAACGAAGCGGTGACCTGGTCCTTCCTTCCCGAAGCCGACGCCGACCATTTCGCGGAAGGCAACGGCGGCCTGTGGATCCTCGAGAACCCGATCAGCGAGGACATGAAGGCCATGCGCCCCTCGCTGCTGCCCGGTCTCCTCGCCGCGGCCAAGCGCAATGCGGATCGCGGCGCTGCCGGCTCGCGTCTGTTCGAGATCGGCCGCCGCTATTTCCGGGGCGAAGGCGGGGCGAGCGACGAGCGCCCGACGCTGGGCGTGATCCTCGCCGGCGAGAAAGCGCCGCGAGGCTGGGCGACGGGCAAGGCGCAGGGCGTCGATGCCTACGATGCCAAGGCCGAGGCCGAGGCCCTGCTCGAAGCCGCCGGTGCGCCGGTGGGCAACCTCATGGTCATGGGGGAAGCGGGTCCGCAGTTCCACCCCGGGCAGTCTGCCACCTTGCGGCTCGGCCCAAAGAACGTGCTCGCCCGTTTCGGTGCGCTGCACCCGAACACGCTCAAGGCATTCGACATCGAAGGGCCGGTCGTCGCGGTCGAGATCTTCCTTGACGCGATCCCTGCAAAGAAGGGCGCCAAGGATAATGGGGGCGGTTTCGCCCGCCCGGCCTATGCGCCGCCCGCGCTGCAGCCGGTCACGCGCGACTTCGCCTTCCTGGTACCCGCCGATCTCGCCGCCGGCGACCTCGTGCGGGCAGTCAAAGGCGCGGACAAGCAGGTGATCGTCGATGCGCGGGTGTTTGACGTCTTCGCCGGACAGGGCGTCCCCGAGGGCCGCAAGTCGGTCGCGGTCGAGGTCGTGCTGCAGCCGGGCGAAAAGAGCTTCACCGACGCGGAGATCAAGGCGATCTCGGACCGGATCGTCGCTGCCGCGGGCAAGCAGGGCGCGGAGCTGAGAGCATGAGCAGGACGGCACTCGTTACCGGAGCCACCGCGGGGATCGGCGAGGCCTGCGTGCGCAGTCTCGTCGCCAGCGGCTGGCGCTGCATCGCCACCGGGCGCCGGGCGGTGCGGCTGGAGAAGCTGGTCGCCGATCTGGGCGCGGACAAGGTGCACGCTGCGGTGTTCGACGTGCGCGACGAAGCGGCGCGCGACGCCGCGCTCGATGCGCTGCCGGAGGCGTTCGCGGGCGTCGATCTGCTGGTGAACAACGCCGGCCTCGCGCTCGGCACCGCACCGGCGCAGGACGCCAGCCTCGCGGACTGGAAGACCATGATCGAAACCAACGTCACCGCGCTGGTCTCGCTCACCCACAAGCTCCTGCCGGGCCTGATCGAGCGAAAGGGCGGGGTGGTCAACATCTCCTCCGTGGCGGCGAACTATCCGTATATGGGCGGCAACGTCTATGGCGGGACCAAGGCTTTCGTACGCCAGTTCACGCTGGGCCTGCGCACTGACCTGCACGGCACCGGCGTACGTGTGACCTCGATCGAGCCGGGCATGGTGGAGACCGAGTTCACCCTGGTGCGCACTAGCGGGAACCTAGAGGCACACGAGCGGCTCTACGGCGGCGCCGACCCGATGACGGCCGAGGACATCGCCGAGACCGTCCGCTGGGTTGCCGAACTGCCGCCGCACCTGAACATCAACACGCTAGAGCTGATGCCGGTGAGCCAGAGCTTCGCCGGCTTCCAGGTCGCGCGCGAGAACTAAGGGCCTATTCGCCCCAGCCGTCGGAGGTATCGCCGGCGCTGCGGCCCCAATCGTCTCCGTACTCGCTTTCGAACTCGGCCTGCTGTTCGTAACGCGAGAATTCCGCGGCCGCTTCGTTCGCGGCGTCGAGCCGTTCCGACATGCCGGGTACGGCGCCCATCATGCCTTTCGCCATCGACGGGCTGGCGAAGGTCATGTCGAATGGGCGCCCCTCGATCGCAGCGCCGACGTGCTCCTCGGCCAGCTTCTCCATTATTCCCAGGGCGAGCCCGTTGGCCTCCATGGCCGCGCTGGCCCGATTCTTGTTCCGCCCCTCGGGCGGCCGGACCTCGGTAGCGACGCGCGTACCTGTGCCGTCGGGTGTGAGCGTCGTGACGAAGCGCATCAGTTCACTGCCGTTCCGGTCGATCAGCGCTGTGACGACGGTGTTGCTGTCGGGCTGCGTGACCCGGCGGTCCGCCACCGTTCCCCCGAGCACGTGGACCGGCAGATAAGCCGACCTGAGCGCCGAGATCACCTCCTGCGGCGTCTTCTCGTAATACTCGCCGGCGCTGCAACCCGTGAGGAGCAGGGCGCCCGCGCAGGCGAGAAGCATGGATTTCATGCGCATGATCCGATTCCCCAATCCGACCCTCGGGCCAGATAGCATAGGGCGGTTTCGGACCGGTTAAGCCGCGCAGGGCGGGTTTGCGCCGTATCGGCACTTCTCTAGCGAGTGGACGAAGGCGCGCTGCCCGGCTACGCGCGCGGCCCATGTCCAACCGCCGCACCTTCGCTATCATCTCCCACCCCGACGCGGGCAAGACCACGCTGACCGAGAAGCTGCTGCTTCAGGGCGGCGCGATCCATCTCGCGGGAGAGGTCAAGGCGCGGGGGCAGGCGCGGCGGGCACGATCGGACTGGATGAAGATCGAGCAGCAGCGCGGGATTTCGGTGACCAGCTCGGTCATGACCTTCGAGAGGGAGGGGATTACCTTCAACCTGCTCGACACGCCCGGGCACGAGGACTTCTCGGAAGATACCTACCGCACGCTGACCGCCGTCGACTCGGCGATCATGGTGATCGACGCGGCCAAGGGGATCGAGCCGCAGACGCGCAAGCTGTTCGAGGTCTGCCGCCTGCGTTCGGTGCCGATCATCACGTTCGTGAACAAGGTCGACCGCGAGGGAAAGAGCGGCTTCGAGCTGCTCGACGAAGTGGCCGACACGCTGGCGCTCGACGTGTCGCCGCAAGGCTGGCCGGTCGGCATGGGCGGCACATTCCAGGGCATCCTCGACTTCGCTTCCGGAGAAGTCAGCCGGCCGGAAGGGCCGAGCAAGGAGTTCCAGGGCACGCGCGAAGCCGATGCCGTGCTGCCCGAGGACGTGGCCGAGGAGGCCGAGCTGGCACGGATCGGCTATCCCGAGTTCGACCTCGAAGCCTACCGCAACGGCGATCTCACGCCGGTCTACTTCGGAAGCGCGCTCAAGAACTTCGGCGTGACCGAACTGATCGAGGCGATCGCGACCCACGCGCCGCCGCCGCGCCCGCAGCCCGCGGGCGAGGAGCAGGTGAGCCCGGAGCGGGACGAGGTCACCGGCTTCATCTTCAAGGTCCAGGCCAACATGGACCCGAACCACCGCGACCGCATCGCCTTCATGCGGCAGGTCTCGGGCACGTTCAAACGGGGCATGAAGCTGACGCCGAGCGGGCTGGGCAAGCCGATCGCGATCCACTCGCCGATCCTGTTCTTCGCGCAGGACCGCGAGCTCGCCGACACGGCGGAAGCGGGCGACATCATCGGCATTCCCAACCACGGCACGCTCCGCGTCGGCGACACGTTGAGCGAGAAGAACCAGATCCGCTTCACCGGCCTGCCCAACTTCGCGCCGGAGATCCTGCGGCGCGTGGTGCTCAAGGACCCGACCAAGACCAAGCAGCTTCGCAAGGCGCTCGACGACTTGTCCGAAGAGGGCGTGATCCAGGTCTTCTACCCCGAGATCGGCGCGCAGTGGATCGTCGGCGTCGTGGGTCAGCTCCAGCTCGACGTGCTCGTCAGCCGGCTGGAGGCGGAATACAAGGTCGAGGCCAATCTCGAAGCCGCGCCCTTCGCAACGGCGCGCTGGCTCAAGGGCGATGCAAAGGCGCTGGGCGAGTTCGAGAGCTTCAACCGCCCGAACCTCGCGCGCGATCGCGACGGCGACCTCGTGTTCATGGCCAAGAGCCCATGGGACGTCGGTTACCAGCAGGAAAAGAACCCGGACCTGACCTTCTCCGCCACCAAGGAGCGGTGACAGGCCGGATCATGCGCCCTAGAAGGCCGGTGATGGGCGATCCTGCAGACATGCCGCGCCGCGAGCGACCGTGCGGCGCACCCGGCACCGATCAGCGCTAGATCGCGTTTCCTTTCGCGTGCAGCTCACATTTGCCAGCTACAACATCCACAAGGCGGTCGGCATCGACCGGCGGCGCGATCCCGACCGGATCATTTCCGTGCTGCGCGAGATCGACGCCGACGTCATTGCCTTGCAGGAGGTCGACCGCCGGATCGGCGAGCGGGCGAGCGTGCTGTCGCGTGCGGCGCTCGACGACACGCCGTGGAAGCCGGTCCAGCTCGCGCGGCGGCCGCGCAGCCTCGGCTGGCATGGCAACGCGATCCTCGTGCGGCACGAATACGAGGTGATCGAGGCCGAGCCGCTCGACCTGCCGACGCTCGAGCCACGCGGTGCGGTCCGTGCCGACGTCGAATGCGGCGGGCGCCGCCTGCGGGTTATCGGGGCGCATCTCGATCTCTCTGGTCTCAGGCGGCGCGACCAGATCAAGGCCATTCTCGCGCATCATGGAGAGTGCGAGACCGGCTGCCCGACCGTCGTGCTGGGCGATTTCAACCAGTGGGGTACCCGCGGCGGGGCCATGCGCGAGTTCGGTGCCGGCTGGCAATTGCTCGATCCGGGCCGCAGCTTTCCCAGCCGCCAGCCGGTGGCGAGGCTCGACCGGATCATCGCCTCGGGCGAATGGGACGTGCACGCGACTGCGGTTCACCACAGCGCGCTGGCGGTGCAGGCCTCAGACCACTTGCCGGTGTGGGCCATGCTCGGGATGAGCAAATAATAGGCATCGCTTAAATATCAGGCAGGACAGTAGTTCTAAACGCAACGGAGTTGCGCAGTTCGGCTTGTGAATACAGCAAAATTCCCAACTGGCACGGCTTTTGCTGCTTTTGCGGAGCCGGGGTGTTCCGGCGCACAGCCAGGGGGGATCGATGAAATTCATCATCGCCATCATCAAGCCGTTCAAGCTCGACGAAGTGCGCGAGGCGCTCGGCGCAATCGGCGTGGCCGGTATGACCGTATCCGAGGTCAAGGGCTTCGGGCGGCAGAAGGGCCAGACGGAAATCTACCGCGGGGCCGAGTACTCGACCAACATGCTGCCCAAGGTGAAAATCGAGATCGCCGCCAGCGACGACCTCGCGCCGCAAGTGGTCGAAACGATCACGCAGACGGCGAGCACCAAGAGCATCGGTGACGGCAAGATTTTCGTCTTCGACCTTGCCGAGGCGACCCGCATCCGCACCGGCGAAACCGGGGATACCGCGCTGTGAGTGCGGCAAGAGACAAGAGGGACCAGACGATGATCCGCAAGATGCTTTGCGGTGCGGGCGCGCTCGGCACCGCGCTGTTCGCCGCCGCGCCCGCACTCGCGCAGGACGCGGCCGCCGTGCCCAACCCCGGCAACAACGCCTGGATGATGACCGCGACGGTCCTCGTCCTGATGATGATCCTGCCGGGTCTCGCGCTGTTCTACGGCGGGCTCACGCGGCAGAAGAACATGCTCTCGACGATGACGCAGGTCGGCGCGACCGCCGCCCTCGCGATGCTGATCTGGGTCATGTGGGGCTATTCGCTCGCCTTCGGCGACACGACATACGAGGGTGCCCTCGGCCTGTTCGTCAGCGGGGGCAGCTACTTCCTCGCCGGAACCGACGCGAGCAGCACTGCGGCGACCTTCACCGATGAAGTCATCAGCAAGTACGTCTTCATCAGCTTCCAGATGACGTTCGCGGCGATCACCGCCGCGCTGATCCTCGGCGCCACGGCCGAGCGCCTCAAGTTCTCCGCCCTCATGGCCTTCGTGCCGATCTGGCTGACGATCGTCTACTTCCCGATCGCACACATGGTCTGGGCAGGCGGCGGGCTGCTGTTCGAAGACGGCGCGCTCGACTTCGCCGGCGGTACGGTGGTGCACATCAATGCCGGCGTATCGGGCCTGGTGCTCGCCTATCTCCTCGGCCGGCGCCGCGGCTATCCGGCCGAACCGATGCCGCCGCACTCGATGACGCTGACGATGGTCGGCACCGGCTTGCTGTGGGTCGGCTGGTTCGGGTTCAACGCCGGCTCCGCGCTGGAAGCCGACGGCTCGGCAGGTCTGGCGATGATCAACACCTTCGTCGCCACGGCGGCTGCGGCGCTGGCCTGGATGGTGATCGAGCGGCTCGCGGGTCACAAGGGATCGGCGCTCGGCTTCTGCTCGGGCGTGATCGCAGGCCTCGTCGCGGTGACCCCGGCGGCAGGCAACTCGGGCCCGTTCGGCGCAATCCTGCTCGGCATTCTCTCCTCGACCGTGTGCTACTTCGCGGTGGCGAAGATGAAGGCGAAGTTCGGATACGACGACTCGCTCGACGCCTTCGGGATTCACGGCGTGGGCGGCATCGTCGGCGCGATCGGTACGGCGGTGGTTTACCAGCCCTTCCTCGGCGGCCCCGGCGACGGCTCCACCGCGCTCGGCGCGCAGCTTGGCGTTCAGGTGTTCAGCGTGTTCGTCACGATCGTCTGGGCCGGCGTCGGCACGCTGGTGGCCGGCATGATCGTCAAGGCGCTGATGGGCCTCAGGGTCTCCGAAGAGGTCGAAGTGGATGGCCTCGACATCTCCGAACACGGGGAGCGCGCCTACAACTGACAGATGAGTTTGGCGGGCCGGGGTTCCCTCTCCATCCCCGGTCCGCCTGCCAGTGTTCCTCCTGCGAACACCGCCTTTACGGGCCGGAGCCAAAGCGCTCCGGCCCCCTTTTTTCCTCAAGCGCCGGCGCGCGCGTCCGCGCGCTTGGCTATCCTCTGCGCGGAGCGCTCCGGGCGGGCGGTCGCCCTTGCGGTCCACCTGCGGCGGACCGGGACATGTCATCATCCCGAGTTGGCTCACGGGAAGTGGGGAGGATCTTCAAACCAAGCTGTTCTTCACGAAATCCGCGCAGCGCTCGCCGATCATGATGCTCGGGGCATTGGTGTTGCCGCCGATCAGGCGCGGCATGATCGAGGCGTCGGCGACCCACAGCCCGTCCACCCCGCGTGCCTTGAGCGTGGGATCGACCACCGCATCCTCGTCCACGCCCATGCGGCAGGTGCCGACCGGGTGGTAGACGGTGTCCGCACGGTTGCGGATCAGCTCGTCGAGGGCTTGGTCGTCGGCGAGATCGATCGGGTAGCGGTCCTTCGGGCGGTATCCGCTCATCGGCGGCGCCTCGACGATCCGGTGCGACAGCCGCACGCCGGCGCGCAGCACGGCCATGTCGCGTTCGTCGGCAAGGAAGTTCGGATCGATCACCGGCGCCGCGGCCGCGTCGGCCGAGGCGAGCCGCACCGTTCCGCGGCTCTCGGGTCGCAGCACGCAAGCGTGGAGCGAGAAGCCGTGGCCTTTCACCTTCATCCGTCCGTGATCCTCGAGCATGGCTGGCACGAAGTGCCATTGCACATCGGGCGCTGGGGAATCGGGCATGACGCGCCAGAACCCGCCTGCTTCGGCATAGGGTGTGGTCATCGTGCCGGTCCTGCGACGGCGGTGCTCGGCGATCGCCTTCAGCATGCGCCATGTGCCGGCGAGGCTGTCACCAATGAAGTCGCGGCTCTCGGTCTCCCAGCTCGAGACGTAGTCGACATGGTCCTGCAGATCGCTGCCCACTGCGGGTCGATCCAGCACGACCTCGATCCCTTGCTCCCGCAAGTGTCCGGCGGGGCCGATGCCCGAGAGCATCAGGATCTGCGGACTGTTGAACGCGCCAGCCGAGAGAACGACGCCGCCCCGCGCGTGCAACGTCTCGCGCTTGGCGCCGCGCCGGATGGTGACGCCGGCTGCGCGGCCATCCTCGACCACGATCCGCTCGACCAGCGTTCCCGTCATCACCGCCAGGTTCGCGCGGCCGCGCAGCGGTTCGACATAGGCACGCGCCGCCGACCAGCGCTCGCCGCCCTTCTGCGTTACCTGATAGAACCCGAAGCCTTCCTGTTTCGCCCCATTGAAGTCGTGGTTCGCCTGCAGTTGTAGCGCGGCCGCGCTCTCGACGAAGGCCATGCTGCCGGGATTGGGCCACTTCTGGTCGGAGACGCACAGCGGTCCATCGCCGCCGTGGAATTCGTCCGCGCCGCGCACGTTGCCCTCGGCGCGCTTGAACCAGGGCAGGACGTCCCCGTAAGCCCATCCGGTGCAGCCGAGCGCTGCCCAGTTGTCGTAGTCCCACGCGTGGCCGCGGATGTAGATCATCGCGTTGATCGCGCTCGACCCGCCGAGCCCCCGGCCGCGCGGCTGATAGCCGGTCCGGCCGTTCAGCCCCTTCTGCGGCACCGTTTCGTAGCGGTAGTTCGCGGCCTTGGGCAGGAACGGCATGAAGCCCGGCGTCTTGACCAGGAAGTTGTCGTTCGTCCCGCCGGCTTCGAGCAGGCAGACCTTGCGCCTGCCGTCCTCCGCCAGCCGTCCGGCGACTGCGCTTCCCGAGCTGCCGCCGCCGATCACGATCACGTCGAATTCCGCCATGTTCCATCCTCCCCGGGGAGGATGGTTAGGCAGGCTGGCCCTCCGCGGCAATCGGGTTTTCGTTTGGAACCTTTTGTTCGCCGCCGTGCCGCTGGCGCCAGCGCGCGCGGATCATGTCGCTCGTCTCGCGGCTACCGTCATGCGACCAGCCCGGCTCGCGCAGGAGGTAGGACAGCTTGTGCCGCCACGGCGCGCGCCAGATGTCCTGCAGCATGCCGACCCATTCGTGGAACACCGACCACAGCAGGTTGAATGAGCCGAGCTGCTTGACGATGCCGTAGCGGATCCGTTCCTGATCGTTCTCCGGCTCGAACGTGCCAAACATCCGATCCCACACGATGAACACGCCGGCGTAGTTGCGGTCGAGGTAGCGCGGGTTGGTCGCATGGTGGACCCGGTGGTGGCTCGGCGTGTTCATCACCGCCTCGAACCAGCGCGGCATCCTGCCGATCGCCTCGGTATGGATCCAGAACTGGTAGATCAGGTTGAACCCCGCACAGATCGCGATCATCGCCGGGTGAAAGCCGACCAGCACCAGCGGCATCTTGAATGCGAAGCCGAGCGTGAAGGCGCCGGTCCAGCTCTGCCGCAGCGCAGTGCTGAGGTTGTAGTGCTGGCTCGAATGATGGTTGACGTGGCTGGCCCAGAACCAGCGCACGCGGTGCCCCGCGCGGTGAACCCAGTAGTAGGCGAGATCGTCGAGCACGAAGCAGGCGATCCAGGCCCACCAAGTCCAGCCGATGTCGAACAGGCGGTATTCGTAGGCCGCGAGGAAGACGAGCAGGGCGAACCCGCCGAACACGACGCCCGCGACCGTGCTGCCGAGCCCGAAGGCGAGGCTCGTGAGGGTGTCTTTCGGCTCGTAAGCCTCCGGCCGCCGCTTCCACGCCCACAGCATCTCGGCGAGGACGAGCAGCACGAAGGCCGGGATAGCGTAATCGACGGGCGAAAAATCGGGCATAATGGACCGGGTCACAGCCTCCTGAGGCTTGCTGCCCAATACTGCGCCTGGGGGCCGAGGTCGAGTGTGACCTCGCCGAAGCGCGTCTCCGCCGTGCCGACGATAAGCTGGTGGCGATCAAGCCGGGCGTGGGAATGGCCGGTCAGCATCCGTGCCGCGAAGTGGGCGCCGTGGCGGCGCAGCAGCAGGATGCGGCCGTCAGCATCGCGCAGCAGGGCGGCATGGCCCGCGCGGTCGATCGCGACATCGACCGCCTCGAACCCGTACACCGCCTCTTCCGCCAGTTCGCGCGCGTGCGTCTCGTCGCGGATCCGCAAGTCGCCGCCGAGGCGGAGCTTCCACGCAAGCCCGGCTAACGCGAAGATCGCGAGAAGCGAGCCGCCGAGGCGCAGAAGGAGGTCGAAGTCCATCGCCCGCGATCTGCCATGCACTGGCGGGCGTGTCGAGCGCTCCACATTTGCAAATCGGCAGGCGCGCTTTAGACCCGCTTCGACAGAGGGAGAGATCAATGAGGAAAGCCGCGTTTCTGCTTGCCGCCGCCGCGCTGGTGGCGCAGCCCGCCTTCGCGCAGACGTTCGATGCCGTGGAAGCGGTCGACGCGCAGTACGACCGCACCGAACGGGTCGCGCGTCAGCTCTGGGAATGGGCGGAGGTCGGCTATCAGGAAACGAAGTCGAGCGCGCTGCTCCAGTCCGAGCTCGAGGCCAACGGCTTCACGGTGCAGGAAGGTGTTGCCGGAATCCCGACGGCCTTTGTCGCAGAATACGGCAGCGAAGGCCCAGTGATCGCCATTCTGGGCGAGTTCGATGCCTTGCCGGGCCTCAGCCAGTCCGCTTCGCCGCTGCGCGAGGCCGTGGCGGACAAGCATGCCGCACACGCCTGCGGGCACAACCTGTTCGGCGCCGGGTCGCTGACTGCGGCCATTGCGGTGAAGCAGTGGCTCGAGACGACCGGTACGCCCGGCCGCATCCGGTTCTACGGCACCCCCGCCGAGGAAGGTGGATCCGGCAAAGTCTACATGACTCGCGCGGGCCTGTTCGGCGATGTGGACGTCGCCATCCATTGGCATGCGGACGACGAGAACAGCGCCGCGGCGCAGACCAGCCTCGCCAACCGTTCGGCCAAGTTCCGCTTCCGCGGACGCTCCGCGCATGCTGCCGGCGCACCGGAACAGGGTCGTTCGGCGCTCGACGGGGTCGAAGCGATGAACATGATGGTCAACATGATGCGCGAGCACACAACGATGGATTCGCGCATCCACTACGTCATCACCGAAGGCGGGACCGCGCCGAACGTGATCCCGGACTTCGCCGAAGTGTTCTACTACGTGCGCCATTCGGACACTGCCGAGGTCGAGGCGATGTGGAAGCGGCTGGAAGCCGCGGCGACGGGCGCTGCCCTGGGCACCGGAACCGAAGTGGAATGGGAGATCATCCACGGCAACAACCCGCTGCTGGTGAACGAGACGCTGGCGAAAATGATGGACGCCAAGCTGCGGCGGGTCGGCGGCGTGGAATATACGGCGGAAGAGCGGGCCTGGGCCGAGCAGCTTTCCATTAGCCTGGGCGATGCGGCTAAGCCTTTGACCGGCGCGGCCGAGGTGCAGCCCTACGAGACGTCGCTCGGCTACGGTTCGACCGACGTGGGCGACGTGTCGTGGGCGACGCCAACCGTCGGCCTGCGCACGGCGACATGGGTTCCCGGCACCTCGGCCCATAGCTGGCAGTCGGCGGCAGCTAGCGGCACCACGATCGGCTTCAAGGGCACTCAAGTGGCGGCGAAGGCGATGACGCTGGCCGCGATCGAGCTCTACACGAACCCCGAACTGCGCACGCAGGCCCGCGCCGAATTCGATGCCGCGCGCGGGGAAGGCTACGAATACCGCTCGCTGCTTGGCGACCGCGATCCGCCGCTCGATTTCCGCAAGTGATCAGCCGCGCGCGCGGGCTGCGAGCATGTCGATCGCCGGCCGCACCGGCGCGACATCGTAGCCCGCGGCGGCGGCGGCGGCGGCGATCTCTTCGGGGTCGCCGCCGCCATGCGCCTGCGCGAGCGCCCAGAGCAGTGTCGAGCGCGTGCCCGACCGGCAATAGGCGAGCACCTTGCCCTCGGCGCGTGCAAGCGCGTCGGCCATCGCGTCGACCTGCGGTTCGCCGAAGCCCGAGCCGCCGATGGGAATGGCCACGTAATCGAGCCCGGCGCTGCGCGCCGCCGCTTCGATCTCTGCGCCGGGCGTCTGGTCCTCGGCTTCGCCCTCTGGGCGATTGTTCACGATCAGGGTCACGCCTTCGGCATGGGCCGCTGCGATGTCGCCGAGTTCGATCTGCGGGCTCGCGAGAACCGTGTCGCTCAGCGTGCGGAAGTCGCTCATTGCGAGGTCTCCCGTGCGGCTCTGGCGCGCCGGTTGCGCTGCACCATGTTAAGCAGCTCGACGCCGACCGAGAATGCCATCGCGGCGTAGATGTAGCCCTTTGGAACGTGAAAGCCGAAGCCGTCGGCGATCAGCACCAGTCCGATCATCACCAGGAAGGCCAGCGCGAGCATTACCAGCGTGGGGTTCTTCTCGATGAAACGGGCGAGCGGATCGGCGGCGATCATCATGATGCCGACGGTGATGACGACGGCGGTTACCATGATCGGAATGTCGTCGGTCATGCCCACCGCGGTGAGGATCGAATCGACCGAGAAGACGATGTCGATCGCGACGATCTGCGCGATCACCGCACCGAACGTGGCGGTTGCCGCGGCCGCGATACCGGGGGTCTTGTCGAGCAGGTCGCCCGAAGGATCGGCGGGCTCCATCGAGTGGTGGATTTCCTTGGTCGCCTTCCACAGCAGGAAGAGCCCGCCGATGAGCAGGATCAGATCGCGGCCGGAAAACGCGGTCTCGAAGCTCGGCTCGCCATACTGGTTGGGCGTGCCCTCCAGCCCAAGGTCGAACAGCGGCGTCTGCAGCGTCACGATCCAGCCGATCAGCATCAGCAGACCGATCCGCATGACGAGCGCGAGTGCGAGGCCGATGCGACGCGCGCGCTGCTGCTGGTGTTCGGGCAGCTTGTTCGACAGGATCGCGATGAAGATCAGATTGTCGACGCCGAGGACGACCTCGAGCGCGATCAGCGTGAGCAGCGCGGCCCATGCGGCCGGGTCGGAAAGGAGTGCGACGATGTCCATGCGCGCCTGATGCCGCAAGCGCGAGTCGCAGGCAAGCGTCCGTGCACGCGCGAGACGCAATGCCAAAATGTCACAATTCCGCGCCAAGGTGGGCGAAGCTGTTAAATCATTCGCGTGGGCATACTTTCTGCGCTATGGTTGGCGTTTGGCAGGTGGGGATCCAGCGCTTTTCGCGTGGTTGGCCACCGACGTGACCTTGCCGGGGCCCGTCCGTCCGGTAGGCATGGGAGAGTTCGGGGGCGGTGCGAAGGTACGTGTTGAACTATGGGTTACGATAGAGGCCGCCGGGGTCGCGGACGCGACAAGCGCGATGGTTTCGGTGAAGACGGGTTCGATCCTTTCGGTGGACCTGGCGGAGAGTTCGGACAGGGCGGTTTCGGCGGCGACCGGTTCGGCGGCGGTGACCGCTTCGGTGGCGGTGGCGATCGTTTCGGCGGTGGCAGCGGCGGCGGAGGCGGCGGTGGCCGTTTCGGCGGCGACCGTGGCGGACCGCGCGGAAGCGGCGGTGGCGGTGCCGGAGGCGGCGGTTTCAGCCGCATGCCGGCGCAGGTCGTCGGCACCGGCAAGGGCACGGTCAAGTTCTTCAATGGACAGAAGGGTTTCGGCTTCATCCAGCAGGAAGGCGGCGGTGAGGACGTGTTCGTCCATATCAGCGCAGTCGAGCGCGCCGGCCTCGAAGGTCTCGGCGAGGGGCAGGAACTCGAATTCAACCTGGTCGATCGCGGCGGCAAGATTTCGGCGCAAGATCTGCAGATCGTCGGCGACGTCGTGCCGGTGCAGGCGCGCAGCGGTGACCGCGAGGATCGCGGCGGCGATCGCAGCGGCGGCGCCCCGCAGCGCGAACTGACCGGAGAGAAGGCGACCGGTACGGTTAAGTTCTTCAACGCGATGAAGGGCTTCGGCTTTCTCGTTCGCGATGATGGGCAGCCCGACGCGTTCGTCCACATCAGCGCAGTTGAGCGTTCCGGGCTGACCGCCATCAACGAGGGCGAGCGCTACGAGTTCGATCTCGAGGTCGACCGACGAGGCAAGCACTCGGCAGTCAACCTGGTGCCCGTCCAGGGCTGACGTGCCCGCTTCCCGCCCGGTGTTTGACCGGGCGACGGCGAAAATCTAGACGGTGCGAATGGCGGCTCTCCGGGGCCGCCATTTGTCGTTTCCCGATCCCGATTCGAAGGATTCTGCCGATGTCGATCACCCCGCTCATGCCCGTCTATCCGCGCTGCGGTGTGCGCCCGGTGCGTGGCGATCACTGCCATCTGATCGACGAGGACGGCACGCGCTATCTCGATTTCGCGAGCGGCATCGCGGTCAACTTGCTCGGCCATAGCCACGAAGGTCTGATCGGCGCCATCCAGCGCCAGGCCGCGACGCTGATGCACGTCTCCAACCTCTATGGCAGCCCGCAGGGTGAGGCGCTGGCGCAGCGGCTGGTGGACAAGACCTTCGCCGACACGGTGTTCTTCACCAACTCGGGCGCGGAAGCGGTCGAATGCGCGATCAAGACCGCACGGGCCTACCATCAGGCGGCAGGCAACGAAAACCGTCACGAACTGATCACCTTCACCAGCGCCTTCCACGGGCGGACGATGGCGACCATCAGCGCCTCCAATCAGGAGAAGATGCACAAGGGCTTCATGCCCCTGCTCGGCGGGTTCAGATACGTCGAATTCGACGATCTCGAGGGCGCGAAAGCGGCGATCGGTCCTGACACCGCCGGCTTCCTGGTCGAGCCGATCCAGGGCGAGGGGGGCATTCGCCCTGCCTCGGACGCGTTCATGAAGGGGCTGCGAGCCCTGGCCGACGAGCACGACCTGATGCTGGTGCTCGACGAGGTCCAGTGCGGCGTCGCGCGCACGGGCAAGTTCTACGCGCACGAGCATTACGGGATCGAGCCCGACATCCTCGCCTCGGCCAAGGGGCTTGGCGGCGGCTTCCCGTTTGGTGCCTGTCTCGCGACCGAGAAGGCCGCGCGCGGTATGGGCTTCGGCACGCATGGTTCCACTTACGGCGGCAATCCGCTGGCGATGGCGGCGGGCATGGCGGTGATGGACGCGGTCGCGAACGACGAATTTCTCGCCGAAGTCACCGAGAAGGGCGAGCGCATCCGCACCCGGCTCGAGCAGTTTATCGGCAACTATCCCGACTTGTTCGAGCTCGTGCGCGGCAAGGGTCTGATGCTCGGCCTCAAGATGAAGGTCGAAAGCCGCCCGTTCTTCGTCCACTTGCGCGACAACCACCAGTTGCTGACGGTGGCCGCGGGCGACAACACCCTGCGTGTCTTGCCGCCGCTGGTGATCGGCGATGCCGAGATCGAGGAGTTCTTTGACAAGCTCTCCGCTGGCGCTGCCGACTACGTGATCCCCGAGGCCGCCTGATGGCAGTTCGCCACTTCCTCGACCTCTCCGACGCTGGGACCGACGCGCTGGCCGCGATGATCGACGACGCGCAGCAGCGCAAGGCGGCGCGCCGCGAGTGGTCCCGGGGCAAGGCGGATGCCGACGCTCCGCTCGCCGGGCATGTGTTGGCGATGGTGTTCGAGAAGAACTCGACCCGTACCCGGGTCAGCTTCGATATCGCCATGCGCCAGCTCGGCGGCTCGGCGCTGGTGCTCGATTCCGCCTCCAGCCAGCTCGGCCGCGGCGAATCTGTCGCGGACACCGCGCGCGTGCTCAGCCGCATGGCCGACGCGATCATGATCCGCACCGACGAGCACGCGAAGGCGGAAGAGATGGCGCGCCATGCCAGCGTGCCGGTGATCAACGGCCTGACCGATCGGTCGCATCCGTGCCAGATCGTCGCCGATCTCCTCACCGTAATCGAACACGGCAAGCCGCTGCCCGGGCTCGAGCTCGCCTGGTTCGGCGACGGCAACAACGTGCTGCACTCGATCCTCGAGGCGGCCGGGCTGTTCAAGTTCAACGTCCGCGTCGCCACTCCGACCGGTTACGAGCCCGACGCCGAATTCGTGGAAGCGGCGCGGGCGAACGGAGCGCAGATCCTGTTGACGAACGACGCGGCCGAAGCCGCCGAGGGCGCCGACATCCTCGTCACCGACACCTGGGTGTCGATGGGGCAGGAGCATGCCGAGGCGAAGCTGGCGGCAATGGCGCCGTTCCAGGTCGACGAGGCGCTGATGGCACGTGCCAAGCCCGATGCGCGCTTCCTCCACTGCCTGCCCGCGCATGTAGGCGAGGAAGTGAGCGAGGGTGTGTTCGAAGGCCCGCAATCGGTCGTATTCGACGAGGCGGAGAACCGCATTCACGCGCAGAAGTCGGTCCTGCTCTGGTGCTTCGGAAAGCTTTGAGCGCGCCCACGCCTTATTTTCGCTGACTCTCTGCCCATATGCGCGGCATGACGGACCAGACCGAGACCTTTTCCGACAAGCTGTTGGGCTTCACAATTCCAGCGCGCAACGCGCGCGGCAAGGCAGTGCGGCTCGACCGCGCGATCGACGAGATTCTCGCGGCGCACGATTATCCGCCCGCCATCACCCACCTGCTTTCGGAAGCGCTCGTGCTCGCGACGCTGATCGGCGGGTTGCTCAAGGATGAGAGCGGCCAGTTGACCATGCAGGCGCAGACCGAAGGCGGCGTCGTGCGGTTGCTGGTGTGCGATTACCGCAACGGGCAGCTCCGCGGATATGTGGATTTCGACCGTGAGCGGTTAACCGCACTTGGCGCCAATCCCTCGCTCTTTGCACTTTTCGGGAAGGGATATCTCGCGATCACCTTCGACATGGCAGGCGGCGAGGGACGCTATCAGGGTATTGTCCCGCTCGAAGGCGAGACATTGGCCGAAGCCTGCGAGACTTACTTCGTGCAGTCGGAGCAGATTCCTACGCTGATCCGCGTCGCCGCGCGCGCCGGGGAGGACGGCTGCACTGCCGGGGGCTTGCTCGTTCAGCACCTGCCCGACGGCGAAGAGGGCCGGGAGCGGCTTCATGCGCGGATGGATCATCCCGAATGGGAGCACGTGGTCGCACTCGCCGGAAGCACACGGCACGAAGAGCTCGTCGATCCCGCGCTTTCGCTCGACGCTCTGGTGTGGCGGCTGTTTCACGAGGAAGAGGAAGTGCGCGTCCAGCCCGGCGCATCGATCATGCGGGGATGCCGCTGCTCGGCCGAGCACTACGCACAGATCATCGGCCGCTTTCCTGAGGAGGACCGGGCGGACATGCGTGATGAAAGCGGAAAGATCCTGGTCGACTGCGCGTTCTGTTCGAAAGTGTTCGAAATCGAAGCCTGAACAGACTGTCGCATTCGTGCAACGACTTGCCGTCACGATCATGATACATATTTAACTATCAGGCGTGTTGTCTGGAGATCGATCAATGCTCAAGTCGTCCGTCGCTGCACTTCGGTCGGTTGCGATAGTCGCGGGGCTCGCAGCCGGCATTTCCGCCGCTGCGCAATCGCCGAGCCTGTCCATGCTCGACAGACTCGAACCGGGGCAGTGGCAGTTGCGCTTCCGCGACGGCAGCCCGGCGCAGCAGATCTGCGTCAAGAACGGGCGTGAACTGATCCAGTTGCGCCATCAGAGCAGCAAGTGCTCGCGCTACGTGATCGAGGACGGGCGCGACGAAGTGACCGTCCAGTATACCTGCCGTGGCGCCAATTACGGGCGAACCAGCATTCGCCGGGAAACCGGCTCCCTGGCGCAAGTGGAAAGCCAGGGAATCGCCGGCGGCCTCCCGTTCCAGTTCACTGCCGAGGCGCGCCGGACCGGGACCTGCCGCTGACGCGAGCGGCGACGGCGATGCTTTCCGTTGCTCCGCCCGGGTTTTCTCCCTAGCCCGGAAAAATGGGATCGAATGCGGACAATCGGCGCGATGCGGCAGTTGTGCTGCTATCCGGCGGGCTCGACTCGATGGTATCCGCCGCCCTTGCGCGCGAGCGCGGCTTCGCCCTGCATGCCCTGACGATCGACTACGGCCAGCGTCATCGGGTGGAGATCGAGGCAGCGAGGAACATCGCGGCCATGCTCGGTTGCGTGCGGCATGTCGTCCTTCCGCTCGATCTCACAGTCTTCGGCGGTTCCGCGCTGACCGACGATATCGACGTGCCGACCGGCGGCGTGGGGGAGGACATTCCCGTCACTTACGTCCCTGCCCGCAACATCGTGTTCCTTTCGCTCACCCTGGCGTATGCCGAAGCAGCGGACGCGCGCGATATCTTCATCGGCGTCAACGCGCTCGACTATTCGGGGTATCCCGATTGCCGGCCGGAGTTCATCGCCGCGTTCGAGGAGATGGCGCGGCTCGGGACCAAGGCCGGTGTCGAAGGGCGTGCGATCGCGATCAACGCGCCGCTACAGCACATGAGCAAGGCCGGGATCGCGGCCGAGGCGCACCGGCTGGGGCTGGACACCGGGCTGAGCTGGTCATGCTACGCGCCTGGTCCGACCGGCCGCGCGTGCGGGGTATGCGACAGCTGCCGCTTGCGTCAAAAGGGGTTCGCAGAAGCGGGGTTGGAGGACGGGATCAGCTATGAACGACATCCAGACTGACGAGTCGCACGCGTCCGCCGAAGCGGAGCGGGCGCGGCAGACGGTACCGGCATATAGCTGGTACGCGCTCGGCGTTCTGGTGGTCGTCTACGTTCTCAACTTCATCGATCGCCAGATCCTTTCGATCCTCGCGAACGACATCAAGCTCGATCTGGGAGTGGAGGACGATTACCTCGGCTTCCTCTACGGCACGGCCTTCGCGGTGTTCTACGCGCTGTTCGGCATTCCGCTCGGAAGGCTTGCAGACAGCTGGAAGCGCCTGCGGCTGATGAGCCTCGGTCTGGCGCTTTGGTCGGCGATGACCGCGCTCTCGGGCTTCGCCCGCGATGCCACGACGCTGACGGTCGCGCGCATAGGCGTCGGCGTGGGGGAGGCGACCGCCAGCCCCGCCGCCTACTCGCTGATCTCGGACTGGTTTCCGGCGCGCCTGCGCGCAACGGCGCTGGCAATCTATTCCTCGGGCCTCTACCTCGGCGGCGGCGTATCGCTGCTGATCGGCGGATTGGTGGTCGAGAACTGGAACGCGGCCTATCCGGATGGCGGGCCGCTGGGGCTCGTCGGCTGGCAGGCCGCCTTTCTTGCGGTCGGCATTCCCGGCCTGCTGCTCGCGCTCTGGATCCTGACGCTGCGCGAGCCGATCCGCGGTGCGATGGACGGATTGCCGACGCCGGAAGATCCGCACCCGTTCCGCGGGTTCCTGGAGGAGCTGGTCCAGGTGATCCCGCCGTTCACTCTGATCGGCGCGGCGATGCGGGGATACGCCGCCTTGGCTGCCAATATCGTTGGCGCGATCTTCTTCGCAGGTCTCGTGGTGCTGCTCTCGTCGCTCGTACCGGCGACCTCGGCGCTGGTCCCCGGCGTGTCCGACCAATGGTTGTTTCTCGGCGTCGGCTACTACGCGGTGTTCAGTTGGACGATGTCGCTCAAGTCGCGCGATCTGCCGACGTTTCGGCTCACCTGGGGGTCGCCTGCGTTCCTCACGGTGGTGCTCGGCTATGGGACGGTCGCCTTCGTCGCCTATTCCGCGGCCTACTGGGGCGCGCCATATGCGGAACGTGCGCTGGGCGCAGACAAGAGCGACCTCGGCTGGTTCCTCGGTGCGCCATCGGCGGTGGCCGGTTTTCTCGGCGTGATCGGCGGAGGCCGAGTGGCGGACTTCCTGCTCGAACGTCGCCCGACGGGCCGCGTCTGGGTGATCATGTTCGGGCTCTTATCCTCGGTGCCGCCGCTCGTGCTGGCCTACAACACCTCGAGCCTTACGATCTTCTACATTGCCAGCTTCTTCGCACAGATGACTTCGGCCTCGGCGCTCGGGGCCGCGGCAGCGAGCAGCCAGGCGCTCGTCCTGCCGCGCATGCGCGGGCTGGCCACGGCGATCTTCTTCCTTTCGACCACGCTGATCGGGCTGGGCATCGGACCCTTCATGGCCGGTTACGTGTCCGCGATCAGCGGAGACGACCTGACCCTGGGAATCATGTCCACGCTGGTGGCCGTTCCGCTCGGCTTCGTGCTGCTGCTTGCGGCGCTCAAGCTCGTGCCTGCTGCGGGCGCGACCGTGGTCGAACGCGCACGCGCAGCAGGCGAAGAGTTGCGCTAGACCGCGTCAGGTGCGTTCAAGCACCCCGCAAGCGAGACGCGAGCCGGCGTTGCCGGTGGGATCGGTGCGGTAGTCGTCCGCATCCGCGTGCACGACAACAGCAGTGCCGTCGGCATCGAACAGCGAATCGATCACGCTCTGGTCTTCGCTGCCGAGATCGGCCGTGGTCGACGCGGTGCCGTCGGCAGCGACGACGAGGTTCGGGAGGTCGCCCAGATGGCTCCCGGCCGGGTTCTCGTGACCATGCTCCTTGCCGGCGGGATTGAGATGGCCGCCTGCCGAGGTGAAGTCGGGGGGCGCGCATTCACCCGTCGTGTGAAGATGGAAGCCGTGGGTCCCTTCCGGGATTCCCGTCACCGCGACCCTGAGCGAAAGATTGCCGCCATTGGTCAGCAGTTCGACCGTTCCGGCAGGCGTTCCGTCGGCGAGCGCAAGCGAGGCCGATCCGACCGTCTCGCTCGAGGGGGTCTGGGTCGCTCCGTTCTCGTTCGAAGGAGTCTCGCTTGAGGCGCCGTCTTCCGCGGTGTCCGAAGCGGGAGAACATGCGGCCAGGGCGGCCACGGCAGTCAGGGCGATGGGAAGAGATAGGCGAATCATGAAAGGCTCCTGTCTTGCGAAGACCCTCGCCTTAACAAAAAAGGGGCCGGATTGCTCCGGCCCCTTCCTTGAAATCGTCGCTTTCGCGAGACTTACATGCCCGAACCCGGACCGTAGGTGATTTCCACCCGGCGGTTCTGGAGTTCGCGCACGCCGTCGGCGGTCGGAACGCGCGGCTGCGATTCGCCGAACGCTTCGCTCGAAATCCGCGCGTCGGGAACGCCCCGGCCGCCGAGATACGAACGAACCGATGCGTTACGACGCTCGGCCAGACCCATGTTGTAGGTCTGCGTACCCGACCGGTCGGTGTGACCGGCGAGCATGACCGAAGCCGTGCCGCAGCTGGTGTAGGCCGACACCGCGTTGTCGAGAATGGTCGCTGCCTCGGGCGTGATGTCCGACTTGTCCCATTCGAAGAACACGATGTACGGGCCCTGGTTGCACACCGGCGGAGGCGGCGGCGGAGGCGGCGGAGGCGGCGGAGGCGGCGGCGGAGGCGGCGGAGGCGGCGGGGGCGGCGGAGCCGCGGGTTCGCCACCGAAGTTGAACGTCAGCGTGCCGAGGATCGAGTGCGACCGGAACCGCGTATCGACATCACCACCGTCCGCGTCGACAAGGCTGACATCGTCAGCGTTGAAGAAGCGGTACCGCAGACCCACGTCGATGCTGTCGGTCAGCGGTGCGCGAATGCCGGCGAGAGCCTGCCACGCGAAACCAGTGTCCGAATCATCGATCACGTCGATGCCGCCGATCGTTGCGTCGAGGCTGGTGCGCGCAACACCGGCACCGGCACCGACGAAGCCTTGCAGGCCATCGTCTTCGCCGAAGTCGGCCAGCGCGTTCAGCATGAACGCGAGGGCGCTGGCGTCGCCGCCGGCGCCGAACTGATCACCTTCGGTGGTCAGCGTGTCGATCGACGCGGAGCGATAGCTGGCGTCGGCTTCGAGGCGGAAGCCACCGAAGTCGTAGCCGACCACACCACCGAAGTCGTAGCCTTTGTCCATGTCGGCGCCGGCGGTGTCGATGACATCGCCGTCGGCATCGACGATGTCGAAGTCGAGATCTTCGACGATCATCGGGCCACCTTGGCCTTCGATGTACCACTGGCCGTCACGTGCGAGGGCCGGCGATGCAAGGGCCGTAGAGGCCATCGCCAATCCAATGACGAGTTTCCGCATTATATAATTCCCCTTTTCAGCGAAATAGAGCCACCGTGTGCTCTGTTTTCTAACTTTTCCCCAAGAGGGAGGCAAGCGGCCAATATCCCGAAACTGTTGCAATAATGCCTCGCTTTGGGATGCTTCGGCCGAAATCTTGAACGAAAATGACCCTCCTGTGCCACCCCGAACGCGCGACCCCCGTTTGGGTTCCTCATTCGGTGCGAGGTAAAATCCCTGTGAGGCGGAGAGTTTCGATAAGATTATCAATCGCGGCGCGCGCTTCGGCATCGATCGTGGTCCCGCCGGCGGGGCTCTCCGGCTCGTCCGCCCGCAGCCATCCGCCGTGGTGGAGCGCGACCTGACGTGCGGCTCTGTCGTACACGCGCATTCCGTCGTGCGGAGCGGCAAACAGCCAGGCACCCGCCTGCCGTCCGGTGAGCTGACCCGCGCGCCCGCTCCAGTCGCCGGTCGGGGCCGGACCGATGATCCAGACCTCGCCGTCCGCGGGCGCGGCGGGCGGATCGTTCGCCTCGCCCTCGACCGCGCAATGGAGGAGCATGTCGAGCAGCGCATGCGATTCGTTGACGATGAATTCTTTCTGTGACTGGGCCGGGAAAAGATGGCGCAGGCCGAACCGCGGCGTCGCGGATTCGAAAGTGAGGGGCTGGGACATGATGCTGGGCTCCTGTGGCGACGGGTCAAGCAAGGGTGTGAAGATGCAAAGGATCGGACGCGGCGAAGCTGCCGATCTGCCGCACCCAGATCGCCGCCCCCGGGTGGGCTGCAGCGAGTGCGGCTAGATTGCCGGCTTCGATGACCAGCGCGGGTTCGGAGACTTCCCAGCTTGCGAAGGGCGCCTCGACCGGCCCCACGCCGACTCGGTAGAGCTCGACCTCTTCGACAAGCGGCAGCTCGATCTCTGCGGGCCAGGTCCAGCCGCCCCGCGCGCGGCGAACCCACCGCAGCGAGAGCACGCCGAAGGGCAGCATTGTCGCGCACGGGTGAACGGGGGCGAGCGGCCGCCGCGTCGCGCCGGCGCTTTCGACGGGCGCGACGACCGGCTCGTCATCCGCCGCACCAATCGCTGCGATCGTGGCGCCGTTCGGCCGATCGAGCACGACCGGCACCAGACTCGCATCGAGTAGAGTGGCAAGTGCCCCCGCGTCGTGACCCGCCTGCGCGGCCCCTTCGGTTCCTCCGCGCCCGCGTAGCAGGCCTTCGAGCCGCCAGCGCCGGTCGCCTTCGCGCACCGCGCGCGCAAACTGGACGATTTCGCTGCCGACGAGCAGCCGGTTGGCGCCCGCCGCTATCGCTCCGGCGTCGGCTGGCGCCAGCGCCAGATCCTCCGCGACGAGATCGAGTGCCAGCACGGCCTGGCGTTCGAGAACGAGGGCTGGCGACGGCGGCAGCGGCGCAGCGAGCGCGCCCATGATGCTGCGCGTCCGCCCGGTCGTGCCGAGCGGTTCGAGTGCGCCATTCCGGTCGACATAGAGCGCCGCGCCGCGCCAGTTCGCACTGCTCGCGCTCGCCGCTGCAAACACGGCGGGCGTGGAGGGATCGCCGGTGCCGTCCCACGGCAGCTCGAACGCGCGGAGGAGAGTCGGGGGGGATGCGGTGTCCGCCGGGAGACCGGGGGTGCCGGCCTCGCCGGGCGGGGCGTCGACGGCGCCAGGGGCGTGCCGCACGAGATCGAGTTCGATGCCGCTCTCGCGCCACTCCCAACTCGCGACGCGCCAGAGTCCGTCGACATCGGGCGCGCGGACGAGGTTGCCGGGCGCGACCGCTGGATCGAGCTCGGCGACACGCCAGGCAAGTCGCTCGCGCAGCCAGTGCGCGCGCCGACCGGCGGCGCTGACCAGCGCCCGCGCGGCGTCGGGATGGAGTGCGCCTGGAAATTCCAGCGTGCGGCTCGCTGCGTGCACCGCGCTGCCTTCGCTGCGCTGGAGCCCCGGCTGGAAATCGCGCGCGACGTCGTAATAGCGCAGCGCATCGGGAGCGGCGGGCGGCGTTCCGTCCCGCTCGCGCAGCGCGCCGCCCTGTCTGCCGAAGTCCTCATCCTCCCATGCGGCGACCGGCGGCGGGAGCGTGATCACCGGCTGATCCGGCGCTGTTTCAGGCGCGATCGCCAGCCCGTCTCCGCCGCAATCGCAGGCGAGAGGGAAAAGCGCGCCGATCGTCTCCAGGCTGGCGCGCAGGCCGCCGCCTTCGTAGGAGAAGCCGTCGAGGCCCGCGAACGGAACGCGTGCGGTGGCCCTTGGAACCAGCGGCTCGATCAGCTCGGCGAGACCGAATCCATCCGCATCGGCAAGAACCTCGAAGCTGAGCGCCGGGATGCGGTTGCCGAAGTCGGCAAGCTCCAGATCCTCGAACACGACATAGGCGCAGTTGCGAAAAGCCGGGCAGGCGCTGCCTTCTGCAGCCGCGATCAGCGGATCCGGCCGCTGGTCGCCATGTCCCTTATAGATGCGCAGGGTGCCGCCGACCTTGAGGTCGCCCGCCGCCCCGCGCAGCAGGTTGCCGTCGGCCCAGATCCGCCCCACGCCCGCGATCGGGCGGCTGGCCAGCGCGACGGCGAACGAGCTCGAATAGCTGTAGGTGGTCGTCTTCGGCTTGCCTTTGCCGCCGCCGCTCGTCTCGCGGTTCTCGACCAGATCGGTGGCCCAGATCACGCTTCCGGCCACCCGCATCCGCCCGTGATGGCGCGGGAGCGGCTGGCCGTAGCTCGATGTGGAGATCGCGAGATCGCGCAGCCGCGGGCCTTCGCGCCGTCCGCCGCCGGCCAGAGCGCCGTCGACGCCGCGCCCGACCAGCGCGCCGAGCGCGCCTCCGACCGGTCCGCCGATCAGCGTGCCGACCGCGCCGAGTACCAGAGTTGCCATCTATCCTTCCTCCTCGATCGGACGCCAGTGGCGCAGCACGGGCCATGGCAGCGGCCCGGGCATCGCGACGACGCGGCGCAGCCCCGCATGGGCATGGATGAAGCCGCCGCCCGGCCCGCAGACGAGCAGATGCACTTGCGCCGCCCCGGGACGGACGAGCAGCACGTCCCCCGCCATTGGCGCACCTTCGACGGGGCGGAGCGCACTGTGCTGCGCCAGCAGGTCGGGATCGCCGATCACGCGGTTGCGCAGGCCGTAGCCACTCGGCGGTTCGGCCTGCAGCCCGGCACTCTCGAGCGCGGCGGCGACGAGCCCGATGCAGTCGAGCCCCCAACGTGCATCGCGCCCGTGGAGGCGGAACGGCGCGCCGACCAGCGCCTCCGCTGCCTGCGCGACCGCCTCGCCTCGCGCGCCCCTCACGATGCCACCGGATAGCGGGCGAGGAGGTCGTTGCCCGGCAGGTAGGGCTCGCCCTGAAAGTTGATCGCGTTGCCGAACCGGCCGGCGCAGGTCGTCAGCCGCTTGTCGCATCCTTCGCGCAGCGAGGCGCGCATGCCGGGGGCCACCGCGCTGCCGATCGGCCGGTCGAGCGCGAGCCCCCGCGCGGATGCGGCGAGAACCCGCATCGCCTGTCCCCCATGCGGCCCGTCGATCCAGCGGACCTGTCCGCCTGCCATCAGGTCCCAGTGCGGCGCAGCGAAGCGGACCAGGCCCGCATCGGGATCGACCGCCTCGACCGTCGCTTCGTGCGTGAAGCGTGCGGCGGAGAGGGTACAGCCCGCCCCGCAGAACTCCGCCCGGCATGTCGGGCTGGTGCGGGGCACGAAGTCCTCCTCCAGCGCCGCCTTGGCCGAGCGGAGATCGGCCGCGAACCGCCCGCTGTCCTGCGCCACGCGACCGATCGTACCGTTGTAGAGCGTCGCACGTTCGAGCGTTTCCCAATCGACCGCGCCGATTTCGACCCGCGCTTCGTCGAAGCGGCCGGCGGCGAGGTCCTCGGCGGCGATGCTGTCGTGCGACAGCGGGCCCTGTACTTCGGCGCTGTCGGGCGAGAAGTCGGCCGTGCGCCGCAGCGCGCTCGGCAGCATGCCCGGCGCCGCACGGTGGAGCACGCCGTCGAACCACAAGTCGCGGTCGTGGCTGGTGAAGCCGAGCGTCACCCCGTCGCGCCGGTGGATGCGCCAGAAGGTCGCGACACCTTCGAGCTCGCTGGCGAAGAAGACCCGGCTCATGCCGCCTCCCGCACTTCGATCAGCGGCACGGACGGCGCCTCGCCGGCGGCGAAGGTCGCGCCGGAAATGTCGAGCCGGTCCTGCGCGAAGCGCACCGGCACGTCGAACAGGAACCCGGCGCGCACCACCGCCCCGGGAGGCGGCGCCGCGTCGAACCGGATCATTCCGCCGGGCAGGAGCGACCAGGCGAGGCTCTCGGCGCCATCGATGCTGACCCGCACGGTTTCCGCCCGCGGGCGGGTGATCGGCCGCACCTGCGGGTCCTCGCCCCCGCCGTATGTCTTGACCAGCGCGAAGGTGTCGCGCGCGCCGTCGCCGATGCCGAGCCGCTGGTCGAGCGGAGTCGGAGTGCCGGTCATCCCGCGCGAGCTGAAGTCGAACGGATCGGACAGGCGGAAGCTGCGCGCGGCGCCGCGGCGGGCGCGGAAGAAGGCGATCAGCGTGCCGAGCTCCGCCTCCGAGCGGATGCCCGGCCCGACGTCGAACCGCAGCCGTGCGTCGGACCACAGCGAGCCGCGCCGCTCGTGCCCCGATGCGGTGACCGCGACGGTGGTCGAGAACTCGGGGCTGACCGCCGCATCGCGCCCGAGCGCCAGCGGGTAGAGCACGTCGTCGAATGCCTGCATATGGGTCTCCTTCGTTGGGACGAGCCGCGTGTATCCGTCGCGCGCGACCTGCGGCAGCGCCCAGACGTAGCGGCGGGTCACGCCGCGCTGCGCCGCCTCGTCGAGCGCGCGGTCGATCCGGCGCCAGTATGTCTCGGCATCGGCGGCATCGAGTACGAAGCCGGAGAGATAGTCCTGCCGCTCGGGCGGATAGCCGAGCCGCGCGTCGACTTCCGCCAGCGCCGCGCGCCGCCGGGCATCGAAGCCGCCGGTGAGCCAGTCGTAATCCTCCAGCTGCAGCCGGTCGAACGCCGGCCAGGCCCAGCCGAGCGGCAGGTTGGCGCGCTTGAGCTCGGGCGTGTCCGGATCGAAGATCGTCGGCGTGAAAGCGAGCAGCAGGATCTCCGCCGCGCCCGCTGCCGCGTCGCGCACCGCCTGCGCCAGCGCGGCGGTCGACTGCGCGAGCAGCGCGCCCGCCGCATCGAGCAGCGCGGTCTGCGCCTCATCCAGCGGCGCGCGCATGTCCGCGATCACCGGCGGCGCGCCGCCGAACGCCGCGCG
>JAPSJS010000084.1 GCA_031178065.1 Altererythrobacter sp.
GCGCGACGACGGTACGGAGGGAACGATCGTCGGTGCGCTGGCCGGCGGGGTCCTGGGCAACATCATTGCCCCGGGGGAATCGAAAACCCTCGGGACGATCCTCGGGGCAGGGGCAGGAGCCCTTGCCGGACGCGCGATCGATCGGGGTGACATCCAATGCGAATGACCGGCCTGCCGAGGATGCACTTCTAAATGATGCAGGCCGCATGATCGGGTGACTTGCGGCCTTTCGTCGGGGAGCTCATCCAACCGCACACAGGTAGGCCAGAATGGCCGACTTTGGGCGCATTGCTGACATTCTGGTGGCAGGTCGCGGACGATCTTTCTGGACCTCCAGAGGTCACCGTTTTGATCGAGTGGCCGACCATCGGTTCTCGCGCGCGTTTCCATGATGGGCCCCGCCAACCGGATCGCCTTTGCCGCTCCTAATGGGCGGACTGATCCTTCGCTTGAACGCTGTAATGACGGTTCTGCCGCACCAACGAGGCACAAAATCCCACCGCACTTCTTGCGCGACCACAGGTGGAGCCGGTGCAGAAGAGGCGTCATTTCAACCGGCGTCCGACCCCTCTCCGGCTCCTTGGGGCATGACCTGGGACGGTCGCGGCGCCCGCACAACCATCGCTGTGCAGCTTATTTCCCCGCCCGTGTTCCACGGGCTCCTCGCGCCCGCTTTCGCTTCAAATAAGCCGCACAGCTCCGGTCCTTCGCTGCGCTCCGGCCTGACGGTCCGCGTCCGCCGCTGCAACCGTCCCTCACGGCTTGCCCATCGCCCGGAAACGGTTCGGGCGAGCACTTGAAAAGGAGACGCATCATGTCTGCAATTGGCTACGTCACCCGCAGCGGCAACGGCTTCAAGGGCCAGCTTCGCACCCTTTCGATCCGCACTGAGGTCGAAATCGTGCCCAACATGCGCAAGGAACACGACCGCCAGCCCGACTACCGGGTCATGGCCGCGGGCGTCGAGATCGGCGCCGCCTGGAACCGCCGCAGCGAGACCACCGGCAACGATTACGTGTCGCTGAGCCTCGCCGCTCCCGAGTTCGGGCCGCGCCGGCTCTACGCCAACCTCGGCCGCGCCGCCGGCCAGGACGATGACGATACCTTCGCGATCATCTGGAATCCTGCCGACTGACAGCGAAGCGGCTCCCGCGCTCGGCTCGGGCGCGGGAGCTTTCCCTCATCTTGGGGGCTCGATTTTGTGCGGGGTCTGTTTTCGACCCTCCCGAAGGCGACCCTTGGCGGCCAAACCCGGCTCAACCCGCGGGCGCGATGGCACCCGCGTCTGAACGGGAGACATGCCATGGATGATACCGCCAGGCGCGCGCAAGCCGCGCGCGAAACCTGTCCCTTTCTCACCGCGAAACAGGCCGCCTTTCACCTCGGCCTCTCGCGCACCGCCCTCAAGGAGATGCGCATGCGCGGGACTGGTCCGCTGTGCCGGATGCACGGCCGCACCTGGCGCTACCATATCGACGACCTCGAAGCCTGGTCGAAGGCGCATGCTCGCGGTGAGCATCACGGCGGCGACAATGGTTGAGCGGCGCGATCTCCCGCTGTTCGCCTGGCGCGATCGCCTGCATCGACCGAACGCCCGCGCAGTCGGGCACGAGGCCTCGCGTCCGACCGATGACGGTGGTGGTGACTCGAAGACGGGAACAACTCGCAAGCACGCCGCAGAACCTGGGGCTGGCAATCGGTCCGTGCGTACCGATCGGCGGCGCCGCTCGACCCTCCTCCTTGCTGCCGCCGCCTCGATCGGCCTCGCCGCCACGCTCGCCTTCGCGCCGCTCCCTCGGCTCGTGTGGAATGCCAGCGCCAGCGCTCCGATCGGCCTCTATCACGTGACCCCGCTGACCGCGCGCCGCTCGGGCATCATGGTGATCGCCTGGGTTCCGCAACCGGTTCGCGCTTTCGCCGCGCGCCGGCAATACTTGCCCGCCAACGTGCCACTGGTGAAGCGTATCGCTGCCGGTCCCGGCGATACGGTGTGCGCCGTCGGGCCCGCAATCAGCATCAACGGAAGGACGATTGCCGAGCGCCGCCGCTTCGACGGACGCGGACGAGTCCTGCCATGGTGGGAAGGCTGTACGACGCTTGCGGCGGACGAGCTGTTCCTGCTGATGCCGGGCACGGCCGACTCATTCGACGGCCGCTATTTCGGGCCGACGAAAGCGGGCGACGTGGTCGGCGCGGCGCGCCTGCTATGGCCTCGCTGATCCGCCGCCGCATGCGGGCCTCCCGCCTCGCAGTCACGCTCGCGCTGTTGCTCGCTATGCACCTCGCTGCCATGCCTGCGCGCGCCGATCCGGTAGGCCGCTGGCAGCCGTATATCGCGGAAGCTGCGCAGCGCTTTGGCGTTCCCGCAGAGTGGATCGAGCGCGTGATGCGGGCGGAAAGCGGCGGCCGCACGCACCAGAACGGGCGGCCGATCACCAGCCGTGCAGGCGCCATGGGGCTGATGCAGCTCATGCCCGGGACCTGGACCGAACTGCGCGCCGCGCACGGCCTCGGGCGCGATCCGCATGATCCGCGCGACAATATTCTTGCGGGCACGGCGTACCTGCGCGCGATGTTCGATCGCTTCGGTTATCCCGGACTGTTCGCCGCCTATAACGCCGGGCCGGCGCGCTATGCGGCCCATCTGGAGAGCGGCCGGCCGCTTCCCGCCGAAACGCGAACCTACCTGAAGACTGTCACGGATCGCACCGATCAAGGCGCCGATCCGCAGCGCGCCAAACGTGTCGATGCGCTCTTCGCTGTACGGAGAAGGACCGACCTTCGCGCGGCCCCAGTTCGCAAGGATTCATCTGCGCCCAGCTCGCTGTTCGTTCCGCTTGATGGCCAGTGAAACCGCACCCCAGAGCCGCAATCAGGGGAAGAATTGGCCGCAGAGCGCGAGTGGAGAGGAGGAGGGGCTCGCTTCGGTTCTTCCCAGCATGGCGGCTGCCGGCGCGGCTGTGCAAGGCCGGCGGCCCCTCCAATTTTGCCGCGCAGATGGTGCGCGCTTCGCGCGCGAGTTTGTTTTTCCGGGGCGCGGCAAAATCGGCTCCTCCGCCGCCGCTGCGCGGTGCCGCCGCGAACGCGGCGGCAGCCCTGACAGCCGCGCCGCCAGCCGCCCGGCGAGGACCGTCCTCAACGAGAGGGAAGGTGACGAGAAGGGAGAAATCCATGACAATGATTGGGCAGATCGAAACGGCGCCAGACGGCGTCATGGCAGCACTGGTGGCAGGTCTCGAGATCGAGTTCGGACGTGGTGCGGGCGAGGCTCTGGCGGCGCGGTTCCTTGCCGCAGAGGAGGTCGATTTTCGCTGGGATGCACGGGTTCGGGAGCGTTGGCTCGGCACGTACGAGGCGGGCGACGACGATGAACTCATGCTCGATCGGGTGGCGATTTGCGGGGCGATCGGCGGCGAATGGTTCATGGCGATCATGCTTGTCGACGGCGATGGCGAGGCATGCGGAATGCTCGGATGCCGCACCTTAACCAGCGCTGCGATGGCGCATCAAACGCTTCTGGCGGCGCGATGAGACGCCGAAATCTCGGCCGGAGCGCGGGTGCTGCACGGCATCCGCGCTTTGCGTTCTGTCGTCGCTCCGATCCGCCTGCGAGTGCGGAGATGCGGGAAGGCAAGGGTGGCGAGCGGGGGCAGCTGACCAGGCGGGTAGGGCGGCTCTGGGGTGGAAGGCGCGTAAGGCAAGATAAAAGCTACGGCACCCCTGGTGCCGTAAGCGGTTGTCTGCACATCGTTTTCAGTGCTGCACGGCGGCACCTGCCGCCTCGTGTCAGTGCCGGTAGAGTGCCAGAGTCCTGCAATTCTGCCGCTTCTGCCGGCACCGGTATTCGTGCTCGGTGTGGGGAGCCATGTCAGCCTTGGATGCAGCCCATGCAAGGACAGCGCGATGCCAGATGACGACAAGTTCGAGCCGAGGCTGGGGCGCATGCGTGCGGGCGGCGGCGGGCGCTCCCGCAAGTATCTTCACCGGGTGCTTGCCGCCGCCAATCTCGCGCGCGGCGGAGCAGGCTTTACGGGTGCTCGCTCGCGCGCATTTTCGGGTAGCCGGATCGGACGCGGCAGCGGCGTCGGCAGGGTGCTTGCGCGCGGCGACGGTCACGCCGCCTATCGTGCACGCCGCGTCGTCATCAAGTCGCGCATCGTGCGGCTGGCCGGAAAGGGCGCTGCAGCGGCCGCCGCGCACCTGCGTTACTTGAGGCGCGACGGAACCACGCGCGAGGGCGCGGCGGGGCGGCTCTACGGGCCGGAAACGGACGACGCCGATGGCAAGGCGTTCCTCGAGCGCGGGCAGGGCGATCGCCACCAGTTCCGCTTCATCGTCTCGCCCGAGGATGGCGCCGAGTACGACGATCTGAAACCCCTCACGCGCCGGCTGATGCAGCGGATGGAAGCCGACTTGGGCACGCGGCTTGACTGGGTCGCGGTCGACCACTTCAACACCGGTCACCCGCACACGCATATCATCCTGCGCGGCAAGGATGATCGCGGGCGCGATCTCGTCATCGCGCGCGACTATCTGAGCAGCGGTATGCGCGAGCGCGCGGCCGAGCTCGTCGACCTCGATCTCGGGCCGCGCGACGAGCGGGCGATCGCCCGCAGCCTGCACGCCGAAATCGAGCAGGAGCGCCTGACCGGCATCGACCGCCGGCTGCTGGCCGCGATGGACGCTGATCGGATGGTGATGGCGCGGGCCGACGCGCCGTTCGAGCAGTCGCTGCGCGCCGGCCGGCTCGCGAGCCTCGGGCGTATGGGTCTCGCCGACGATTTGGGGGACGGTCGCTGGCGCCTTGCCGCGGGGCTCGAGGAGACGCTGCGGCACATGGGCGAGCGCGGTGATATTATCCGCACGATGCAGCGTGCGTTTGCCGCGCGGTCTAGCCGGCCGGCGTCTGCCGAGTACGCGATCTACGATCCTGCTGAAAGCGGGGCGCGGGCGCTGGTCGGACGCATCGTCGAGCGCGGGCTGTCGGACGAACTGCGCGACCGCCACTACCTGATCGTCGAGGCGACCGATGGCCGCGCCTACTATGCCGACATCGGACGCAGCGACGCGCATGGCCCGCTGGCAACTGGCGCGGTCGTCCGCGTGATGCCGGCTGCCACGGACGCGCGGCCTGCCGACCGTACCATTGCCGAGGTCGCGGCCGCCAACCAGGGCCGCTACGACATCGACACGCATCTGCGGCACGATCCTTCCGCCACGGATGCATTTGCCCGAACGCATGTCCGCCGGCTCGAGGCTATGCGCCGCGCCGGCGCCGCGACCCGCAATCCCGATGGTAGCTGGACCATCCCTGACGATCACCTGGCGCGCGCCGCTGCGTTCGAGGCCAGCCGCGCGGCGGAGCGGCCGGTCTCGGTGGATGTGCTCTCGCCTTTTCCGGTCGAGCAACTGGTCGAGAAGGAAGCCGCGACCTGGCTCGACCGTGAGCTTATGTCGGACACGCCCGAGCCGCTGCGTGAGACTGGGTTCGGTGGCGCCGTGCGCGAGGCGCAGGCGCGGCGCCGCGCATGGCTGATCGCGCATAGATATGCGGAGCCAGGTGAGGGCGGGGCGCGCTACCCGTCCGGTATGCTCACAGCCTTGCAGCGGCGCGAGCTGCTGCGCGCGGGTGAACAGCTCTCGGTCGAGCTCGATCTCGCGTTCGTGGAAGCGCAACCGGGCGAGCGGATCGAGGGCGAGCTGCGCCGCTCGGTCGAGCTTGCCGGCGGGCGCTACGCGCTGGTCGCGAAGGCGAAGGAATTCACCCTCGTGCCTTGGCGCCCGGTGCTCGAGCGGCGCATGGGTAAGAACGTGTCGGGGGTGATGCGCGAGCGGGGCGTCAGTTGGTCGATCGGAAGGAGCCGGGGAGGGCCGACGATCTCATGAGGCGGCGGAGGGACGCTGATGTCCGCCGTGCTGGCGAGGCGTGGACATCCCCGATGGAAGTCGACGAGTTCGACCTCAGCTGGATTGCGCTTCCATCTGGGCGAGCAACTGCAGCGTCTTCGCGCCGCGCTCGCCGGCGAACCAGCGGTCGAGCGTCGCTGCGAACAAGGCATGCGGGCGCGCCGCTTCGAACAGCGTCAGTGAGGACTTGAGCTTCACCGCGTCGACCTCGCCCAGCAGCGCCACCGCATCGCTCGACTGGCGGTCCTGCAACGCGCCGACGGACTCCATGTAGCGCGGCCCTAGCAGCCGGTGGTCGAGGTATGCGCGCGCTTCATCGAGCGAGCCGATAGCGTAGCGCTGTGCGGTCGCGCTGCGCCCGAGCCCCGCAAGCTGCGGAAACACGAACCACATCCAGTGCGAACGCTTGGGGCCGCGGCGGATTTCGGCAAGCGCAGTGGCGTAGGCAGATGCCTGCGCCTCGACGAAGCGCTCGAGCGAATAAGGATCGGAGTTCGTCATGGAAGTCAGCGTTAGCCAACCGCGCCTAGGCCGTCAGCACAGTAAAAGTTTGGCCGTCTCGCCGCTGCAGTGGGGAAGGTGGTTTGACCGAGAATTTGGGGTGTCCGGCGGCCCCGAGTGTTGAGAAACGCGCTTGAGACGCGCGCCGGTCACGCAGTCTTTCGCTGCAGCGACACGGCCATCCAGCGCCGCCGAACGAATGCTGGATAAAGGCTCTTGTGGCCCGACGGCAAGCCGGGCTTGCCAAGCGCGGCGCGCTCCCCGAAGGTTTATCCGATGAGACGCGATGTCGATCACCTCCCGGAAGTCCAGCGCGGCGAGCTGGAGCGCGTCCAGCGTGTTCTGATGGACGAGTTCGCCGAGGCGATCTCCAAGGCGACGTCTCCCAGCCGCAGGAACGGCAAGATCCTCAAGATCATCCTGTTCGGCTCTTATGCGCGTGACGATTGGGTCGATGAGCCGGAAAACGGCTACCAGTCGGATTTCGATTTGCTGGTCGTGGTGAACCACCAGGACCTCACCGACATCGCGCACTACTGGTACGTCGCGGAGGATCGCATCCTTCGCGACGCCGAGATCAGGCGCCCGGTCAACATCATCGTCCATTCGCTCGATGAGGTGAACCAGTCGCTTCGGCGCGGCGAGTACTTCTGGGTCGACATCGCGCGCGACGGGATCATTCTCTACGAGCTGCCCTGTCATCCGCTGGCGATGCCCGCGCCGCTCACGGCCGCCGATGCATATGAGATGGCGAGCGCTTACTTTGAGGAGTGGCTGGAGAAAGTCGAAACGGCCTTGATGGGAGCCGAGTTCTATCTTGAGAATGATAAGCGAAAGGACGCGGCTTTCACACTGCATCAGGCGACAGAACGCGCCTACATCTGCTTCCTGCTCGTGCGGACGCTCTACTTTCCGCGGTCGCACAACATCAAATTCCTCCGTTCCCTCGCCGAAGACCACGAACCTCGCCTGATCGACGCTTGGCCGCGCGACCGGCGTCTCGATCGGCGTCGCTTCCAGTTGCTGAAACGCGCCTACGTTGAGGCACGATATTCAAGCGCCTACGAGATCAGCGTTGAAGATCTTCAAGCGATCCTTGAATGTGCCCGCACACTTCGCGCGCTGATCGAAGAAGTCTCTCGTGAACGATTGGAGCAGCTTCGCAAAGCGGTCGGCGAGGAACGCGCGGTCACGGGCGGGTCGTAACACGCTGAGCCGAGCGTAGCTTCGATAACAGACGAACACGTTCGGTTTGAACGCGAGAAGGTAAGCAGGATGGCCCTGCCATCGCCGCCTCCCTCCCGCAGCCAGGCAATGCGCTCGCCAATGGAGCGGTGAGAACCGGACTTGAGCGCAGGGGCGGTTGCCCTCTGGCCGCTTCTGTAGCTTGGAACATAGAAGGCTGACGTTCAGCCACGTTTGCGATCCGTCTACTCCCGCCGACATAGCGGTCGTTTAACTGGCTAGACCGCGCCGTTGAAACCGGCCGTACATTCATGCAGCAAAGCCAGGTGACAGATGGCAGATTACTAGGCGCCGACTGGGGACGCGCCTAGCGGCGGAGTTTGGTGGAAACCTGTCGTTGCAATCCGCGAAGCCTTCAGCCAACTCGCCGTTGGTAAA
>JAPSJS010000085.1 GCA_031178065.1 Altererythrobacter sp.
GTCGAGGAGCAGCACGTCTCCCACTACGAATCCATACTCGACCCGACCACGCCGGAACTACTCAACCTCGCGCTGCACGAGTACAACGAGTGCTGGCTCTACTGGTCGTGCATGCAGACCGAGCCCAACCCGCACATCCGCCAGGTGTGGGAATTGCATCTGGCGATGGAGATCGAGCATCTCCGGCTCGCCTGCGAGATGATGAAAGAAGTCGACGGCATCGACCCGGAGGAGATCTTCCCCCGTGAGGGGGTGAGCGAGCCGATGACTTTCGAGCCTAACAAACTCTACGTCCGCGATGTCCTTGCCCGGACGCTCGAACTGACCGCCTATGATTCCGAGTTCGTACCGGTCGGCAACCTGCCCGAGGACCATCGATTCTTCGACTATCAGGCCACCGTCAACACCGGCGGCGTTCCGAGCGAAGACGTGATCCGCAGGCACCGCGAGGAACTGGGCGGCGAATACCGTTACGCGAGCGAAGGCGAGCACCCGAACGCCTCGCTGCGGGAGAGTGGGACCTGCGAGGAAACACCGTACGCAAAGGTCGAGCAGATGCATCTGGAGAATGTGTGATGACCGGTAACGATGAGAAGCATGAAGGCATGCGGCGCGCTATGGACAAGGCCGGCGATGTCGTCGGCGGCATGGTCGGGCGGATGAGCGCGCGCAGCGCAGGTTCAACAAGCGCGGACGACTTCGTGACGAGCGCAGCGATCGGAGATCTGTACGAGATCGCGTCCGCCAAGTAGCCTTACAGCGGGCCCGCAAAGACGCGGTCAAGGCGGCCGCGCGGCAGATGATCGTCGATCACACCACGAGCACGCACCACCTCCGCTCGGCGCTACGCATGAATTCGACCCGCGGACTCCCGCCGCCGCCCACCGAACTGGACGAACGGCGCAAGACGATGATCGAACATCTCGAGGCCGCGCCCGATGAGAAGTTCGACGAGACCTACGTCGACCAGCAGGTCCTCGCGCATAAGGAAACGGTCGACCTGATGACCGGCTTCCGCGACCACGGCGACAATCCCCAACTGCGGTCGCTCGCGGCCGGTACGGCGCCCGTAGTCACCCGGCACCTGGCGCACATGGAAAGGCTGAGGGCCAGGCTCGCCTGAGATTTCTCCCCGTCACCCCAGCGGAAGTTGGGATCGCTTCCGACACCCCTCTTGGTTGCACGCGATCCCACCTTTTGCTCGGATGCAGTTCGATGGAAAGCGGAAGCTGCCCTGGAGGCCTGCTCAATACCCCATCAGCTTGAGCACTTCCTCGCGGCTGCGGGGGTCTTCGAGAAAAGTGCCCATCATGCGGCTGGTGGTCATCGTCACGCCGGGGGTGCGGACGCCGCGGGCGGTCATGCAGCTGTGGCTGGCCTCGATCACGACGGCGACGCCTTGCGGGTGGAGGTGCTCCCATATGCAGTCGGCGACTTCGGCTGTCAGCCGCTCCTGCACCTGAAGGCGCCGGGCGAAGCCGTGGAGCACGCGGGCGAGCTTGGAGATGCCGACGACGCGGTCAGTCGGCAGATATGCGATCGCAGCCTTGCCGATAATCGGCGCCATGTGATGCTCGCAGTGGCTCTGGAAGGGAATGTCCCTAAGCAGGACGATCTCGTTGTAGCCGCCGACTTCCTCGAACACGCGGCTGAGGTGAATAGAGGGGTCTTCGCCATAGCCGAGGCAATATTCCTTCCACGCGCGGGCGACGCGCTTGGGCGTGTCGAGCAGGCCTTCGCGGGCCGGGTCGTCGCCCGTCCAGCGGATCAGCGTGCGGATCGCTTCCTGTACATCCTCGGGCACCGGCGGCTTGCCGCGTGGATCGTCTTCGTCGGGTCCGACCAGGCTGCTCATTTCCCCATCCTCATCTTGGCCCCGCGAAAGGCGCGGCCCAGCCGGCTCCCCTTACGGAAAAGTCCTCGTTTGGCAAACGGCTCGAACAGCTCTTCCGGTCGCTCGGGGTCAAGCAGGCCGGACCCCGCAAGGGTCTCCTCGATTGCGCCGATCTCAGGCGGATCAAAGGCTCGCAGCGAGCGTCCGTCCCCCTGCCCATGCGCAGCAATCAGCCGATGCATCGACGGGTCGCTGGCAAGCAGCCGGGCCACCTCTTCCTCCTCGATGCCGCAGTGTTCGCCGAGCAGCGAATGGCGCAGCGCGGCGACTCCATCACAGGCATGATCGTTGCCCGGACGGTCGCAGTCGATGAATACGTCGCATTCGGAATCGAGGCCCATCGAGCGGTTGTTGAAATTGGCCGAACCGATCCGCAGAATCCGATCGTCCACGATCATCAACTTTGCGTGCACGTAAATCGGCGTATCGCCGGTGTGTGGGACATAGACCTGAAAGCGGCGCTTGTGATCGAGTTCGGCCAGGCTGTGGAGCAGGCAGTTGCGCGCGTGGTCCATTGCCTGCTGTTCCAGCCACCCTTCAGCCGTCAGCGGCTGGACCATCACGATTTCGGGCGGATCGTCCTCCTTCAGCCGCTCGCCAATCGCTTCGGCGATCTTGCGTGAGGTGAAGTACTGGTTCTCGCTGTAGATGAAGTGCCGGGCGCGTGCGATTTGGGTGAGCAGTAGCTGCTCGATCTCGTTCACTTGCGGCGATCCGTCGTGTTTCGCGCGCGTCCGCGCGATGCCGATTTCGATGTTCTCGAACTGCACCGGCAGATCGTCGGGCCAAAGGCTCTCATCAGGGATCGGCACCTGTTCCAGGCGTTCGCCGCCCGCGCGTTCCCACCGGTTGCGGCCGAGAGTGCCCAGCACGCGCGCGGCGTCGCCTTCGAACATCATTGTCGCGTCGTGCCAGGGGCCGTAGCGCCTGCCGTGCGGGCGCCGCCGGCGCCGGTCGTGTTGCAGATGCTCGCGCGTGTCCCATCGGTCCTGGGTCATGTCGATCCCGCCACAGACGGCGAGCTTGTCGTCGAGGACGGCGATCTTCTGATGGTGCGAGCAGCCAATCGGGTGGTGGGTGTCGAACTTGAAGGTGATCCCGCGGTGCGCCGCCATGCGCGCCAGATCCACCAGCATGTAGCCGCGCAGCATGAACTGGACCAGGCCCAGGCTCCACTTAAGAACCCGAATCTCGATCCCCGGGCGATGGCGCGCGAGCCACATCAGAAAACTGCCCAGCCGGCGCGGATACTTGCGGCGCAGGATCCGGTGGAACCAGCGACGGCCCAGCGCGAGATGGATGCGCGTGTCGAAATCCCATCCGACCAGGAATATTCGGTGGCGCGCCTTGAGCATCGCCTGCTGCATCAGCGCGAAATAGGCTGCCGCATCGACGATCACGCTCGCGCGGTCGACACGGGCATAGCGCCAGACGCCCGGTTCTTCCGAGCAGTCGTCGAACTCCTGCTCGCTCAAGTCTTCCTCGGCCGCGCCCACCCCTCCCTCGCTTTCCGTTATTCCTTCGCGTCTTCCATCTTCTCTGGCGTTACCTCGGCCTCAGCCTTTTCCGCGCGCTTGCGGCGCTCGAAGACCGATTCCATGTACACCTCGTCCTCCTCCGTGAGGTATTTTTCGAAGTCGGGGAAGTGCTCGTCTTCCTCTTCCTCGATGTGGTGGCGGTAGCGGTCATCGAGGGTCTTGAACTTGGTCATCCAGCCGCCGCTCGAAGTGTCGGTCGCGGCCAGGTCGTTGAGCATCTCGTCAATCTCGTGATGCTCGGCCACTGAGTGGCGCGTTTCGTCAGTGGTCTCAGGCTTGCGCAGCATGGTCGAATAGAGCGCTTGCTCCTCCGCCGCTGCGTGGCTTTTCAGTTCCTTTGTTAGCTCGATGAAGAGCGCTTCGCGTTCTCCGCTCTCGCCCTGGGTGCCGAGAATCCGGTCGAGCAGTTCGCGGTGTTTGTCGTGATCCTGCTTGAGACGCGCGAAGATCGCTTCGGCTGCTGCCATATCGGGGAGCCCCTGTTCAGTTGATGTTCCACCAAAAAATGGCCGAACCCAAGCATTGTTCCTCACTTGGAGACTGGGGGTGACGAAGCAGCGGGCACACGCCATATTCACCTCATGGATGCATTCCGACAGGCCCCGCCGACCGCCGAGGACATGGAGCGCATGGCGCAGGCGGTGATCGATTCACTGCCCGAGGAGTTCCGCGAACCGCTGCGGCAGGTCGTCGTGCGGATCGAGGAGTTCGCCACGCGCGAGCAGCTCGATTCGGTGGACATCCGCAGCAAGTGGAATTTGACCGGTCTCTACGAAGGGCGTCCGCTCGGCGAGCAATCGAGCTGGGATTCCGGCGATCTGCCCCCGGTCATCAGCCTGTTCCGCCAGCCGCTGGTGCGGGAGTGGCGCGAAAACGGTGTCGATTTCAGCGATTTGGTGCGGCATGTGGTGATTCACGAAGCTGGGCATCACTTCGGCTTTTCCGATGACGAGATGCATTGGCTGGAAGAGAGCGTGGACGACGAGCTTGCGCCCTAGCCACCGGAATCCCGGGCGAGCTGGTTGCGGATGTGATCGAGAACGGGGCCGTAGATCGGATTCTCGAATTCGACACCGACCACCTGGCGCTCCGCCCATTTCACCGTCGCCGCGATCGGCCCGATCGGTCCGATACGAACCGTGATCTGCGCGCCGGGGATGAGACTGCCGAACTTGTCGAAGAAGCGGCAGCCGCGTTCCGAGATGTCGAGCACGCTGACGTCCTTGGGCACGCCGCTGCCAGTGCGGTAACGCCCCTCGACCGCGACATGGTGACGCTCCTCGCGCCGGATTTCGCCGTCTCCCGGTCCCATGAGCGGAAACTTACGACCGTCCACGCGGGAGGCAACAGGGATTTTATGGTGAGTCCAGTTCGGACAGAGGGCGGCCGGAAAAAACGGGAACAGCCCTGTGTATTGGCGCGCCCGGAAGGATTCGAACCTCCGGCCCCCAGATTCGTAGTCTGGTGCTCTATCCAGCTGAGCTACGGGCGCGCTTGGAGGGCGCCACATAGGGGGGGCATTCAGGCTTGGCAATCCCTATCGGGTGGGATTTTCCGAACCGGCCGGGAACAGCGCGCGGCAGAGCGCTACGTCGAGCGGCGGCTTGGAGAGCGGCTCGATCTCTTCCGGGATGAGCCAGGCCACCTCCCCGCCTTCGAGCGACCGCGGATCGCCGGTCCAGCGGTCCGATCTGTAAAGAAGGATGACGATTCCCGGCGCGCCGCCGTGCGGAGGGGAATGCGCGAACGTCACGGGCTCCAGTCGGTCGCGGTCGAGCCCGATGCCGAGCTCCTCGCGAATCTCCCGTTCCAGTGCGGAATCGGGCAATTCGTCCGGCTCGACCTTGCCGCCCGGAAATTCCCACAGGCCGCCGTGATGCTTTTTCGGCGGTCGACGGTGCATCAGCCAACGGCCGTCATCCTGCCTCAACGCCAGCGCTACAACCATGATCCATTTCGGCTCCTGTTCCATCCCGCGGACCTATCAGAACTTTTTCTTAACGGAGACCGTCCATAGTCGGCCCTCAGGACCGTACCGGGGGGGAGCGTCCCATGCAGCAGACGAATCTTCTGACGCGCATCGGATGCGACACCAGCGGCGCAACCGCCATCGAGTACGGCCTGATTGTTGCCTTGATCGTAATCGCCTGCATGGGCGCTCTCCAACTCGTCGCTGGCGAGACCATCGAGATGTGGGACTGGGTTTCGAGCGAGGTCACCAAAGAGAGGGGATAGGTGAACGGCTGCTTGCGACCTTAGCACTTTATAAAGCCATTCCCCTTATTGCCGCTCACTGCTCGTTCCGGCGTTGCGGGAAAGAGTTCGGGTATCGAAGACTGAACCAGGAGACTGACATGAAGTTCATCAACAAGCTGCTCCGCGACGAGCAGGGCGCCACCGCCATCGAATACGGCCTGATTGCCGCGCTGATCGCGGTTGCTGCAATCACCGCCATGAGCACGCTCGGCGACGAGCTGACCACGACGTTCTCGACCGTGCACACCGAAATGGCGAAGTCGAACACCGTCACGCCGTAAGTCTCGGCGAATAAATGCTAAAGGGCGGCGGGGGCAATCTCGCCGCCCTTTTTATTGCGCGGCGTTGACGCCGCTAACTCCCCCGCACCACGATCTTCACCTTCTGCCCGGCCCGCAGGGTATCCCCCGAACCAAGGCCGTTGAGTACGCGGAAACGCTGCTCCTTTGCGTTATCGAAGGCCATGCGGTTGGCGAGCGATGAGATCGTGTCGCCGCTGCGCACGGTCACCACATCGATCCGCCGCGGGACGACCTGGTTCGCCTCCGCCTGGCTGATCCGGCGCATCGAGTTGAACATCGGCGTGAACACGCCCGATCGGCCAGCTTGGCTAATCGCGGCGAAGTGGAACGCCTGATTGTTCGAGAACTCGTAGGCAAAAACCACCACGTCGACCTGCCCGTTGCCGCTATTGACGCGTGCAATGCCGTAAGCGGCCGGGATGCCGTTCACCGTCGTCTGTTCCATGCTCGCCGGCGCCAGCGTCTGCTGGTTGCCCCCGAGTGCGCGGAACACGCTGCGGATGTAGTTGCCGAGATTGCCATCGTAGGGCCCGGTGCTGAGCTGCGCCTGTCCACTCTGTCCGTTGACCGACACCGCGCGTGTGCCGTTGATCATGTAGAAGCCCTGCGGCGCGGTGAACGAGAGGCGGAACACCGGATGGATGAACTGCCGCCCCTCGATAATCCCCTGCGCCGGATCGTCGCCGTAGACCAGCCCATCGATCCGCGTGAGGAACGTGTCGCGGTTGGTAACGCCGGTGCCGCCCGCCGCTCTTTGCAGCGCCGACTGCACGCGGCTCGCCGGATCGGGGTGAGTGGAAGCCCATTCGGGCACCCTCGCGTCATCGCGCCCCTGTAATGAAGCATCGAGCGCGTTCTGCGCTGCGAGGCTCTGCAGCACAGTCGCCATCGCTCGCGGATCGTAGCCGGCGCGATTGAGATACTGGATGCCGAGGTCATCCGCCTGCAATTCCTGATCACGCGAGAAGCGCAGTGTCAGCATCTGCGATCCCTGCAGTATACCCCGCGAGATCTGCTGGCCGATGCCGCTGTCGCCCAGCAGGATGCCCGAGAGAATAGCCCCCGCCGCGCCGAGCAGCGTGTTCTGCTGCGCCGTTGCCTGCCGGCGCTGCGCGTGGCGTGCGGCGACGTGGCCGACTTCGTGCCCGAGCACGCCGGCGAGCTCCGCCTCATTGTTCATCAGCGCGACGAGCTGGCGCGTGGTGTAAACGTAGCCGCCGGGGATCGCGAAGGCGTTGTTGACCGAGCTATTGAGCAGCGTGACGGTGAAATCCGACTGCGCGTTGCCCAGCCCCGACTGCACCGCGATGTTCTTGCCGACCTGCTCGACATATTGCGCCTGCGGCCCCGTCATCGCACCGCCGAATTCGGCGAGAAGCTGCGGGTGTGCCTGGGCACCCATCTGCGCCTCGGGCTGGGTGATGGGTGTCGACGGACTTGGGATGTTGCCCATCGACGTGCACGAACCGAGCGTCAGGGAAAGCGTGGCGACTGAAGCCAGGGCGAGGGGTTTTAGGCGAAGCATTGCGATGTCTCCTCCAAGCATGCGCGACGCTGCGCTCGCCGCTGCGGTTGATTCTATGCGAGAAACCCGGCGCGGATGGGCTTGGTTCCCGTTCCCGGTGCGAGACGCGGCCGCTCGGTGCATCATCACAAGGAAAGCCGGGACCGCGCGCAGCGAAGTCCGACCTCGCGGTCGGCGATCCCAACCTTCGCGATGATGACCGGGAGGGGGCCACGAGCGGCTGCTTACCGGGTCAGGCGCCGCCGATCTGAAGGAAGCGTTCCTCGCGCTTGCGCCTAAGATCGTCCGGCGCGAGATCCGACAGGGCGTCCAGCTCTTCGCCGATTGCATGCGCCAGGGTGTGCGCGGTCGCCACCGGGTCGCGGTGCGCACCGCCCACGGGCTCGGGCACGATGCGATCGATCACGCCGAG
>JAPSJS010000086.1 GCA_031178065.1 Altererythrobacter sp.
ACTTCACGGCGGCGGCGAACGAGGACCCGAAGGGTTATCATTCGCTTCTCGCCGACGTCGTTCCGGCGCTTGGAGGAGCGACCACCGCGGCTCCGACCATCCACGACGGCGTCGTCGCCATGGAGCGCCTGGAAACCCTGCGGCGTGAACTCGACCTTTAATCGCCCTCGTTCGTGCTCCAGCAGGGTCAACGAAACGTGTCGATTTCGGAGCTGCAGGCGCCCAACTCAAACTTTTCGTGTGGGGACAAGATGATTTCCTCTTCGCCGCAACTGCACAAAACCTCAGGCCGTCATGTCTGGTCGAGGCCATCCGAAGGGCGGTCGAAGCCGCCCGTGGCTTGCACCGAGCTATGGCCCCTTCGTTAAAAGCCCTAAAACATCTGGATGTCGTACACGGAGAACGCTCAAGCTGGCAAGTTTATTCAACGATTTCCGCCTAGCAGCAGTACTCATCCCGCCTAAAGGGATCGAACTGCGCGCCAGTTATCGGGCGAGGTCCGCGATGCGCTCTTTGCGGTCTCGGCCGCCGACAAGCGAGGCTGGCGGCAAAACTATGCGGCCGCTGGCTTGCGCTCGCCGCCGACGACCGGCTCGTCCATCACGCGATGATCTTCGAGCGGCTACGGCCGCGAGCAGGGGATCGACGCGTTGTCCCCCATACGCAGCTGAAGTCGGTCATCACCCGCGGGAGCACTGAACATCAGACGGTATGAAAGAATCTCAGCTCCGTCCCTTCGAGCGGAGGCGCACCGGTGAAACGGCGGGCGCGGGCGGGAGCAGCGCGCGAATGTCGGCGAAGGGGAAGCGCGGCTCGAAGCGGAAGGCCTCGGCGCGGTCGTCCGGGCCGCCGTTGCACTCACCTGCGCGGAAGGCGGCCTGCGCAGTCGCGGCGGTCACGAAGCGCTCGGGATCCTGGCTGGCATGGGCGCGGATGGCGGCGCATTTGGCCTCGAAGTGCGCGGTGACGTCAACCCAGTGGGTGGGCGCGAATCCGGTGCCACGCATGGTATCGGCGAAGAGCAGCGGGGCGGCGAAGCCGACCGCCTGCGAGGCCGCGTGCGACAGCGCCCGATGGTCGGCATGATAGTCGTTCGGAGCGTGGGTGAGGACAAGGTGCGGGTCGGCCTCGTCGATCAGTCGCCGCAGGGCCGTGACGAGCGCCGCGTCCGGGAGCAGCGCGCCGTCGGGGAACCCGAGGAAGCGAGGCAGAACGCCGAGCGGCGCCGCGGCCGCCTCGGCCTCCGCCCGCCGGATCTTGCGCAGCGCATCCGGCGCCTGCTGACCGCCGGCGGCGCCGTCGGTGGCGACCGCGAGGGCGAACTCGGCGCCCATTGCCCGCCAGGCGAGCAGGGTGCCGAAGACGAAAATCTCCAGGTCGTCCGGATGAGCGCCGAGGGCGAGGATCCTCATGTGCGATCCAGGAACTCGAGCACCATCGCCGCGGTCCAGGTGAAGCTGCCGCCGCCGCAGGGCTCGCCGCTGTGGGGGTCGTAGTACTCGGCGAAGCCGCTCTGCGCGATGAGTTCCAGGCTCGAGCGGGTGATTGCAGCGGCGGTGGCCTGTTCGCCGGCGCGGGCAAGGCCGTCGGCGATCATGTAGTTTGCGACCAGCCAGGCCGGGCCGCGCCAGTAGCGCTTGGCCTCGAAGCGCGGATCAGCCGGGTCGTGGCTCGGCACGATGTAGCGGCAGGCCCGGGCCCGCGCCCCGATGGTGCCGGCGAGAGCCGCGGCGCGCGGCGCCGGGATCGCAGCGAAGGCGGAGAGCAGGCCGCCGACCGACGCGCTGGCGATCAGAGTTCCCGTCAGACGGTCGCGGCAGAGATACTGCCCGCCCGGTTCGGACCAGAGTGACTCCATGGCGGCGAGGCCCTTCGCGGCGAAGGCCCGGTTCTCGGCGACAATCTCCGGGGCGCCGAGCGCATCCGCGACATCGGCGAGGTCGGCGCAGGCGCGCAGCAGGATGGCGTTGAACCCCGGATCGACGATGCGGAACGGCGAGGCGTCGTGCAGCTTCGAATTGTCCCAGCCGAGGCTACGGAAGCGCTCGACGAGCCAGATATAGTGATCGTACTGCGCCTTGGTCGGCCGGTGTGCCGGATCCGCGTGCTGGGTATCGCGGCGGCTGTATGGCGCGATGCCCTCGGTCGGCACGCGCTCCAAGGTCTCGTCCCAGTCGATCGAGTTGTCACGGCCCGACTCCCAGGGATGGATGATCGCGACGAGGCCCTCGCCGGCGGGGTCGCGGTTCGCGAAGAACCAGCGGTGCCAAGCGGCAATCTTCGGCAGGAGCGCCCGGGCGCGGGCGTCAGCCGCCGTGCGGTCGTTGGCGGCCTCCCAGAGCCGGCGGACCGCGAAACCGGCGACCGCAGGCTGAGTGATTCCCGAGGTTGCAGTCGGCCGCCCGCTCGCCCAGACGTCCGGTCCGGGGAAGTAGCCGTCGTCGCGGACGTGGAACACGATGTGCGGCACCATGCCGTCCGGCCACTGATGTGCGAAGAGCGTCTCGATCTCGGTCCAGGCGCGGCTCTCGTCGAAATGCCGCTGGCCGAGGGCGGTCAGGCAGGAGTCCCAGTTCCACTGGAACGGGTATAGCCCCTTGGTCGGGACCGTGTAGGCGCCGCGGTCGTTCTCCTTCAGGATGGCGATGGCCCGCTCAGCAGTGTCGGTCATTGCAGCGCCCTCGAGGTTTCGGGGTCGAACCAACGGATCCGCTCCGGCTGCGGCACCAGGCTCACCGTGTCGCCCGGCGCCACGGCGATGTCCGAGTCGAGCACGGCCCGGAACAGCTGTCCGCCGACATCGGCGGTGACGAGCGTGTGCGGCCCGAGCGGCTCGACCACCCTGACGTTCGCCGGAATGCCGCCTTCGCCGACGGCCATGTCCTCGGGGCGGATCGCGAACTCGATCCGGTCCTGGGTGGCGTTCGGGCCGGGCAGCACCTGGCCGGCCACGCGCCAACGGCCGCGGTCCACCCGCTCGGCCGCCAGGAAGTTCATCGGCGGGTTGCCGATGAAGGAGCCGACGAAGCGCGCCGCGGGGTTGCGGTAGACCTCGACCGGGCGGTCGGCCTGCACGATCCGCCCGGCGTTCATGATCGCAATGCGGTCGGCGAGCGACATCGCCTCGACCTGGTCGTGGGTGACGTAGATCGTCGTCGTCTTGCTCTCCGCCAGCACCCCCTTCAGCTCCGCGCGCATCTCGAGACGCAGCAGTGCGTCGAGGTTCGACAGCGGCTCGTCCATCAGGATCACATCCGGCTCCATGGCGATCGCCCGGGCGACGGCGACGCGCTGCCGCTGCCCGCCCGAGAGCTGCCCCGAGTAGCGCTTGAGCAGCTGCTCGATGTGCATGAGCTCGGCGGTGCGCGTCACCCGCCGCTCGACCTCGGCCTGCGGCAACTTCGCCATCCTGAGCCCGAAGGCGATGTTCTCGTAGGCCGTCAGGTGCGGGAAGACCGCGTAGTTCTGGAACACCATCGAGATGCCGCGGTCGCGCGGCGGCAGCCGGTCGACCCGTCTCTCGCCGATCCAGACCTCGCCCTGGCTCGCGGTCTCAAGGCCGGCGACGATGCGGAGCAGGGTCGTCTTGCCGCAGCCCGAGGCGCCGAGGAGCACCAGGAACTCCTGGTCGCGGACCGTCATGTCGATCGAGTGCAGCGCGGTGAAGGCGCCGAACTGCTTCGCGACGTCCTTGATGCGGATTTCGGCCATGAGCCCCTCCTATCGGTTTGCGATGCCCCACATCGCGAAGAGGTACTTGCGGACGGCGAAGATGAAGAGGAGCGCCGGCACCACCAGCGCCGCGCCGCCCGCGAACTTCAGCGGCAAGGGCGAGACGTTGAGCGATTGCAGCAGGAACGCGGTCAGCGTGCGGTTCTCGATAGTGAGGACCGCGGCGGCGAAGACCTCGTTCCAGGAGATAACGAAGGCGAAGACAGCCGAGGCGGCGATCCCCGGAAGCGCCAGCGGCAGCACCACCTTGCGGAAGGCGCTCACCCGCGTGCAGCCGAGCGTCCAGGCCGCCTCCTCGAGCTCGACCGGGATTCCGGAGAACAGCGAGAAGGTGATGAGCACCGCGAAGGGCAGCGCCAGCGTCGTGTGCACGAGCGCGAGGCCAACGATGGTATCGTCAAGCCCGACGCGGATGAACATGACCGCGAGCGGCAGCGCGAGCAGCGGCAGCGGGAAAGCGCGGGTCATGACGACGAGGAAACGAAAGGCCTCTTTCCCGCGGAAGTCGAAACGCGACAGCGCGTAGCCCGCCGGGGCTCCGAGGCCGATTGAGAGGATCATGGTCAGTGCCGCAACCTGCACCGAGTTCCAGAGCGCCCTGAGTACGCCCTGGAAGTTCACGAAGAACGAGATCGACCCGAGGTCGAACGACGGCCAGAACCGCTGCGGGAAAGCGGTCACCTCGGCGGGCGCCGAGAGCGCGTTGACGAGCAGCAGGTAGATCGGCAGGAGCACCCAGACGCAGAGCAGCACGACGATGGCGTAGAAGACCCGGCGGCCTGCGCGCCGCGTCTCCACATAGCCGCGCGCAGCGGCGTCGGCGACGGCTTCGGTCATGTCCGGGCCTCCTTAGGAACGTGCAGCAGCCGCAGGATCAGGAGCGTGAATGCGATCGAGATCGCAAGGATCACCATGGCGTAGGCGGCGGCGACGCCGCGATCCTGGAGCGTGAACTGCCACTCGAAGGTCTCGCCCATCAGCACCGGGAAGTTGGTGCCGCCGAGCGCGACGACGACCGCGAAGACCTCGAAGGCGAGGATCACGCGCAGGATCAGCGCGGTCTGCAGGCTCGGGCGCAGGAGCGGCAGCGTCACCTTGACGAATCGCTGCCAGCGCGAAGCGCCGAAGACCTGCGCGGCCTCGGAATACTCCTTCGGAATCAACCCCAACCCGGCGACGAGGATCACCATCATGATCGCGGTCGCCCGCCACACCTCGGCGAGCACGATCGCAAGGAAGATCATCAGCGGGTTCTGGTAGCCGAGGAAAAGGATCGGCCGCTCGATCACCCCGAAACCGGCGAGTGCCGAGTTCAGAAATCCCGACTGCTCGAAAATCGCGAGCCAGATCAGCCCGGCAGCGAGGTCTGAAATGCCGAGCGGGATCGCGAAGATGTAGAGAATGGTGCTCCGCCCGGTCTCGGAGGCCGAGACGATGCTCGCCATTGCGAGCGCGAGCGCGAGTTGGATCGGCACGACCACGGCGGCGAGCACGATGGTATTGCGGAGGGCCGGCACGAACTTCCAGTGCGTCGCCATGCGCTGGAAGTTCTCGCCGGTCCAGGCGCCATCCCGGCTCGCCGCCTCGATCGCCACCAGCACGAAGGGGTAGAGGAAGAAGACGGCGAGAAAGAGCGTCGCCGGAAGAAGCAACAGATAAGGCATCGCGCGGGGCATGATCGCCTCCCTCGGAACCTGTGCGGGGCGCGCCGGCTCGCGCCCTATCGTATGTTTCCTTAAATCGTACCCGATTTAAGGAAACATGCAGCAATTCAAAGTGCTACACAGTGACCTTTGCGCGTCTGGAAGACGCGCGGCGCTGTAATGCACGTCGCTCAAAAGTGTGCAGCGGTTCTGGGACAACGACATGCATAAAAACAAAAGACCAGAGCGCGTCGCATGAATACGACGCGTTTTAGGGCGCGGCCTTAGTTCACCGGGCAAGGCCCCTCGGAGGGGGCGTCGGGTGCCCAGCAGGGCGCGCGCGCCTCGTCAATAATGCGCCTGAGCTCCTCCGCCTGTGAGTCGAGCACCTGGCGGATGTCCTGGTTTGCGAGGATGACCCGCTCGAAGGTGTCGATGTAGATTTGGTTGAACTGACCGCCGAGATCGCCGAGCCCGACCGGCAGCAGTGCCGGCAGTGCGTCCGGCGCGCCGGTCATCGCCGAGATCGCCGGCCCCGAGGCCCGCACCGAAGCCGGCATGTCCTCGGGCAGCTCGAGCTCCATGACCGGGTAGAAGTTGGTGGCGCGCAGCGTCGCGATCTGGGTATCGGGCTGCAGCATGTAGTTGATGAGCTTGATCGAAGCCGCGGGATCGGGCGCGGTGCGCAGGACCCCCATGCCGGCGATCACCGGCATGAACGCGCGTCCCGCGGGACCGGCGGGCGCCGGGAAGGCGACGAAGTCGTCCGGGCGCTGGTTGAAGGCCTCGGCGAGCCTGGCGGTGTGGTCGAAGGCCAGCCAGACGTCGCCGGTCAGGAGCGGCTCCTGCATGAAGTTGTAGCTCGGCGAGGCGGGGCTCGTGTACTGCCAGAGCTCCTTGAACTTGCCCCATGCCTCGGCGGCAGCGTCCGAGCGGAACTCCGTCACCATCGACCCGGTGTAGGCGGGCAGCAGGTAGCCTTGGAAGAAGCGGTGCTTCAGTCCCTCGGGCCCTGCCGGGAAGCCGAACTTCGGCCCGCCCGTCGCCTCGGCCATAGTACGGGCCCACTCGATGAGCTGGTCGTAGGTCAGCGCATTCAGGTCCGCTCCCTCGGGCAGGTATTCGAGCGCCTGCTTGCTGGCCGCCATGAGGTAGGTCGCCTGCATCCAGGGCACGTACTTCTGCTCGCCGGTGCCGAGTTGCCCGACCTCCAGGAGCGGCGGCAGCACGGCGTCCGCGGCGAGGCCGAGACCGCCGAGATCGACGAAGTCGTCGGGCATGGCGGCGAAATCGCCGTGCAGCGTGCCGACGACCGCGATCGTGCCCTTACCGGCCTTGAGCTCGGCCTGGATCCGGGTGAGGAACGGGCCGGGATCGGATGACTGATAGTCCACATCGCCGTCGAAGCCCGCGAGCACCTGGTCGCGCATCGCCTGCGCCTCCTCGACCGGATTGGCCTGGGTCGACCAGAACAGCAGGCTCTGCGCCCATGCGCCGCCGCCGACAAGGACCGCGGTTGCAAGCGCCGCGCCGGCCAGTCGATGTCGTATTGTTCGCATGGTGCTCTCCCTGTTGCATGGCTCTCCCCGTGTCGTCGCCAGCCCGCGCCGGGCGGCAGCGGTGGCCGTGCGGGAGCGGTCGCCCTCGAAGGAGCCCGTGGTTCTGGCGGCCACCCGACGGCCGCGTCAACCCCCGGACGCGCCGGTCATGCCCTCCCCTCAGCCGCTTGTTAAGCATACGCCAAAGGCCAGGATTTTCCAACGACGGCCGGTGGGTTGGGCCGGCGGCGCCCACCTGATGGAAATCTGTCGGAAGCGGGACTGTCGGTCACTTGCGCGTCTATTCCCCCAGTCTGAGAATATAGGCCGACACGTCCTGAACATCGGTCTGCGAGAGTAGTATGTTCGGCATGAACGGATGGTCCTGGGCCGTGAGCCAAACGTTAAGCGCCATTGGGGGTCATTCCCGGTGTCCCGGCTACCGCGTCGCTTGGCGCTCAATGGGCGACTGAGCTTGACCGGCAAGGACGGCATGGCAGGCAGCGCAGACCTCGAGGGCGAGTTGGCGCCCCCTGCTGGATGTCCTGTACCTGTACCGTCGGAACCGCTGCGATGGTGCCGGCAATGACTAAGAGATGGTTACCCGCATGGCCATCTCCCCTAACCCATCGCGCCGATTGACCGCTCAACTGCGGTCGCGGCAGCCGTCTGGCCAATGCTGCGGCCACGGCTCAAACGGCGCCAAAGGCGCCCCTACCCGGCCGCTGCCAGGTCGGGGCCTGCGCCGCGGCGCTGAAGCCGGTGCATGGTCTTATCGAGGCGCATGTTTTAGCCGCCGAGCGACTGCATGGCGACGACACCACCGTGCCGATGGGCGGCGCCAGCTTGCGAGAAGCCGCTCGAGATTCGAGAAACTGCCCGTGTAGCCGCGCTGTTTGATATTGTGGAACAGATGCCGTCCGCAGCGATTGCCAT
>JAPSJS010000038.1 GCA_031178065.1 Altererythrobacter sp.
CTTCGCGGACCACGAGGTCGGACGGAAAGGCGGGCAGCCCGGCTCGCTCGATTTCCGCCGCGCGGAGGAAGGCCTCGTTCGCGAACAGGAAGCGCCCGTCGCGGTCGGTCATCGCCAGACCCAGCGGCAGCGCGCCGAGCAGCGCCTCGAGCTGCGGCGTGGCCGCCTGCCCCACCCCTTCCCAGCTCCCGCCGATGCCGATGCCGCTTTCCACCAGCAGCATGAGCGAAGGCGCCTCGTCGGCCCGGGCGGGCCGCGCCGCGTCGGGATCGGCGAGCGAAACCTGGATCAGCATCTGCGGCGTGCCGCGCTGCCCTTCGCGTGCGAAATAGATCCGCTCGCGGCTGTCGGAGCGGAGCTGTGCCACGAACTCCTGCCCGGCCAGCGTCGCCGCCGCATCGCCGGTCGCGCGCGCGGCGAAGCCGGCGGCGGCCGCGCGGATCGTGCCATCGGTCCCTACGATCGCCGTCTCGATCCCCGCGTTCGACAGCACCGCGCCGAACGGACCGGTGATCCATTCGGCGAACCGCGCCACCGGATCTTCCATCGTCAGCGCGGTGAAGCGCCAGACCAGATAGTCGTCGCCGCGCCCCGCGCGCTCGGTTTCCACCCGCCACGACCCGCCGCCGTCCTCGCGCTCGAGCAGGTCGACCGACGAGGTGCCGTCGCGCCATGCTTCGCGCGCGGCGCGGACCAAGCGTTCCAGCGAGGGGCGGTCGAGGTCGAGGTTCGGCGGCGCATGCGCGATGCCGAACCAGTCGCCGTAGAGGCGGTTCGCGCAGACCAGCCGGTTGGCGCGGTCGGTCACCGCGACGGCCATGTTCGGCTGCTCGATCGCGGCGACGGTCACCGACCAGTCGGGCGGCGCGAAGGCCGCTTCGCCCGGTCCCGTGCGCATCCGCGAGAACGCATATCCCGCGGCCATGAGCGCGGCGAGCCCGACTGCGTAGCCGAGCGTGAGCATGCCGTCGCCGGTCGCGAGCCAGATCAACAGGGCGCTCACCGCCAAAGCGGCGGCGATCCACGTGGCAAGCGACAGTCGCCCCTGCCCCTGCCCGATCAGCTTGGCCATCAGCCTTCCTGCGCCTCGAGGCGCCGGTCGAGCCGCGCTTCCATCTGCCGCAGCCGCCGCTTGCGCTTGCGGGCGACGACAATGCGCCAGACCACGCTGGATATGAGATAGCCGGCCGCCGCCGAGCCGATCGACAGCACGATGAAGCCGAAGGCGGTCACCCCTGCCACTTCGAATGCGCCGAGCGCCCAGCCCTCCCAGCGGCCGCTGGCGAGCTCGTCATTGGCCACGCCCACCGTCACTGCGTCGACCTTCAGCACAAAGGCGCCGACCTTGTTCGCAACGACCAGCCAGAAGGCGAGCGTGAACGGATTGGTGACGAAGGTGACGGCCGCAGACAGCGGTACGTTCGCACGCGCGGGGAGCGCGAGGAAGGCGGCGAGGAAGATCTGCCCGACCGGCACGATGAACGCCGCGAACAGGCCCAAAGCCACGCCGCGCGGCACAGAGCGGCGGGTGAAGCGCCAGAGCTCGGGGCTGAGGAACCGGTGCGCGATCGGCGCGAGGTACTTGTTCTGCGCCATGTCCTCGCGCGTGGGCATGTTCTTGCGCAGCCAGTCGGCGAGGAAAGTCTTGGAAGGTTTGCGCATCATGATCTCGCCGCCGCAATGCTCGCGCAGGGCGGCAAGGGCAAGTGGGGCGGCGCGGAATCTGGTGAAGCGGTCATTGCGGGCGATATGGGTAGCACCCGGCGAATAGCCAGCGGGTGAACGCCAACTCTCGTACGCGGACTCGACTAGCGGCTTTCGCGCAGCAGCCGGGCCTTGTCGCGCTTCCAGTCGCGGTCCTTGATCGTCTGCCGCTTGTCGTGCGCCTGCTTGCCCTTGGCCAGCGCGAGCTCGACTTTCGCGCGGCCAGTCGAGTTGAAGTAGACGCTCAGCGGAACCAGCGTCATCCCCTTGCGCTCGACAGCGCCGAACAGCTTCTCGATCTCGCGTGTGTGGAGCAGCAGCTTGCGCGGCCGGCGCGGCTCGTGATTGAAGCGGTTGCCGTGGCTGAACTCGGGGATGTTGGCGTTGACCAGCCACACCTGCCCGTCGCGCACTTCGGCATAGCTTTCCGCGATCGAGGCCTCGCCGGCCCGCAGCGCCTTCACCTCGGTGCCCTGCAGCGCGATTCCCGCCTCGAACTTGTCCTCGATATAATAGTCGAACCGTGCGCGCCGGTTCTCGGCGACGGTCTTCTGCTTGTCGAACGTGGCGGGTTTGGGACGAGCCATAAGGCCGCGCCATGTAGGCGTTCGTGCGCGCCGGGGAAAGCCCCCGCGGCGGCGGACGCTATTCCGCTCCGCTCGCCATCGCCACGAGATCCCGCGGCAGTGCCGGTTCGCTGAGCAGGCGCTCCATCCGCTCCCACCGCGCATCCTGGTCCGCATCGCCCGCCTCGATCGCGGCCTGCACCATGTCCCGGCCGAGCCCATAGTTGATGATGTAGCTACGGTAGGTGTCGATGAAATCGAGCGACTGCTTCGCCCGCTCGGGCGAGACGAGCTGATAGCGCTGCAGCAGCTCGGTCGCCCGCGCGGCGTCGATCTCGCCGGCAAGATACTGCGAGGCGATCGTGTAGCGCGCCGGTCCCAGGTCCTGCATGGCATCGCGCAGCGCGATGTAGCGCTCCACGTCGAGGTCCTCCAGCCCGGCGATCGGCGCCAGCACGTCGCGCGTGAAGGCCACGTCCTCCTCGCCCGGGAAGGCGAGGTCGATCCCGTAGTTCGCCGAACCCTCGGCGATCAGCGACTGCGGCGAATAGAGCGGATAGACCGAGAATTCCTGCCACCCGCGCCCGTTCACCAGCTCGCGCTCGAGCAGCGAGTTGAACGCGTGGTGGCCCGGATAGCCCTCGTGACAGCCGAGATCGATCGCGCGGTCGAGCCGTACGGGCAGGTCGGTGTTGACCTCGATCTTCGAGTGATAGTCGCCCTGATAGTAGTTGTAGCCGCTCCACGGCTTGTCGGTCACCAGCGCCAGCGTGAAGCTCTCGCCTTCGGGCAGCGCGACATGATCGAGCGTGCGCCGCTTGCACTCCGCGATCGCCGCATCCATCACCGGGCGCACGCGGCCCGCCGGCATGTCGAAGCGCTTCTGGAACGTGTCGATCCGCTGCCACAGCGGCCCTTCCCCCGGCGCCAGCCGCTCGATCTGCGCCAGCAAGGGGTCGAAGCTTTCGAGCGGCGGCAACTCGGGCCGCACGCCGAACAGCCCCTCGGCCTCCTCGGCGAACGACAGTTTCTCGCCCCGCATCATCCTGAGCCGCGTGCCCGCCGCGGTGAGCTGCGCGACCAGGAACCGAGCGCGTCGCTCGTCCAGGCTGTCGCCGGGAACGCCGTCGTCGGCGAACTGCGCCGCGCGCGTCTCCAGCGCCTCGGTGCGGGCGGCGAGCATCGGCAGGGTCTGCCCCGCGGCCTCGGCCACCGCCTGCGTGCGGACGTCCTCCGGCCCGTAGTAGGCGTCGATATAGCCTTCCTCCTTCTCACCGATGGTGAGCTGGAGAAGCAGGTAGTCGTCGGCGATCGCATCGAGCGTGTCGGGCTGCCCGCCCGGGCTCGTCGCGCAGGCCCCCAGCGCCAGTGCCGCCAGAACAGACAATCCCTTGCGCATCGTCACCTCCCTCGCCCGTGCGACGGCAGGGGCCTAGACAGCCCCGCCCGCTTGCGCAACTCGGTCGATGTCGATGAGGGCCGCGAAGCCCGGCGTCAGGCCGCCTGGCGCAGCTTCTGCAGCTTCTTCAACGCCATCTGCCGCTTGAGGCGACTGAGGTGGTCGATGAAGAGAATGCCTTCGAGGTGGTCCATCTCGTGCTGGATGCAGGTCGCCATCAGGCCCTCCATCTGCTCTTCGTGGACGTTCCCCTCGAGATCCTGCCAGCGCACGCGGCAGGCCGCCGGCCGATCGACGTCGGCGTAGATCTCGGGCACCGAGAGGCACCCTTCCTGATACGTCACGAGATCTTCCGCCGGATCGAGAATTTCCGGGTTCACGAAGATCCGCGGCTCGTTCTTCGTCGGCTGGTGCGTATGCTGGTGCCCGCCGTGGTCGCACACTTCGGGCTCGGCATCCGGATCGTCGGGCTGGAGGTCGATCACCAGCACGCGCCTGGGCACGCCGACCTGGATCGCGGCGAGGCCGATGCCGTTCGCGGCGTACATGGTTTCGAACATGTCCTCGACGAGCGTCTTGAGCTCGCCATCGAACGCTGTGACCGGTTCGGACACGACCTTGAGCCGGGGATCCGGCACTTCGAGAATTTCGCGGATTGCCATGCGGCGTAAAATAGTGCGGCCCGGCGCAAACGACAAGTGAGTCCCCGCGAAGGCGGGGATCTCAGACGCCGGCGCTCCACAAGTGGCCTGAGACCCCCGCCTTCGCGGGGGCTCGCGCTACCTATCCCACGGGCCTCCGCGCCCGCAGCGCCTGCGCCAGCGTGCCTTCGTCGAGGTAGTCGAGCTCCCCGCCCACGGGCAGTCCGTGCGCGAGCTGGGTCACGCGCACCGGAAACTCCTCGAGCCGCTCGGCGAGGTAATGCGCGGTGGTCTGACCCTCCAGCGTGGCGTTCATGGCGAGCACGACCTCGTCCACCCCGCCCTGCCCGACGCGTTCGAGCAGCGCGCCGATCGTCAGGTCCTCCGGCCGCACGCCGTCGAGCGCGGAGAGCCGCCCGCCGAGCACGTGGTACTTGCCGGTAAACAGCTTCGCCCGGTCGAGCGCCCAGAGGTCTGACACGTCCTCCACCACGCAGATCGCGCGCGGATCGCGCCGGTGATCGGCGCAGATGCCGCACGGCGCCCGGGTGTCGATATTGCCGCAGGTCGGGCATTCGACCAGCTTGTCCCGCACTTCGGCCATGGCGCCGAGCAACTGGTCCAGCGCCGTTTCGCGGCGCTTGAGCAGCCACAGCACCGCCCGCCGCGCCGAGCGCGGCCCGAGCCCGGGCAGCCGCGCGAGCGCCGATGCGAGGTTCTCGATCTCTTGCGATGCCATGAGGCGGGAGATAGGGCCTGCGCTCCCGCAACGAAAGGTGGCCGCCGGGCTTATGCGCATCGTCTTCATGGGAACGCCCGATTTCGCCGTCCCCGCCCTCGCGGCACTGGCGGAAGCGGGGCACACGCTGGTCGCGGCCTATACCCAGCCTCCGCGTCCCGCGGGCCGGGGCAAGAAGCTCCAGCCCTCGCCCGTCCAGCGCGAGGCGGAGGCGCGCGGCATTCCCGTGCGCTACCCCGCGTCCCTGAAATCGGCGGAGGCGCTGGCGGAGTTCGCGGAGTTCGAGCCCGAGGTTGCGGTCGTCGCCGCCTACGGGCTGATCCTGCCGCAGGCGGTGCTCGACGTGCCGACCTTCGGCTGCCTCAACATCCATGCCAGCCTGCTGCCCAAGTGGCGCGGCGCGGCACCGATCCAGCGCGCGATCCTGGCGGGCGACGCAGTGACGGGGATCACGATCATGCAGATGGAAGCCGGGCTCGACACCGGCCCGATGCTCGCCACCGCCCGCACCCCGGTCGACGACAAGACCGCGGGCGAACTGACCGAGGAACTGGCCGAGATCGGCGCGCACCTGATGACCGGCACGCTGATCGATCTGCCCGCCCTCCAGCCCGTGCCGCAGGACGATCTGCAGGCGACCCACGCCGCGAAGATCGACAAGGCCGAAGCGCGGATCGACTGGACCGGCGACGCCGAAGCGATCGAGCGCCAGATCCGTGCCATGGCCCCCTTCCCCGGCGCCTGGTTCACGCTCGGCGGCGAGCGGATCAAGGTCCTGAAGGCCGACGTGGTCGCGCGTGAGGGAAAGCCGGGCACGACTCTCGACGACGAACTCACCATCGCCTGCGGCTACGCCGCGCTCCGCCCCGTCCGCATCCAGCGCGCGGGCAAACCCGCGATGGACGTCGCGGCGTTCCTGCGCGGCCGCGCCGTGCCCGCAGGGACCATGGTGGAATGATCCCGACGACGCGCAACACCGGAGCCGACCGACCATGAAGACGCCGACCTTTCTCCGCATCCTTCCGGCCGCCGCGATCGGCCTTGCCGCGCTGGCGCATGCGAACGCGGCGCAGCCGGACGCGCCGAGCCCGGTGGTCGAGCGGTTCGGCGTCGATCTCGAGCGCTTCGAATATCCATGGCCGGTCGAAACGATGCCGGTCCAGCTCGGCGATACCGCGGGGCAGATGGCCTTCATGGACGTTACCCCGGACGCGCCGAACGGCCGCAGCGTCGTGCTGCTGCACGGCAAGAACTTCTGCGGTGCGACCTGGCAGGACACGGCCGAGGCGCTGCTCGCCGCCGGCTACCGCGTGCTGATCCCCGACCAGATGGGCTTCTGCAAATCCTCCAAGCCGCGCGAGGCGCAGTACACGTTCGCCATGATGGCGGCCTTCACGCGCGCGCTGATGGAACGGCAGGGGATCGCCGATGCCGCGGTGGTCGGCCATTCGACCGGTGGCATGCTGGCGATGCATTTCGCGCAGATGTATCCCGGCGCGGTCCGCCAGCTCGTGCTGATCAACCCGCTGGGGCTGACCGACCGGATGGCCGAAGGGGTGCCTTACGTGCCGCTGTCGAAGCTGGTCGAGCAGGAGCGGGCCAAGGGCTACGACGAGATCCGCCAGTACCAGCTCGATACCTATTACCATGGCGAATGGGAGCCGCGCTACGACCGCTGGGTGCGGATGCTCGCGGGCCAGTACGCCAGCGGCGATGCGGTCGCCTACGCACAGGCCAAGACCAGCGAGATGATCCTGACGCAGCCGATCTCGCAGCATCTGGAGCGCCTGACCATGCCGGTCACGCTGATGGTGGGGATGCTGGACACGACCACCTTCGGCAAGGGCCAGGCTCCGCCGGACGTGCAGCGGCGGCTCCGCGCGATCCCGGCCCTCGCGCCCGATGCGGCGCGCCGCTTCCCCGACGGCGAACTCATCGTTTTCGAGGAGCTGGGCCATTCGCCGCAGGTCGAGGCGCCCGAGGTGTTCGAGCCGCGCCTGCTCGAAGCGCTCGCCCGCGATTCGCGCTGATTCCCACGGCATGACCCGCTTCGCCCTCACTCTCGAATTCGACGGCACGCGGTTCATGGGCCTGCAGCGCCAGCCGCACGGACCGAGCGTGCAGGCATCGGTCGAGCGCGCCGTCCATGCGGTGACGGGCGAGGACGCGACGCTCCATTCCTCGGGCCGCACCGACACCGGCGTTCACGCGCTCGCCATGCGCAGCCATGTCGACGTCGAAAAGCCCTTCGATCCGTTCCGGCTGATGGAGGCCCTGAACGCCCTCCTCCGCCCCGATCCGATCGCGGTGATCGGCTGCGAGATCGTGCCGGACGACTGGCACGCGCGCTTCTCGTGCATCGGGCGCGCCTACGAATACCGCATCGTCAACCGCCGCGCGCCGCTCACGCTCGACAAGAATCGCGCGTGGCAGGTGCCGCAGCCGCTCGATGCCGATGCCATGCACCGGGCCGCGCAGGCGCTAGTCGGCAACCACGATTTCACCACCTTCCGCTCGGCCCACTGCCAGGCGGCAAGCCCGGTCAAGACGCTCGACCGCCTCGCCGTCCGCCGCGCCGGCGAGGACGTGTTGATCGAGGCGGAGGCCCGCAGCTTCCTCCATCATCAGGTGCGATCGATGGTCGGCTGCCTCGCGCTCGTCGGCATGGGCCGCTGGCGGGAAAGGCAGGTGGCCGAGGCGCTGGCAGCGCGCGATCGGCAGCAGCTCGGCCTCAACGCGCCGCCGAGCGGGCTCTATTTCGTGCGCGCGGTCTATCCCTAGGTCTCTGCGCGCTGGCCATCATTCATAGTTTGGGTATGTTCAAAACGGGTCTCGCGCGGCGCCGCGAACGCCGCTAGACAGGGTTGCAAACCAAAACCGTTCATCCGAGGAGGCGCAGCCGCGGGCTGAGCCGTCTCGAGGAACCAGAGAGAGGAAACCGATCGATGACCACCACCGGAAAGCAGCTTTTCACCACCCTCGCGCCCGACGGCACGCTGACGGTGGAGGTCGCCGAGACGCAGTTCCCCGATCCGACCGGCAACCAGGTGCTGGTGAAGATGGAAGCCGCGCCGATCAACCCGAGCGACCTCGCGCTGCTGTTCGGCCCTGCGGACATCGACAACGCCGAATTCTCCGCCGGCAAGCTCGTCGCCAATATGCCTGAACCGTTCAACTCGGGCGCCAAGGGCCGCCACGGGCAGCGCCTTCCGGTCGGCAACGAGGGCGCGGGCACGGTGATCGCGGCGGGCGATTCGGACATGGCGCAGGCGCTCGTCGGCCAGCGCGTCGCCTGCGTGCCGGGCCACGCCTATTCCCAGTACGCGATCGCCGACGCCGCCATGTGCCTGCCGCTGGGCGACAACTCCGCGCGCGACGGGGCGAGCGCCTTCGTCAATCCGATGACCGCGCTCGCTTTCGTCGAGAACGCGAAGGCGGACGGGCAGAAGGCGATCATCCATGCCGCGGCCGCCTCCAACCTCGGCCAGATGCTGGTGAAGATCTGCCAGGAAGACGGGGTCGAGCTGGTCAACATCGTCCGCAAGCAGGAGCAAGTGGACCTGCTCAAAGGGCTCGGCGCCAAGTGGGTCGTCAATTCCTCGGCCGACGATTTCCTGTCCCAGCTCTGCGCCGCGATCGACGCGACCGATGCTTACTACGGTTTCGACCCGATCGGCGGCGGCACTACGGTCGACGCCTGCTTCAAGGCGATGGAGCGCGTCGCCGTCTCGAAGATGAGCGAGTATAACCGCTACGGCTCGAACCAGCAGAAGCGCATGTTTATCTATGGCCGGCTGGACCTCGGGCCGACGATCCTCACGCCCAGCTACGGCTTTGGCTGGACCCTCTCGGGCTGGCTGCTGACGCCGTTCCTCGCGAACGCGGGGATGGAAACGATCGCGCGGATGAGAACGCGCGTGCTCGACAACATCACGACGACTTTCGCCAGCCACTACAAGCGCGAAGTCACGCTCGAGCAGATGCTGGAGAAGGACGCGGCGACCGATTACCGCGCGATGAAGACGGGCGAGAAGTACCTCGTCACGCCCTGGGGGTAAGCGACCATAATAGCCTTCTCCCCTTCAGGGGAGAGGGTCGGGAGAGGGGGAATCGTGCGACGCTTGCCGTATCGCACGCACGCCCCCGACTCCGGCTTTACCGCCGATCGAACGCGGCCTGGATCGTGGCCGGATCGTCGATCCCGTTCGCCAGCAGCACCTGGAGCAGGATGCGTGCCTTCTGCGGATTGAGCGCGCGCGCCGCGACGAAGCCGTTGGCGTCGTCCTCGGGTTCCCGGTCGACCAGCCCTTCGCTCAGGCGGCTTGCGCGCACGATCAGAACGCCGGATTCGCGCAGCCGCACGAGCTCGCGGCGCAAGGCTTCCGGCATGTTGCCCTCGCCCACGCCCGCGATCACCAGGCCGCGCGTCGCCTCGCTCGTCAGCCGCGCCGCCACATCCGCCCCGATCCCGCCGTAGACGTAGAGGATCGGCACCTCGGGCAGCTCGGTATGATATGCGTATTGCGCGCCCTCGCCCATACGCCACGGTGCGCCGAACCAGTCGAGCGCGCTCGGCGTGACCAGCCCGACCGCGTCGCGCGGGAAGCCGCGGAAGGCATCGGTCCCCCGCGTACGGACCTTGCGCACGTCGCGCCCGGCGAACACCCGGTCGCCCATCACCACCAGAACCCCGCGTCCCGCAGCTTCACTATCACTGGCGACACGCGCAGCATTGGCAAAGTTCCGCAACCCGTCGTACCCCACCGCATCCGCCGGCCGCATCGCACCGACCAGCACGACCGGCTTGGTCGTCGGAAGCGTCAGGTCGAGCAGAAAGGCGGTCTCTTCCGCCGTATCGGTCCCATGGGTGACGATCACTCCTTCGCAGTCGGGATCGAAAAAGGCTGCGGATATCTCCTCGTGCAGCCGCGTCCAGATCGCCGCGCCGATATCTTCGGAACCGATGTTGGCGATCTGCCGCCCGACCAGCCGCGCTTCCAGCCCGAGGGCGTCGACCTGCTCGAGATAGTCCTCCACCCCAATCTGGCCGGGGCGATAATCGTGCCGCAAGGCGGACCCCGCCACCCCCGCAATCGTGCCGCCCGTTGCGAGAACCAGAAGATGCGCCTGCGTCATGACCGGCCCCTAGACGTGCAGGCGCGCCATTCGCAATTGATTCTCGGCGACAGCACGCTAGAAGCGCCCGCACCGTGGGGCGGTTAGCTCAGCTGGTAGAGCATCTCGTTTACACCGAGAGGGTCGGCGGTTCGAACCCGTCACCGCCCACCACCGGATATCTCAATGTCGCTTTCAGCCGATCGCCCAGCCACGCGTACCGCCACCCGGCTGGCCTTCCTCGTCGCGGGGTTCGGGATGGCATGCTGGGCGCCGCTGGTTCCCTTCGCGAAGCTCCGCGTCGGTGTCGACGACGGCGAACTCGGCCTGCTGCTGCTCTGCATCGGCCTGGGCTCGATTTCCGCGATGATCGCGACGGGGCCGATCAGCGCCCGCTTCGGCAGCAGGCCGGTGATCCTTGCGGGCGGGCTCGCTCTCGCCGCAACCCTGCCGTTCCTTGCCCTCGCGGCCACCCCGGTCGCACTCGGTGCCGCGCTGTTCGTTTTCGGAGGCGCGCTGGGCTCCATCGACGTGGCGATGAACATTCACGCGGTGGAGGTGGAACGCGCGGCCGCTCGCCCGCTGATGTCGGGCTTTCACGCGCTCTTCAGCATCGGCGGTTTCGCCGGAGCGGCGCTGATGACGGCCTTCCTGACCGCCGGCCTCCACCCCGTCGCCGGAACGCTCGTTTTCGCCGCGCTGATCGTTCCCGCGATACTCATCGCGTCGCCGCGACTGCTTCCCGCCACGGCCGCGGAGAACGAGCCGCTCTTCGTCCGCCCCCGCGGCGTCGTGCTGCTCCTGGCGATACTCGCGGCCGCAACCTTCCTGGTGGAAGGGGCGATGCTCGACTGGAGCGCTCTCCTGATCGCTGAGGAGGGGCTGGTCGCGCGCGATCAGGCAGGCCTCGGCTACATCCTCTTTTCCATCGCCATGACGATCGGCCGGCTGGGCGGCGACAGACTGACGGCCAGGATCGGCGACCGGTCGACGCTCATCGGCAGCGGCACGCTCGCGGTCGCGGGACTGGTGGTTCTGCTCACCGCCTCCGCGAGCGCGGTGGCGCTTGCCGGTTTCCTTCTCGTCGGGTTCGGCGCTTCCAACATCGTGCCCGTGCTCTTCCGGCGCGCCGGCTCTCAGGAGACGATGCCGCCCGCGCTGGCCATCGGCGCGATCACCACCATGGGCTATGCGGGAATCCTCGCCGGGCCAGCCGTGATCGGGTTCGTCGCACACGGCGTCGGCCTGTCGGCCGCATTCTGGATGCTCGCCGGCCTCCTTTGCCTCGTGCCTTTGTCGGCAGCAGTCGTGGCGAAGGGCACTCGCTGAACGGCTAGCTTGCTTCCGCGATCGCCTCGCGCACGTCTGCACTAGACCAGTCGTATTCGCCCACGACGCGCCAGACTTCACGCCCGCTGGCGTCGTAGAGCACGGTGGTCGGCAGGCTCTGGCTTTCGAGCGCGAAGCCGAGTTCGAGCTTCGGCTCGATCCACGGCTCCAGATGTTCGAACTGCATCTGCGCGAAGAAGGGCTCCACCTTCTCCGCACCGCCCATGTCCTGGCTGACGGTGATGACGCGCAGCGATTCGCCGTACTCCGCCGCCAGATCGTCGAGCTGCGGCATTTCCTTCACGCACGGCGCGCACCATGTCGCCCACAGATTGAGCAGCACCGGCGTCCCCTGCGCCGCCGCGAGGTTGAGCTGATTGCCTGTCGGGTCCGAGACGGTCAGGGCCGGCATCAGCTCGCCTGCACGGCTGCGATCGATCACGCTCGACAAGTCCGCCTTGTCCGACGCCAACGTGCCCTCGCCTTGCGCCTCCCCGGGTGCTTGCCTATCGCAGCCGGCAACAACCAGGGCCAAGGCGATTATCGTGAGCGAAAAGCGGGACGACAGGGACGGCGACACGGGCGGTTCCAATGCGATGTGGGGCGGGAGGTTCGCCGAAGGCCCTAGCGCGATCATGCGCGAAATCAACGCTTCCATCCCGTTCGACAAGGCCCTCTGGCGGCAGGACGTCGCCGCGAGCAAGGCGCATGTCGCGATGCTCGCCGCGCAGGGGATCGTCTCGCAGGCCGACGCGGCGGAGATCTCGCGCGGGCTCGACACTGTGGCCGCCGAGTACGAGGCGAACGGGGTTCCCGAGAACTGGGACCTCGAAGACATCCACATGACGACGGAGAGCCGCCTCGCCGAGCTGATCGGCCCGGCAGCGGGGCGGCTGCACACGGCCCGCAGCCGCAACGATCAGGTGGCGACCGATTTCCGGCTCTGGGTGCGCGAGGCGATCGATCAGGCCGACGCCGGCCTGGCCGAATTGCAGCGCGCGCTCGTCTCGCGCGCGGACGAGCATGGGGGCAGCGTCATGCCTGGATTCACGCACCTCCAGACCGCGCAGCCGGTCACGCTCGGCCATCACCTGATGGCCTACTACGAGATGGTGCGCCGCGACCGCAGCCGCTTCGCCGACGCGCGGGCGCGGCTCAACGAGTGCCCGCTCGGTTCGGCCGCGCTCGCGGGAACGGGCTTTCCGATCGACCGCCAGGCGACCAGCGGGGCGCTCGGGTTCGATCGCCCGACCGCGAACAGCCTCGATGCCGTGTCCGACCGGGATTTCGCGCTCGACTACCTGCAGGCGGCCGCGCAGTGTTCGCTACACCTCTCGCGGCTGGCGGAGGAGATGATCCTCTGGGCCAGCCAGCCCTTCGGCTTCATCCGCCTACCCGATTCGCTCAGCACCGGCAGCAGCATCATGCCGCAGAAGAAGAACCCCGACGCGGCCGAACTCGTGCGCGGCCACGCGGGGCGGATCGTCGGCTGCCTGACCTCGCTAATGGTGACGATGAAGGGCTTGCCGCTCGCCTATTCGAAGGACATGCAGGACGACAAGCCGCCGGTGTTCGAGGCCGCGGGCCTTCTCGCGCTGTCGATTGCGGCGATGACCGGCATGGTCGCGGAGAGCCGGTTCGACACGGCCCGCATGCGCGCCGCGGCCGAGCTCGGCTATGCCACGGCAACCGACCTCGCCGACTGGCTCGTGCGCGAGGCGGACATTCCGTTCCGCGAGGCGCACCACATCACCGGCGCGGCGGTCAAGCTGGCCGAGCAGCGCGGGGTGGCTCTCGACCGGCTCTCGCTGGCGGACCTCCAGGCGATCGACGCACGGATCGGCGAAGGCGTGTTCGCCGCGCTGTCGGTGGACGCCTCGGTCGCGGCGCGCGCCTCCTATGGCGGGACGGCGCCCGATCAGGTAAGACAGCGCGTAGCCGAAGCGCGCGCTGCGCTCGGCATGGAGGAATGATGCGCCGGATCCTCGCACCGCTCGCCCTCGCCGCCGCCCTCGCCGGATGCGGGCAGAAGTCCGACCTCGAACCGCTCCCGGGGCAGTCGCTGCCACCCGCGCCTTACGGGAGCGAGGTTCGCCCGACCGCGGAAGATCTGCTCGCGCTCGACCCGCAAGCCGCGCCCGAGCGCAGCGTCGAACTGCGCAAGCGCTCGGAAGAGCGCGAGGACGATCCCTTCGACCTGCCGCCGGAATAATGCCTTTGGCCAAGGCGCGAAGGGCCTGCCTTTCCCCTTTCAAGCAAGGCTTGCTCGACTGCCGCATGCGCACCGGCTAAGCGCCCGCGCATGGACCATTTCCAGCTCAAGAACGGCGTTCTGCACGCCGAGGACGTGCCGCTTCCCGCGATCGCCGAAGCCGTCGGCACGCCCGTCTACGTCTATTCGCGCGCCACGCTGGTGCGCCACGCCCGCGTGTTCCGCGAAGGGCTGTCGGCGCTCGACCGGCCGCACCTCGCCTTCGCGGTCAAGGCGAACCCCAACCTCGCGGTGCTCAGCGTTCTGCAGAAGGAAGGCTACGGCGCGGACGTCGTTTCCGGCGGTGAACTGACACGCGCGCTGGCGGCCGGGATGGCCCCTGCCGATGTCGTGTTCTCCGGCGTCGGCAAAACCCATGCCGAGCTCGTCCAGGGCCTCGAATCCGGTATCGGCCAGTTCAACATCGAGTCCGAGGAAGAGGGCTACGAGCTCGCCGCGATCGCGCGCCGCCTCGGCAAGACCGCGGCCTGCGCGCTGCGGGTCAACCCGGACGTCGACGCGCGCACGCACGAGAAGATCTCGACCGGCAAGCGAGAGAACAAATTCGGCGTCCCGCTCGACCGCGCCGGCGCGATCTATGCCGCGCTGGCGGCCGAAGACGGGCTCGATATGCGGGGCGTGGCCGTGCATATCGGCAGCCAGCTCGCCGATCTCGAACCGCTCGAGAGCGCCTTTACCAAGCTCGGCGCGCTGGTCGAGGAACTGCGCGCGGCGGGGCTTTCGGTCACCCAGGCGGACCTCGGCGGCGGACTCGGCGTGCCTTACAAGCCGGGCGACATCATGCCCTCCCCGGCAGACTACGGCGCGATGGTCGCGCGCGTGACGAAGGGTTGGGACGTACGCCTCACCTTCGAGCCGGGACGTGTAATCGCAGGCAACGCGGGCATTCTGCTGACGCGCGTGATCCGCTCCAAGCGCAGCGGAAACGGGCCCCCCTTCGTGATCGTCGACGCGGCGATGAACGACCTCGCCCGCCCGGCAATGTACGGCGCCTGGCACGATATCGAGGCGGTCGCGCCGAGCGGGAACAGGATGACCTCGCACGTCGTCGGCCCGATCTGCGAGACCGGCGATACTTTCGCGATGGACCGCGAGATCGACGCGCTGACGGCCGGCGATCTCGCCGTGTTCCGCACCGCGGGCGCCTACGGCGCGACGATGGCGAGCAGCTACAACAGCCGCGGCTTCGTGCCCGAAGTGCTGGTCGACGGCGACAGGTTCGCTGTCGTCGCGGACCGCATCCCGGCCGACGCGATCATGGATGCCGAGCGGGTGCCCGACTGGCTATGAGGAGCCTGCCGCTCTTCCACCGGGTCGCGGGCGAGCGCGTGGTCGTGCTCGGCGACGGCGATGCGGCGGAAGCGAAGCGGCGGCTGGTGGAGCGCGCGGGCGGCCGGTGCTGCGGCGAGGCGGAGGCGCATCACGCGCGGCTCGCCTTCGTCGCGCTCGACGACGCGCAAGAGGCCCGAGCGGCGGCCATGCGGCTGAAGGGCAAGGGGTTGCTGGTCAACGTGACCGACCGGCCCGAGCTGTGCGACTTCACCGTGCCAAGCGTGCTCGACCGCGATCCGGTACTGGTCGCAGTGGGGACCGGCGGCGCCTCGGCGGGGCTGGCCAAGCACTTGCGACTGCGGCTCGAGGCGCTGCTGCCGCCATCGGTCGGGCGGCTGGCGGAGGGGCTTTACGCCGCGCGCGAGGCGATCCGGAGGCGCTTTCCGGATGCCACCGATCGCCGCCGCGCGCTCGACCAGGCGCTGGCGGAAAGCGGCGCGCTCGATCCGCTGCGGGAACATGCAGCCGAACGGATCGAAGCATGGCTCCAGAGCGGCACCAATGGCGCTCCCGACTCCTGCGTCGAGATCGTGCTCACCAGCGACGATCCCGACGATTTGACACTGCGGCAGGCGCGGCTGCTGGGTAAGGCCGACACGATCCTGCACGATGCCGACGTGCCCCTCGCGATCCTGAACCGCGCGCGCGCCGATGCCGTGCACCAGCCTCTGCCCGGCAATTTCTCCGGACATGGACACACTGTCATCCTGCGCCGAGCGGCGACGGGTTGATCTTCACAAATTGCGTGGCTAGGCCCGGCCCGTCATCTGGGGAGTAGCCGACCGCCCATCGGGGCGGGCCTGCGCGTCAACATACTCGGCCGAGAGGCCGTGGTGCGCGGGGAACGGGGCACAGTTCGGGCGAGACCAATGGCATGGCACCCCGCCTGGCCGGGCGCGCGGTGCGATGCCGTTCGTCTTGTCCGTGCCCGGCCCCGGAGATCTACCTTGGAAGCCTTCCTGACGTCGACCGCGGTGGTCGCCCTCGCCGAGATTGGCGACAAGACCATGCTGCTCGCCATCGTGCTCGCGGCGCGGTTCAAACGTCCACTGCCGATCGTGCTCGGCATTCTCTTCGCGACGCTTGCCAACCATGCCTTCGCCGCATTCCTCGGTGAGGTCGCCAGCTTCCTGCTCGACGGGATCTGGTTCCGCTATTTGGTCGCCGCCTCGTTCATCGTCATGGCGGCGTGGACGCTCGTGCCCGACAAGCTCGACGAGGACGAGGCCCCGAAACCGGGCCGCTTCGGCGCGTTCCTGACGACACTGGTCGCCTTCTTCCTCGTCGAGATGGGCGACAAGACACAGGTCGCCACGATCGCGCTCGGCGCGCAGTTCCAGAGCGTGCTGATCGTCACCGCGGGTACCACTCTTGGTATGATGATCGCGAACGTTCCGGCGGTCTTCCTCGGCAACGCCCTGATCGCCCGCGTACCGCTAGGCGCCGTGCGGATCGCCGCCGCGCTGCTGTTCCTCGGAGTTGGTGTCTGGCTACTGCTAGAAACCGGGGGCTGGCTCTAAAATCGGACGGGGGAAGCGGCGATGGCAGAGCGAGGTGCAGAGACCTCTCAACGCCGCCTGACTCACTCGCAGCTCCGGCGGAACTGAAGCAGCTCTTCGCCCCTCCCTGTCATCCGTGGACGCGGAGATCCTCGGTCTGGCGATGGACCGGGCCCCACATCCGCGGAGATGGCAAAGCGGAGCAGTAGAGCGGGCCGCGCCTGGCACGGGCGTGCTGCGACGCATCGCCCAGCTCGAGGACCGCCTCGGGGGCGCAGAGGTTCGAAAAGCTGCCTTCGGGCTACCGCTTAACAAATTTCAGTCCAGTCTTCGGAATGCTGCCATTCTGGCAGGATGAGCGCTGATAGCCGGATGCCGCCGACAGAGCGGTCGTAGCGGATACGAAATCGGACTGTCGAAATCGGCCGTTCATTCATCAGGTTTGAGTATGGGTTCGAATGGCGTGAAGCTGGGCCGCGACCTGACCGTCGGTTATTGAATAGAACGGTGGGCAAGCGGTCGTTCTTTCACGAGGACGTAGGATGCCCGCGCCCGACCGAATTGCGGACGCACCGCCAGTCAGACGTTTGCGTCTGGTGATGCAGCCCGTCGGCACAATTCCGGTCCGTTATACGTTGAGATTACGCGAGGCCTGACGCTGTACGTTCCAAGGCCTCTCAACCCGACGGGGATAGGCAATCCGGGGAAGAGAACGATGGCGCACACGCGCATCACGCCTAGCTTCGAGGTAAAACGGGGCATCGCCGCCATTTTGGCGATGTTGGCGTTCGCGCTTTTCGGGATTAGCGCCCCAGCGCCCGCCCAGGATCAACGCTCCGCAATCGTGCTCGAGGTCAAAGGCGCGATCGGGCCGGCGATGGCGGATTATGTGGCGCAGGGTCTGGCGCATGCGGCAAAAACGAATGCTCCGTTGGTGATCCTGCGCATGGACACCCCCGGGGGACTCGACACGTCCATGCGCGATATCGTCCGGGACGTCCTTAGATCGCCGACGCCGGTGGTGACCTATGTCAGCCCGAGCGGAGCCCGCGCCGCCAGCGCGGGTGCCTACATCCTTTACGCCAGCCATGTCGCCGCGATGGCGCCGGGAACAAACGTAGGTGCCGCAACTCCCGTCCAGCTCGGCGGCATGTCGCCGGCGCAGGAAGATAGGCAGGATAGCGAACCGGCAGGCGAGGCTGAAGCACCCGCAAAAGCGAGCGAAGCCAAGGCGGTAAACGACGCCGTCGCCTACATCCGTTCGCTCGCGGAACTGCGCGGCCGGAACGCGGACTGGGCCGAAGCGGCGGTGCGCACCGCCGACAGCCTATCTGCCAGTGCGGCGCTCGAAGGAGGCGTGATCGAGATCGTCGCCCGCGATTTCGATGATCTCCTCGCGCAGCTCGACGGCCAGAGCGTCAGCGCTGGGGGCCTGGAGCACACGCTTGAAACAAGTGAGCTCGCCCTCGATCATGTCGAGCCCACCTGGCGCACCGAGCTGCTTGCGGCGATCACCGACCCCAACATCGCGCTGATCCTGATGATGATCGGCGTTTACGGTCTGATGTTCGAGTTCATGAACCCGGGCGCACTGTACCCAGGAACCATCGGCGCCATCTGCCTGCTGGTCGGGCTCTATGCATTGGCAGCGCTGCCGGTGAACTATGCGGGAATCGCGCTCATCCTTCTCGGCATCGCCTTGATGACGGCGGAAGCGTTCGCGCCCTCTTTCGGCGTGCTCGGCATAGGTGGATTGGTCGCCTTTGTGCTCGGGACAACCATCCTCATCGACAGCGATGTGCCGCAGTTCCAGATCGGTTGGCCAGTGATCGCCGGGGTGGCGGCCTTCAGTGTCGGCATGACAGTGCTCATCGCGCGGCTTGCGGTGACCTCCCATCGGCGAAAAGTCACGAGCGGCCGCGAAGGGCTGATCGGTATGGTCGGTACTGTCGTGGATTGGAGCGATGAACGAGGGCACGTCTTCATTAATGGTGAACGTTGGCGGGCGACAGGCGTTGACACGATAGAAGCGGGCGATGCGGTCTGCGTCACTGCCGTGCGCAGCCTCACGCTGGAAGTCGAACCTGCAGTCAGCGGCGAACACGGCGGAACGGTACGGCCCGCGCAACTCACGGAGGAATAGATGGAATATCTTGAGAACTACGCCCTCTACGTGCCGATAGTCATCCTCCTGTTCCTGTTCTTCCTGGCGGCGGTCAAAATTCTGCGCGAGTACGAACGGGGCGTCGTGTTCACGCTCGGCCGCTTCACCAGCGTCAAAGGGCCAGGCCTCATCCTGCTCGTCCCGATGGTGCAGCAGATGGTTCGGATGGACTTGCGCACTCTCGTGCTCGACGTTCCGACCCAGGACGTGATCTCGCGCGACAACGTGTCGGTGCGGGTGAATGCGGTGCTTTATTTCCGCGTCATCGACCCCGAAAAGGCGACGATCCAGGTCGAAGACTATATGTCCGCCACCAGCCAGCTCGCCCAGACCACATTGCGTTCGGTCCTCGGCAAACACGAGCTCGACGAGATGCTTGCCGAGCGCGACAAGCTCAATGCCGATATCCAGGAGATACTCGACTCGCAAACGGACGCTTGGGGCATCAAGGTCGCCAACGTGGAGATCAAACACGTCGATATCGACGAGTCTATGGTCCGCGCGATCGCTCGCCAGGCCGAAGCCGAGCGCGAGCGGCGGGCCAAGGTGATCAATGCCGAGGGCGAGGCACAGGCCGCGGAGAAGTTGCTCGAGGCGGCGCGCATCCTTGGGCAGGCGCCCGAAGCCATGCAACTGCGCTATCTCTCTACGCTCAATGTGCTGGCGGGCGAGAAAAGCTCGACGATCGTGTTCCCATTTCCCATGGAACTGCGCGATTTCTTCGCCGGTCGCCAGGCGAGGGAGGAAGCCTCCTGAGGCAGCACCTCGCGCACCGCCACTCCGCCGCGATCTGATGCCGTAAAATCCATCGGCAATGGCCAGGGAACCGAGCTTCAAATCAAGAGGTGCCTGGCTGAGCGCGGACCAACGCACCGATCGCTCTTCTGAAACGCTAGGTCCAGCTATGGGGCCGTCTTCTGCCTGTCCGGTTCTAGGAAATTCGAAAAGCTGACACTCGGTCGACCCGATGATGTCGTCAGCAACCGCCGACATCTCGGGCGTTTAGCCACCAAGGTTGCCTTACCGAAACCGGCCGTACGTTCACGCAGAAAGATTGGGCAACAAATGGCGAATATCAGGGGAGGGTCCGGGGTACGATGGCTTGCGGCACCGCGTCATTGACGAAGCCAATCACAGTCGAAGAATTTATAACCTCGCGTACACCGTGTGCGGCCCGCAGATTCGTGCCTTGGGGACTCCGTACGCCCACCGGCGTCCGGTGCCCTTTCGCGTGGTCTGCTTTTACTAGAACGCTCGAAAAGCACATACCCTGGGAACAACAGTCACAGAGCAGAACCTTCGAGGTTATCTCATAACCCGCCAAAGCCTTTCCGCGCTCTAGACAAGCCCCTCCGCCGTTCGTCCCAGTTCCTCGAAATAGCGGGCCATGGCGTCGGCAGCGCGGTCGCTGAGGGTGATGAAGGCGCGGCGGCGGTCGGTTTCGTCCTCCTGCCGCTCGAACAATCCGGCTTCGGTCATCTGACCGATCCAGCGCAGCGCAGTGGTGGGCGGAACACCGCTTGCGATACACAGGGAGCTGACCGACACGCGCGTGTGCTCGGCCCGCGCGGCGGTGAGGTCGAGCAGCATGTCCCATGCGGGATCGGCGAAGAATTCCGCGCCGAAGTACTTGGCGCGCAGTCTCCGCTGGCGGATGATCCGGCGGACCAGCCGCGGATCGGGGAGCGGCGGGCGCGGCTTGCGCAGCAACTCGCGCTCCGCGTTTTCCCCGCTGCCGCGATAGTCCTGCGACGGCGATTCGAACCGGAACACGTTCGATTTCTCCGGGAGCCCGGCCGAGAGACGATCGAGCCGCGCGGCGATCTCGCCGACCTGCTCGGTCAGCCGGATCAGCGTCAGCCGGTCGTCGTCCGACAGCTCGCGCACGCGTGCCCCGGAAATGGCCGAAAGCGCGCTGCCGAGCGCGATCACCCGCTCCGCCCGCGTCGGTTCGACCAGGATCTGCGCACGAGAGAGATCGAGGCAACCGAACACCGGCTCCAGCGCGGCCATGCTCGTCGAAACCACCAGCTGCGCGCCCGAACGCGCGGCCCGCATGTCGAGTCGTGCAAGCGCAGCAAGCGTCGCGGCGTCGGCTTCCGGACAGTCGAGCACGACCACGTCGGCCAGGACCCGCACCTCGCCTTCCGCTAACGACGCGACCGAACCCAGCTCGCCGAGGCGCAGCCCGGCGGCCATTGCGTCCTCGCCGATCTCCTGCCGCTGCTCCATGCGGTCCGCGTAGATCGCCACCGCAAGCGCCGCTCTCTCCCCGTTCGCCACCATGTCGTAGGCAAAATCCACTTGTCCCATGCACTCGTCTCCGCAAGCTTACTTGCGAACACGAGTAGAACAAAGCGGGATTAAGTCAAGAATGGAGCTAATTCAGCCCCGGTCGATGAAGGGGTCGCGCACGAGGATCGTGTCCTCGCGCTCGGGGCTGGTGGAGACCAGCGCGACCGGCGTTTCGATCAGTTCCTGCACGCGCTGGATATACTTGATCGCCTGCGCCGGAAGATCGGCCCAGCTCCGTGCCCCCGCAGTCGTCTCACGCCAGCCTTCCATTTCCTCGTAGATCGGCTCGACCGCGGCCTGATCGGAGGCGTGCGAGGGGAAGTAATCGAGGACCTTTCCGCCGAGGCGGTAACCGGTGCAGATCCGCACCGTGTCAAACCCGTCGAGCACGTCGAGCTTGGTCAGCGCGATGCCCGTCACGCCGCTGATCGCGCAGCTTTGCCGCACGAGCACCGCATCGAACCAGCCGCAGCGCCGCTGGCGGCCCGTAACGGTGCCGAATTCATGCCCCCGCTCGCCCAGGCGCTGGCCGACGTCGTCGTTCAGCTCGGTCGGGAACGGGCCGCTGCCGACCCGCGTGGTGTAGGCCTTGACGATCCCGAGCACGAAGCCGGTGCTGCCCGGCCCCAAGCCGGATCCCGCCGCGGCCGTGCCGCTGACTGTGTTGGAGCTCGTGACGAAGGGATAGGTCCCGTGATCGACGTCGAGCAGCACGCCCTGCGCGCCTTCGAACAGGATCTTCGCCCCGGCCTTGCGCACTTTCTTGAGCCGCTTCCACACCGGCTGGGCGAACTGGAGCACGAAAGGCGCGATCTCACGCAGCTCGTCGAGCAGACCCTCGCGGTCGACCGGCGGCTGGTCGAATCCGGCGCGCAGCGCATCGTGGTGCGCACACAGGCGGTCGAGCTGCGGTTCGAGATGGTCGAGGTGCGCCAGATCGCACACGCGGATTGCGCGGCGGCCGACCTTGTCCTCGTAGGCCGGGCCGATGCCGCGCCCGGTGGTGCCGATCTTGCCCGCGCCCGCCGCCGTCTCGCGCAGGCCGTCGAGGTCGCGGTGGAGCGGCAGGATCAGCGGGCAGTTGTCGGCGATCGCAAAGTTCTCGGGCGTGATCGTCACGCCCTGCCGTTCGAGCTTCTCGATCTCGGCCTTCAGCGCCCACGGATCGAGGACGACGCCGTTGCCGATCACCGACAGCGTGCCGGTGACGATGCCGCTGGGCAGCAGGCTGAGCTTGTAGACCTTGTCGCCCACCACCAGCGTGTGGCCGGCGTTGTGCCCACCCTGGAAGCGAACCACGACGTCGGCGCGGCTCGCGAGCCAGTCGACGATCTTGCCTTTGCCTTCATCGCCCCACTGGGCGCCGATCACGGTTACATTGGCCATTCGGCGACTACCTGCTCCTGTGCGGTCAAAACGCGCCGGGGGTTAGGCCGTGGGCGCGGCGAGGGCAAGGCGCGACGCGCCTATAACGGTACAACTTCGGTGCCTTCGAGCCGGTGCGTGCAGCCGAGCGCCCGGGCATCGTCCCCCTCCGACAGCGCCGCTATCGTGCGCCAGCCGATCGCCCGCAGGCGTGCGGCCGCCCCGCTGTCGTGGCCGAGCGGAAGGTAAAGCGTGTCGCGGCGCGGAGTGTCCGCCGCCGCTTCGGCGAGCCCGTCGAGATAGAGCGAGAAGCCGGTCGCGCGCTCCTCGCTCCCGCGGATGCAGTATGTGCCCCCGCGGCCGACTGCGCCGCGAACGCCCGCGGCGTAGAGCATGAAGCCGAACCAGGACTGATATTCGAAGCCGTGCCGCTCGGCGGGATCGAGCGTGCAGCGCACGCCGGCGGGCACGCGCGCCGCGGCCTTGCGCAGCCCCTCGATCCTGCTTGCGAGCGCGCCGTGGCTGTCGACCTCGGCGACACGGCCGATGGCGTCGTCGAACTCGCCCGCCGCGTAGAGCAGAGGAACATAGGCTTCGCCGCCCGCCTGTCGCAGCCCGGCGGCATCCTTCATGTCCAGCTCGCGCCGGACGGCCTCGACCTGCTCCGGCGGGATCGGCAGGGCGTCGGCCGCCAGGGTATCGACCAGGTCGGGCATGGTGAAGTCGACCGATATGCCGCGCGCGCCCGCGGCTGCCAGTGCCTCGACCGCAAGCGCGACGATCTCGCCGGCCGCCTCGGCGCTGTCACTGCCGACGAGCTCCGCGCCGAGCTGCAGTTTCTGGCGTGCGGGATCGAGCTGGTCGGCGCGGATCGTGACCACTTCGCCGGCGTAGCACAGCCGCACCGGTCGCGGCGTATCGGCAAGGCCGGTCGCGGCAATGCGGCCGATCTGCGGCGTCATGTCGGACCGGAGCGCAAGCGTGCGCAGGCTGGCCGGATCGACGAAGCGGAACATGCGCCGCGGCTGCACGCCGTCCATCCGCCCGGCAAGCGAGCGCTCGAACTCCACCAGCGGCGGCCGCACGCGGTCGTATCCGTGCGAGTCGAGCACGTCGAGCGCACCGCGCATGGCCGCGGTCAGCGCCGCGGCCTGGCGCGGGAGACGGTCTTCGAGACCTTCGGGCAGGAGATCGTCGGGATCGGTCACGGTGCTCCCCTCTTCCGTTGGCGGGCGCCAGTCCTTTACGACGGACTATCGACGAAGCGGCGCCCCGAAGGATGCCGCCCCTCTGCCGCAAGGGTGATCAGAACGCCAGCGGCTTCACCATTCTCACGCCCTCAAGCGCGCAGGCCTGCTTCACCACTTCGTCGGGGATCGGCTGGTCGACCGAGAGCAACAACACCGCCTCCCCGCCGGCATCGCGGCGGCCGAGGTGGAAGGTGCCGATGTTGATCCCGTTCTGGCCCAGCAGCGTACCGATGCGGCCGATGAAGCCCGGCGCGTCCTCGTTGACGATGTAGAGCATGTTGCCCTTGAGATCGGCCTCGATCGCGACGCCAAAGATCTCCACCAGGCGCGGCGCGCCGGCACCGAACAGCGTGCCTGCGACCGAACGATCGCCCGCCTCGGTCGCCACAGTGACGCGGACGAGCGTGTGATACACCCCTTCACGGTCGTGTCGGATCTCGCGCACGTCGATCCCGCGTTCCTTGGCCAGGAACGGCGCGTTGACCATGTTCACGCTGTCCGAATACTCGCGCATCAGGCCGGCCAGAACAGCGCCGGTGATCGGCTTGCCGCTGAGTTCGGCGGCGTGCCCTTCGCGCTCGATGCTGATCTTGTCGAGATTGCCGTGGGCAAGCTGGCCCACCAGAGAGCCGAGGTTCTCCGCCAACGCCATGTAGGGGCGCAGCTTGGGCGCTTCCTCGGCGCTCAGGCTCGGCATGTTGAGCGCGTTGGTGACCCCGCCGTTGACCAGATAGTCGGCCATCTGCTCCGCCACCTGCAAGGCGACGTTGACCTGCGCCTCGGTGGTCGAGGCGCCGAGGTGCGGCGTGCAGATGAAGTTCGGCGTGCCGAACAACGGCGAATCCTTCGCCGGCTCGGTCTGGAACACGTCGAGGGCCGCGCCTGCAACATGCCCGCTGTCGAGCAGGTCCTTGAGCGCCGCCTCGTCTATCAGGCCGCCGCGCGCGCAGTTGACGATGCGCACGCCCGGCTTGGTCTTGGCGAGGTTCTCTCGGCTGAGGATGTTGCGCGTCTGATCGGTCAGCGGCGTGTGCAGCGTGATGAAATCGGCGCGCGCCAGCAGCGTTTCGAGGTCGACCTTCTCGACCCCGAGCTCGATCGCCCGCTCGGGCGTCAGGAACGGGTCGAACGCGACGACCTTCATCTTCAGGCCCAGCGCACGGCTGGCGACGATCGAGCCGATATTGCCCGCGCCGATCAGGCCGAGCGTCTTGCCGGTCACTTCGACGCCCATGAACGCGCTCTTCGGCCATTCGCCGCGCTGGGTCTGCGTGTCGGCCGCAGGGATCTGGCGGGCGAGCGCCATCAACAGGGCGATCGCGTGCTCGGCGGTGGTGATGGAGTTGCCGAACGGCGTGTTCATCACCACGACGCCCCTGGACGACGCGGCGGGAATGTCGACGTTGTCGACCCCGATGCCGGCGCGGCCGATCACCTTGAGATTGGTCGCCGCCTCGAGAATGTCGCGCGTCACCTTGGTCGCCGAGCGGATGGCGAGCCCGTCGTACTCGCCGATCACGGCCTTGAGCTCGTCGGGCGTCATGCCCGGCTTCACATCGACCTCGCACCCGCGCTCCTCGAAAATGCGCGCGGCGTTGGGGTCCATCTTGTCGGAAATGAGGACTTTGGGTCTGGTCATGGAAAATTCCTGTGTGGGTCCCCGCGAAGGCGGGGACCTCGGGAGGATTAGCGCCAGGAGGCCTGAGATCCCCGCCTTCGCGGGGACTCATTTCAGCCGTTCTTCAGGCTCTCGTAGGCCCACTCGATCCACGGCAGCAGACGCTTGATGTCCTCCTGCTCGACCGTCGCGCCGCACCAGATGCGCAAGCTCGGCGGGGCGTCGCGATAGCCGTTGAAGTCGTAGGCCACGTCGAGCCCTTCGAGCTTCTTGACGATCTTCTTTGGCACGTCGGCCTGCTCTTCGGGCGAGAGGCTGTCGTACCAGTCGCCCTGGAAGACGAAACACACGCCGGTGTTGGTCCGCTGGGCCGGGTCCGCGACCATGTTGCGCAGCCAGGGCGTCGCCTCGATCCAGTCGTAGACGATTTTCGCGTTGGCATCGGCCCGCTCGAACAGCGCCTTGCGGCCGCCGATCGCCTGCGCCCATTCGAGCGCGGCGATATAGTCCTCGGTGGCGAGCATCGACGGGGTGTTGATGGTCGCGCCTTCGAAGATGCCGCGGTTGATCTTGCCGCCCTTCTTGACCCGGAACAGCTTGGGCAGCGGCCATTCGGGATCGTAGCTCTCGATCCGCTCGACCGCCTTGGGGCTGAGGATCAGCATGCCGTGCTGCGCCTCGGAGCCCATGACTTTCTGCCACGAATAGGTGGTGGCATCGAGCTTGGACCAGTCCATCTCCATCGCGAAGACGGCGCTGGTGGCGTCGTTGATCGTCACGCCTTCGCGCCCGGGGGCGAGCCAGTCCGTGTTCGGGATCTTCGCGCCGCTGGTGGTGCCGTTCCAGGTGAAGACGACGTCGTTGTCCTGCGGGATCGAGGCGAGATCGGGAATCTCGCCGTAATCGGCGTCCAGCGTCGTCAGGTTCTTCAGCTTGAGCTGCTTGGCAGCGTCCTGAATCCAGACGTTGCCGAAGCTCTCCCACGCCGCCACCGTCGCCGGCCGCGCGCCCAGCATCGTCCACATCGCGCCTTCGAGCGCGCCCGTGTCGGACCCCGGCATGATGCCGACGAGATAGTCGTCGGGCACGCCGAGCAGCTCGCGCGACAGGTCGATCGCGTACTTCAGACGCGCCTTGCCGAGCGCGGAGCGGTGCGAGCGCCCCAGCGAATCGGTCTTCAACTTGTCGAGGGACCAGCCCGGGAACTTGGCCGTGGGACCGGACGAAAAATAAGGGCGCTCCGGCTTCAGGGCCGGAGGCGTAAGGTCAGTCATGTATTCTCTCCTTGCAGAGAGCACGCGCGGCGTTGGGACCGCGTGGCCCACGCGCGGCAATAATGTTGCGCCGCAACAAGTCAAGCACGCATAGGATTGCATCCCCCGATCGGCGACCATCGCTATCCGGTGACATTTCCATTGCGCCGCCTCTCGCCAAGCACGCGACATCGCCCTATGGGCTTGCCCGGCCATGGAGACCGCAGACCTTCGCATCGCCCTGTTCAGCGGCAACTACAACTACGTGCGTGACGGTGCGAACCAGGCGTTGAACCGGCTCGTCGGCTATCTCCTGAATCAAGGCGCCGCCGTCCGCGTCTACGCGCCCATGGTGCCGGAACCGGCGTTTCCGCCTGTCGGCAACCTCGTCGGCGTGCCGAGCGTGGCGATACCCGGGCGATCCGAGTACCGCTTCCCGCTCGGCCTTTCGAAAGAGAACTGCGCCGATCTAGCGCGTTTCGCGCCCAACATCGTCCACACGTCCTCGCCCGATCTGGCCGGGCACGCCGCGCTCCGCTGGGCGCGCGAGCGGAACATTCCGGTGCTCGCCTCGGTCCATACGCGGTTCGAGACCTACCCCCGCTACTATGGCCTGAAGTTCATCGAACCCGGGCTCGAGGCGCTCATCCGGCGCTATTACAACCGCTGCGACGCCCTGGTCGCGCCTTCGCAGAGCATGATCGAGACCCTGCGCGAGCAGGGCATGAACCGCGACATCTCGCTGTGGACGCGCGGGGTCGATCGCACGATCTTCGCGTCCGCCAAACGCGACCTCGCCTGGCGCCGCTCGCTCGGCATAGGCGACGAGGACGTGGCGGTGGTCTTCCTCGGCCGACTGGTGATGGAGAAGGGTCTCGACATCTTCGCCGACACCATCGTCGAGTTGCGCAGGCGCCAGGTGCCGCACAAGGTGCTGGTGATCGGCGACGGCCCCGCGCGCTGCTGGTTCGAGAGGGCGCTGCCGGGCGGCATCTTCGCCGGTTTCCAGACCGGCGCCGACCTCGGCCGCGCGCTCGCCAGCGGGGACGTGTTCTTCAATCCGTCGATTACCGAGACGTTCGGCAACGTGACGCTGGAGGCGATGGCCTGCGGCCTGCCCGTCGTTGCCGCTGGCGCGACGGGAAGCGCCAGCCTCGTGCGCGACGGAGAGACCGGCACCCTCGTCCCGCCCGGCTGCCCGGTCGCATTCGCCGAGGCGATCGCGCCCTACTGCACCGACGCGACGCTGCGCGCACGCCATGGCGCTGCCGGCGAGGCGCGCAGCAAGGATTTCAGTTGGGACGCGATCAACCAAACGGTGGCGGACACCTATCTCCGCCTGGTCGAGGCGAAACGCGGCTAGTTCACCGCAGCACGCCGCGCTTGCGCATGGTCCAGGCGTACCACAGCAGCAACAGCGCAACCGCCCAGATGACGGCAAACATCGCCGGGCTGTTCATCTCGGCGAGCTCCGGCGGAAACTCGATCTGCGTCTGGTAGATGGTCGAGCCGAGGAGCCCGAGCAGCGAAGCGACGAAGCAGGCGATGGCCCAGCGGCTGCGCAGGAGCAGCAGGATCGAACCGGCGAGCCCGCCCCAGACACCCAGCGCCCAGGCAGCGTCGGCCCAGGCCGGAGCGCTCGCAAAGAACGCAAGCGCGGCATCGGTCGTCGCCGCGTCGAAGCCCATCATCTCCAAATAGCCGCGATTGCCCATCTGCGTCTGCGTATAGTCGTTCGCACCGAACGCGTTCCACAATGTGGCGAGCACACCGATGACCCACAGGTGCCACGGTGTCTTGTTGGCAGCTTCCACCATTTTCGAACCCCTCTCCGGGCGACCCGGCGGCGAGAATACCATTCCCGCCACCGGTGCGCCAGCGGGGTCAGCCGTCGCGCCAGTCGAAGGCCAGCGGCGCCTCGCGAAAGGCGAAGCGGTCGAGGTGCTCGGCGACGACGCCCTTGAGCACTTCAACCTGCCCCGGTTCACTCGCGTCGATCCGGCATTCCAGCGTCTCGGGCGAGGCCTTCATGAACAGCGTGGCGTCACCCGCCCAATTCCCGCTGCGACCTTCCGCCGGGAAAGTGACACGCCCCTCCTCGGCCGAATACTCGACCGCGAGATTGTGCGACCAATGCTTGCAGAGCTGCTGGAGGTAGCGCGACCCGTTCCCGGTCGGCACCGATGCGGTAGTGGATACGCTCATAGCCGTTCGATCCGCTTTGCCATCTCGTCGATCATGTCGACGATGCTGTCGATTGTCTCCTCGTCGAGCTTGCCCGCCTTTGCCCGGTGCTTGAGCACGTTCGCGAGATTTCCCATCGCGCGCCACAGATGCGGAGAGCGCCCGCGGTGCTCGCGTTCGCCATGGGCCGAGAGCCGCTCGAACAGCGATTCGACCTCGTCCGCCTTGTCGGCCAGTTCGGCCCGGCCTGCCTCGGTTGCGGCAAAGGCCTTGCGCGGGCTGTCGTCGCCGCGCTCCTCGATCATGCCTTCGTCGGCGAGAAGCTGGAGCGTCGGATAGACCGCGCCGGGACTCGGCGCATAGGCGCCGCCGGTCAGTTCCTCGATCGCCTTGATCAGCTCGTAGCCATGGCGCGGTTCGTCCGCGAGCAGCTTCAGCAGGGCGAGGCGCAGTTCGCCATGGCCGAACATCCGCCCGCGCCGATGCCCGCGCCCGCCGCCGCCGCCGAACGGCCCGCGCGGACCGAACGGGCCGTGTTCACCGAACGGCCCTCCCGGGCCGAAGGGCCCCTCGGGCCCGAACGGACCGTCCATTCCGAACGCAGCGGCCCAATGCCGCCCGCCGCGTTTCCAGCCGCGGCCCGTGTGATGATTCATGTGTCGCATTTTCACAGATCCTTTTCTTGATGCTTCACGATATATCTTTGAGCTATCGAATTTCAAGAACCTCTCGCGGCGGCGCGTGCGATTTCCTATCTGTCTGGCTGATGGCCGATCTCTTCCCCGACACCCTGCCCGAGGGCTCCCCACCCTCTGAGCCGCGCGCCGACGCGCCGCTCGCCGACCGACTGCGCCCCCGCACACTGGAGGACGTGGTCGGACAGGAACACCTCACCGGAGCGGAGGGCGCGATCGGACGCATGGTCGCCGCGGGGCGCCTGTCGAGCATGATCCTCTGGGGACCGCCCGGCACGGGCAAGACCAGCATTGCACGTCTGCTCGCCTCCGCAGTGGGCATGCGGTTCGAGGCGGTGAGCGCCGTCTTCTCGGGGGTTGCCGATCTCAAGAAGGCCTTCGCCGCAGCCGACAAGGCCGCCGAAGCCGGCCAGCGCACACTGCTGTTCGTGGACGAGATCCACCGCTTCAACCGCGCGCAGCAGGACGGCTTCCTGCCCTTCGTGGAACGCGGCACGGTGACGCTGGTGGGCGCGACCACCGAGAACCCGAGCTTCGAGCTCAATGCCGCGCTGCTCTCGCGCGCGCAGGTGCTGATCCTCCACCGCCTCGATGCGGCCGCGCTCGAGAAGCTGCTCGAACGCGCCGAGGAACTCGAAGGCCCTCTCCCCCTCACCCCGGAGGCACGGGGGGCGCTGGTCGCGAGCGCCGACGGCGACGGGCGCTTCCTGCTCAACCAGGCCGAGACGCTCTACGCCGCGAAGATCGAGCAGCCGCTCGGCCCCGCCGAACTCGGCAGCTTCCTCCAGCGCCGGGTGGCGGTCTACGACAAGGATCGCGAGGGACATTACAACCTCATCAGCGCCTTGCACAAAAGCCTACGCGGCTCCGATCCGCAGGCGGCGCTCTACTACCTCGCCCGCATGCTGACCGCGGGCGAGGAGCCGCTCTACCTCCTGCGCCGCCTCGTCCGCTTCGCCAGTGAGGACATCGGCCTCGCCGACCCGCAGGCGCTCGTGCAGTGCCTCGCGGCGAAGGATGCGTACGACTTCCTCGGCAGCCCGGAAGGCGAACTCGCGATCGTGCAGGCGTGCCTCTACTGCGCCACCGCGCCGAAGTCCGACGCCGCTTACCGGGCGCAGCGCACCGCATGGCGCAGCGCGAAGGAGACCGGCAGCCTGATGCCGCCGCAGAACATCCTCAACGCCCCCACCAAGCTGATGAAGGACATCGGCTACGGCAAAGGCTACGCCTACGATCACGATACCGAGGATGCCTTCTCCGGCGCGAACTACTGGCCCGAGGAGATGGAGCCGCAGACCTATTACGCGCCGGCCGAACGCGGCTTCGAGCGCGAGGTCCTCAAGCGCATGGAATGGTGGGACAAGCGGCGGCGGGAGCTGCGCGGCGAGTGAGGCATCCGCCCGTGAGCCCTCCCCGCTTCTCCCATTTCCTCGCCATCGACTGGTCGGGCGCCGCAGGCGAGCGGCACAGAGGCATCGCGCTCGCGCTCGCCGATGCGGCGGGCGGGCCGCCGGTGCTGGTCGGGCGCGGCCGCGGCTGGTCGCGCGAGGATGTGCTGGCCCTGCTGTGCGAAGACCTTCCGTCCGAGACGCTTGTCGGACTCGACCTCGGCATGTCCCTTCCCTTCGCCGATTGCGGCGCGTTCTTCCCCGATCTCCCGAACTCACCTCCCGACGCGCGGAGCCTGTGGGCGATGGTCGACCAGATCTGCGCCGGGGACCCGCACCTCGGCGCCTCGTCCTTCGTCGATCACCCCGACCTCAGCGCCTATTTCCGCCGCCACGGCGGGCGCGAGGGCGAGCGGTTCCGTTGCGACGGTGCCGCTCACGGACGCGGGCGCTTCCGGGTGACCGAGCACGCGCAAGCGGCGCAAGGATGTAAACCTTACTCGAACTTCAACCTCATCGGCGCTGCTCAGGTCGGCAAGTCGAGCCTCACCGGAATGCGCGTACTCCACCGGCTCGATGGCGCCTTGCCGGTCTGGCCCGTCGACCCACTGCCCGAAACCGGCTCCGTGCTGGTGGAGATCTACACCTCGCTCGCCGCGCTCGAAGCGCAGCGCTCAGCGGCGCGAAGCAAGATCCGCACGATCGCGGATCTCAACCGTGCGCTCACGGCGCTCGACTCGCCACCGGTCGCGGGCGAAGGCGCAATCGACGACCACAGCTCCGACGCACTGCTCGCCGCGGCCTGGCTGCGCAAAGTGGCGGACGACCCGGCCCGCTGGCACCCCGGCGATCTCACCGCCGAAATCGCGCGCACCGAAGGCTGGACCTTCGGCGCACTTTGAAGCAAAGGGCGGGCACTTGCGTTATCCATTGCTTTGTAACGTGAGGGCATCGGAGCCGGCTTAGCTCAGTTGGTAGAGCACCTGATTACAAATCAGG
>JAPSJS010000106.1 GCA_031178065.1 Altererythrobacter sp.
TGTTTGCCTCCGTGGATGTGCGGTGAGGTTGGGAATAGGCACGCCGTCACCGCGTCGACGCGCGCCAGACGAAGCGGCCATCGCCGTCCTCGTCGGTGTAGAGAGGGATGGCCCGGCCGATCACGGCGGAGGCGGGAAGCGGGCCGAAGTAGCGGCCGTCGAGGCTGTTGCGGACTTCCCAGTTCATCAGGAACAGTTCGCCCTCGGCGATGACGCGGCAGCCCTGCCAGACGGGCAGCGGATTGCCGCGACGGTCGCGATCGAGCGCCTCGCCCATCGGCACAGCGTCGACGGTGATGGCGAGGCCGTTCCTGCAAACCCGCTGCCCAGGAAGCGCCACGACGCGCTTGATCAGCGGCACGCCGCGCGGCAGATAACCGCCCTCGGCGAGGAAGCTCGCGAGCGGCTCGGGCGCGCGTAAGGCGACCAGATCGGTGACTTCCGGGGACGGGTCGGGCTCAATCGCGTAGACTCCGATCGGCGTGCTGGCCGAGGCGTTCCAGATCAGCTTGGGCGCGAAGGAAACGAGCGACAGAGTGCCCAGCAACGACACGGCGGCCGTCGTGGTGATGGCGTAGCCGAGCCGGGTCATGCGCCGATCTCCCGCGCCAAGAGGAAGGCGCGATGGCGCTGCGGCGTGTAGGCGCGTGGCGTCTCGCCGGCTGTTAGGCGGTTGTGAACGTGCCGCCAGTGATCGGGCGACACCTCGGCCGGATCGATATCGCTGGCCTCGATCGCGTCGATGAGCTGGAGCACGTGCTCCACCTTCGGCCAGCCGTCGACGCGCAGCAGGATGTCGCCGCCGGGCGTCACGGTCGGGATCGTCTGGCACGCTTCGCCGGGACCGACGGTGCGCAGGACGTCGAGCCGGGAGAGCACGGTGCCGTGCTCGTTCGCGGCCCAGCGCACCAGTGCGAAGGTCGTGCCGGGAGGGAAGAAGAGGATGCGGCGGCGGCGGTCGAGGACCTGTTCGCGCACCTCCCGGCCGAAGCGGATCCAGTGCTCTATCTGCTTCTCGATCCAGACCAGTTCGACCTGTGTGAGACCATCGAGCGACGATGCGAGCGCGCGGCCGGCGCGCGCGGATGCAGCGGCAAGGCCGGTCATTGGGTGTCTCCTTGGGCTGGTGGGAATTCGCGCTCGAACAGCGCGCGCAGCATGTCGGCGACCGTCTGGCCGCGCTGGAAGGCCGCGATCTTGATCCGGCCGCGCATGTCGGCGGTGACGTCGATCGTCAGGCGGGCCGAGAAGTCGTCAGCGGGCTGAGGTCGCTGTGTCTGACGGTCGGGCGCCTTGATCCAGCTCTCCGGATCGCCCGGCCGGGATGCAAAGCCGCGCTTGGGGAATCGTTCGCTCATGTGCGGATCCCCGCGACTTCGGCCGCGAGCGCGGCGATCTCCCGTGCGCCCGGACAATCCTCATCTTGCTCGGCGGCGAGCCGGCCGGTCTGCACGACATCGGCGAAGATGATGCGCTGACCGATAGTCGTCGCTAGCAATGGTGGGTCGTGATCGGCGAGCGTCTCAGCCGTTTCGCGCGCGAGCACCGTGCGCGCAGCGCAGCGGTTCAGCACGAAGCGGGCGACGAGCTCCGGGCGGTAGATGCGCGCTTCGCCAAGCAGCGCCAGCATCTCGGCCGACGCCCAGCCGTCGAGCGGCGACGGCTGCACCGGGATCAGCACCAGGTCTGCGGCGAGCAGCGCCGAGCGCATCAGCCC
>JAPSJS010000003.1 GCA_031178065.1 Altererythrobacter sp.
CTCGAGCTGCGCGAACCGGGTCCCGACGGCACGTTCGGCAATACCGAGGTGCCCAAGCAGAGCCCCCTGATTCGCAGCATCTATTCGGGGCCGCTGATCCTCAATTCTGACTACGATGCGACGCAGGCCGCAGCGGACGTCGAGACGGGCCGGGCCGATGCGATCAGCTTCGGCCGTCCGTTCATCTCGAACCCCGACCTGCCCAACCGCATCCGCGCCGGTGCCGAGCTCACCCCGAACAAGGGCGTTCCGCAAAGCTGGTACGGGCGCGGGCCCGAGGGCTACATCGACTATCCGACGCTGATGGAGCAAAGCGCGGCCGCTTGAGGTCAGACAACTCGGCAGTGAGGGATGGGGCGGCAGCTTTCGCCAGGCAGCCGCCCTCCCGAGACACCATCATCCCAGCGAAAGCTGGAATGGCAACGCCCTAGTCCGCCTCCCCCTCGTCGGCGGGGGTTTCGGGCTCTGTCGCGGGGTTGAGCTGGATCTGCGGAGGACCGTCGGCCTCCGCATCAGCATCAGCATCCGCCTCATCCCCTTCACCAGCCTGGGCATCGGGCGCTTCGTCGGTCGCCTCTGCCGCGTCTTCCCCAGCTGCGCCGCCGGTCGGCTCGGTGCGCAGCGGCGGGGACTGCGAGCGGACGGTGTCGAGCGGCAGCATCTCGTCGCTGATCGTACCGCCGAGCACTTCGCCTTCGGCCGTGCCCCCATCCGCTCCGCTGTCGGCGCCGCCGTCGCAAGCGGCGAGCAATACCGCCAGGACCATCACGGAAATCGTCTTGTGCATCATGCCTTCACTCCGCAAGCACGTGCGAGGCCATCGAGAAAGTCCCCGGCGCGCGCCTCCAATGCCTTATCCCATTCCTCCGGCGCAACCGTGACGCCGAGCCGCTGAAGGCTAGTGACCCCGTATTCGGCGATACCGCAGGGCACGATCCCTGCGAAGTGCGAGAGATCGGGCGCCAGATTGACCGCGAAGCCGTGCATGGTGACCCAGCGGCGCACACGCACGCCGATCGCGCCGATCTTCGCTTCGCTGCCATCGATGTCGTGCGTCCAGATGCCGATTCGCCCTTCGGCGCGCCAGGACTCGACCCCGAAGTCCCCCAGTGTATCGATCACCCAGCCTTCGATCGCATGGACGAAGCAGCGCACGTCCTTCCCGCGCCGGTTCAGGTCGAGCAGGACGTAGCCGATCCGCTGACCCGGTCCGTGGTAAGTGTAGCGCCCGCCCCGCCCCGCCTCGACCACTTCGAAGCGCGGGTCGAGCATCTCGGCAGCCGCGGCGCTGGTGCCGGCGGTATAGACCGGCGGATGTTCGAGCAGCCAGACGAGTTCCCCCGCCTCGCCTGCCGCGATGGCGCGGTTGCGCGCTTCCATTTCGGACAGTGCTTCCCGATAGGGCACGGGCACGGCCTCGCGCCGCCATTCGATTGCTGACTGGGTATTGCCGGACATTGCCGATTGCGTGGCGCGCCCCGCGCGGCTTATCAAGGGCAAAGGCACCGTAACGAGGGGACATGCCATGAAATTCGACATGGGACGGGCGTGGAACGAAGCGACCGCAATGGTCGGCGCGAACAAGGAACTGCTCGCGGTGATCGCGGGCATCTTCATATTCCTGCCAAATCTCGCGCTTGCGCTGCTGGTGCCGGAGATGATGACCGGCCCGGCCGAGGTCAATCCGGACGACCCGATGGCCGCCTTCCAGGCGTTCTATGCGGACAATGGCATATGGTTCTTGCTGCTGGGCCTCATCCAGTCGATCGGGACGCTGTCGCTCCTGGCATTGCTGCACGACCGCCGGCCCACCGTCGGCGAGGCAATCAAGACCGGGCTCGTCACGCTGATCCCCTATATCGCGGCACAGATCCTCCTCGTTCTCGGCCTGTCGATCGTGCTGGGTGTGCCCGTGGGCGTCGCTGCCGCGCTGGGCGGCCCTGCGGCGGGCGTGCTCGTGGGCCTGCTGGCCTTCGTCGTCTTTGCCTATGTGATGGTGAAGTTCTCGCTCGTCTCGCCAGAGATGGTGATCGGCGCCAATCTCAACCCAATCACGGCCCTGCGCAATTCTTGGCGCCTGACCAAGGGCAACAGCCTGCGGCTGTTCGGCTTCTACCTCCTTCTAGGCATCGGCGTGGTCGTGGTCGGGATCGTCATCAGCATGATCTCCGGCCTGTTCGTCGCCATGCTCGGACAGAACACGGCGGGACTGCTGGTCGGCGGAGCGCTCAGCGGACTTATCGCCGCCATCTGGAGCGTGCTGATCGTGGGCGTGCTGGCAGCGGTCTACAAGCAGCTCGCCGGGCCCTCGGCCGAGGCGGTCAGCGAAGCCTTCGAATAAGGAAGATCGGAAGCGAGGCGGCTCAGGCCGCCTCGTCCTTCCAGCCCCAGAAGAGCTGGCACGGCAGCACGTTCCACAGCTCGAAGCCCTGCTCGATGCGCGCGAAGTGCTTGGCCATGAAGTCGCGCGCCTTGGCGCTGAACTGATAGACGAGGAATGCCCCGCCAGGCCGCAGCACCTCGTGCGTCGCCGCGACGATGGCGGGGCCGACGCCGTCCGGAAGGGTCGAGAACGGCAGGCCGGAGAGCACGTAATCCGCCTCCTCGTGCCCAATCGCGCGAACGATCTCCCTCACGTCGGCAGCCGACCCGTGGACTGCAATAAAGCGACCGTCGGTGATCGTCCGCTTCAGGTAGTCGATGTAGAGCGGATTGGTGTCGATCACCAGCAGCTTGCCGTCGCGCGGCAGCCGCTCGAGCACCGGGCGGCAGAAGGTGCCGACGCCCGGCCCATACTCCACGAACAGCTTGCATTCGGCCCAATTGACAGGGCCTAGCATCTTGCAGATCGTGAAGCGTGAGGACGGGATGATCGAGCCGACCATGCGTGGATGCTCGACGAAGCCGCGGAAGAAAACGCCCCATTGCCCGAACAGCCGGGCGGTCCGATCGCGGAGACGGGTACGCGGTTCGACCGCCAATTCGTTCATTTGAGCCAAGAAATACTGCCTCGTTCGCGGTTGCGCCGTTCGCGTTCGCAAATCCACGGGCGTATTGCAAGCGCTCCGCGGCGAGCCTAGCGAGAGCCGCGATGGCTGACAGAGATCCATATCCTAAGGCAATCGAGGCAGCCGCCCCGCAGAGAATTTCGCGAGGACGGATGGTTCTGCTGTTCCTCGTCATGCTGGTGACGGCGGCGGGGAATACCGCGATGCAGTCGGTCATGCCCTCGGTCGGCACGGCGCTGGGTGTGGCGGACGTGTGGATCAGCATCGCTTATACCTGGTCGGCGCTGTTGTGGGTCATCTGCGCCCCCATCTGGGCGCGCCGCTCCGACCGGCGAGGGCGCAAAGCGATGATGGCGATCGGCCTCGTCGGCTTCATCGCCTCATTTGCGCTGTGCGGCCTCGTGCTGATGTTCGGCCTGGCCGGTGCGATCTCCGCCGCGGCGACCCTGGTGTTCTTCGCCGCCGCGCGCAGCCTCTACGGTGGGTTCGGCTCGGCCGCGCCGCCCGCGGTCCAGGCTTATGTCGCGAGCCGCACGCCGCGTGCCGAGCGGACCAAGGCCATGGCCTTGATCGCCTCCAGCTTCGGGCTCGGCACGGTGATCGGCCCGGCGCTGGCGCCGCTGCTGATCTTCCCTGCGACTGGACTGGTCGGCCCGTTCTTCGCCTTCGCGCTGGTCGGCCTGGCGGTGCTGGTCGCGTTGCGCCTGCGCCTCCCCAACGACGCACCGACGTTCGCCGCGCGCGGCGACGTCGTGGCCGTGCCGTTCAGTGCGAACTCGAATCCGAATGTCTCACGCAGGGAGGACGGGGAGGACGAACCCGCCATGCCGGGCCTCGAGGCGATCCCCGACCTCTCCTGGCGCGACAGGCGGCTGCGGCCCTGGCTGGTCGCGGGATTGCTGGGCGGGCATGCGCAGGCGGCAACGCTCGGCATCATCGGGTTCTTCATTCTCGACCGGCTGGGGCTGCGCGCCGATCCTTCGGCGGGCACGGGGCCGATCGGCCTCGTCCTCATGTGCGGCGCGATCGCCACGCTGCTCGCGCAATGGGGCCTGATTCCGATGCTTAAGTTGGGTCCGCGCTCCTCCACCCTGTGGGGCATGGCGCTGGCCATCATCGGTGTCATCGGGTTCTCGGTGGCGCAGGACCTGCATTCGATCGCGCTCGGCTTCGCAGTCGCCTCACTCGGCTTCGGGCTCTATCGCCCGGGGTTCACCGCGGGCTCATCGCTTGCTGTGACACGTGACGAGCAGGGCCAGATCGGCGGCATCGTCGCCTCGGTCAACGGCGCCGCCTATGTCGTCGCACCGGCGGCGGGCGTGTGGTTATACGGCCATCACCAGTGGGTCGGCTTCGCCGCGATCTGCCTGCTGTGCGCCGCCGTGTTCGTGTTCGGCTGGCGCTCGCTCCAGGCAGACGACGTGCTCGAAGGCCGCGCCGGGGACGACGACTAGACTAGAGAATTTCCTCGATCCGTTCGGTCGGACGGCATAGCCGCACACCCTTTTCTGTTTCGACCAGCGGACGTTCGATCAGCTTGGGTTCGGCGGCCATGGCGTCGAGCACGGTATCGTCGTCGGCTTCGGTCAGTCCGCGCTCCTTGGCATCGGTGCCCTGGGTCCGGACACCCTCGCGCGGCGCGATCCCCGCATCGCTGTAGAGCTGGGCCAGCTTGTCGCGGCTCGGCGGGTTCTTGAGGTAGTCGACGATTTCGAGGTCGATGTCGTCACGCGCGCGCAGCGTCTCGAGCGCCGCCCGCGACTTGCTGCAGTTCGGGTTGTGCCAGATGGTTGCTTTCATCGCCGGTCTCCTTTGCAGGAGCGGTTAGCGCCGGCGCGACGATTTCGCGAGTCCCTGAACCGCCCGCAACTCCCGCGCCTCGCTCTCCGGCGCGGCCATCGCCGGCACTTCCGCCGCTGCGTCCTCGGCGCTGATCCCCGGCGCGGGAGCCGCGCTGATGCGTTCGACCCGGCGCGCGACGCGGCCGGCGCGCTGAATGGCGCGGACCAGCCGCGGATAGACGCCGCAGCGGCACAAATTGGGAATCGCCTGCTTGATGGCCTCTTCCGAGGGATCGGGATTGGCCTGGATCAGCGCGGCCGCCGCCATCGCGATGCCCGGCGTGCAGAAGCCGCACTGGATCGCCTGCTCGGCCACCAGCGCCTGCTGCACCGGATGCGAGCGGTCGCGGCTGAGCCCCTCGATCGTGGTGACGTAGCGCCCCTCCGCCTCGGCCAAAGTGATCAGGCACGAGCGCAGCGCCTCGCCGTCGACGATGACGGTGCAGGCATGGCAGTCGCCTACACCGCAGCCGTACTTGGTGCCGGTGAGATTGGCCGCGTCGCGCAGCGCCCAGAGCAGCGGCGTCTCTGGATCCATGTCGAACCGGACCGGACGGTCGTTGACGATGAGCGCGGGCATCCGGTTCGGCGCGGTCCGGTCCGTCAGTCGCGCCAGCTCGAGTCGATCCGGTCGACCTTGCGCTTCCATGCCTCGAAGTCGGCGTAGCCCGGCCCACCGGGTGCCTGCGCCTGACTGATGTCGCGCTGGTGGACGTTGATGACGTCCTGGCTCACGTGAATGGGCCGTCCCTGGCTCAGCGTCGCGACCTGGATCTCACAGGCGCGCTGGAGCGCCCAGGCCTGGACGAACATCTCGTGGATAGTGCGCCCGAGCACCACAGGGCCGTGGTTACGCAGCATCAGGATGCGCTTGTTGCCCAGGTTGGCGAGCAGCCGCTCGCCTTCTTCCTCTCGCACGGTCACGCCCTCGAAGTCGTGGTAGCCGATCTGGCCCTGAAAGTTGCAGGCGTAAAAACTGATCGGCAGCAGGCCCCCTTCGGTGCTGGAGACCGCCATCGCCTCGGTCGTGTGCGTGTGGCAGATCGCGTGCGCCCAATCGAGGTGGCGGTGGAAATAGGCGTGCTGGGTAAAGCCCGCCTTGTTCACCGGATAATTGCCCGAGAGCACGTTGCCGTCGATATCGATCTTGACCAGGTTGGACGCGCTCACTTCCGAATAGAGCAGCCCGAACGGGTTGATCAGGAAGGCGTTGTCCTCCCCCGGCACTTTCACCGAGATGTGGTTGTAGATCGATTCCGACCAGCCGAAATGATCGAAGATGCGGTAACATGCGGCGAGGTCGAGCCGGGCCTGCCACTCGGCCTCGCTGCATTCCATCCGGGGTTTGAGTTGCGTCGCCACGGGCACTCTCTCCTTCGATTGCTTTGCGCCACTTATCGCACGGAGAGACGTCCCCGCACAAGCGCCTGCCCGGCAGCCTTGCAATCGTGCGGCCCGACGCTATCGGCAAGCGCATGAGCGAGGGCGCCAAGCTGACGCGCGGATCGATCCGCGGCCATTTGGTGACCCAGACCCTGCCGATGATCATCGGCGTCGCGGCGATCATGTCGGTCGGGCTCATCGACGCCTATTTCATCGGCCAGCTCGGCAGCGAAGAATTGGCAGCGGTCGCTTTCGTCTTTCCGGTCACCATAGCGCTCTCCAGCCTCGGGGTCGGCGTCATGGTCGGGGTGAACTCGGTCATCGCCCGGGCGCTGGGCGCGGGCGATACCGCGCAGGCGGCGCGGCGGGCGAACTTCGGTGCAGTGTTCGCGGTCGTGCTCGGCGCGATCCTGGGACTCGCGCTCTACGTGCTGCTCGATCCGCTGTTCCGCCTCATGCAGGCGTCGGACGCGCTGCTGCCGCTGATCCGCGCCTACATGGCGCCGTTTGCGCTCGGTATGCCCATACTGTTGCTGCAGATGGCGCTCAACGGCGTGCTGCGCGGCCAGGGGGAGGCGCGCAAGACCACAATCGTCGCGTTCACGTTCGCCGTTGCGAACTGGGTGCTCGATCCGCTGCTGATTTCTGGCGCGTTCGGGTTCGCCGGCTTCGGCATGGCGGGCGCGGCCTATGCCTCGATCGCAGGCTATGCGCTGGCGATCGTCACCGCCCTGTGGCTGATCGCAGGCACCGAGCTGCCGATAAGGCCGAGCCTGATCCGCCAGTCCCGCTTCGGCGAATCGGCGCGCGCAATCCTGCGGGTCGCAGGGCCGGCCGCGTTCTCGAACGCGGTCAATCCGATCGGCCTGTCGATCCTCACCGCGCTCCTTGCAGCGCAAGGAGAGGCGGCGGTGGCGGGTTTCGGCGCGGCCGGGCGGCTGCAGAGCTTCGCGGTCGTACCGCTGCTCGGCCTTTCGGGTTCGATCGGCGCCATCGTCGGGCAGAACTGGGGCGCGGGCCGCCCGGACCGGGCGCGGCTCGCGATGCTGGAGGCGGGCGTTTTCTGCCTCGCCTACGGCATTGCGCTGGCCTTCGTGCTGTTCGCGGCGGGCGAATGGCTCGCGCGGTTCTTCACCGAAGATCCGGCAGTGATTGCCGAATTCGACAGCTACCTGCGGATTGCTGCTTGGGGCTATGCCGGGTTCGGGCTCCTGATCGTCGCCAATGGCGCATTGAACGCGGTCGACAAAGCCGGCTGGGCACTGACGCAAAGCTGCGCGCGGGTGTTCCTGGTCATGCTGCCGATCGGCTGGCTGCTGCGCCCGCATTGGGGGGCGGAGGCGATATATGCGGCCGAACTTGCCGCCAACGTGATCGGCGGCACGATCGCCGTCCTCATCGTCTGGCGCGCCCTGCGGCACTTTCCCGGGCGGCAGTGACCGTTCGTTAACCATCCTTGGCCATAGCTCTTCGCACTATCCGGGGGGCTTGGATTTCAATGGACGACCTGCTGGCAGATTTCGTGGCCGAAACCCGCGAGATGCTCCAAGCGATCGAGGGCGAGATCGTGGCGTGGGAAGCCGATCCCGCGGACCGCGAGCGGCTCGACGCGATCTTCCGGTTCGTCCACACCGTGAAGGGCAACTGCGGTTTCTTCGACTTTCCCCGGCTCGAGAAGCTGAGTCACGCCGCCGAAAGCGCGCTGTCCGAAGTACGCGCGGGTCGCCGGCGCGCCAGCAGCGCGCTGGTCACCGCGGTGCTCGCGGTGATTGACCGTATCACCGACATGATCGATGCGATTGATGCGGGCGAGGGCCTGCCCGAGGGCGGGGACGATATACTGATCGCTGCGCTCGAACCGAGCCGCGACGAGCCTGACAGCGAGACCATCCAGGCCGGTGAGCAGGCCGGGCCGCGCGCGGCCCGAACTGGCAACACGCGCTCGATCCGTCTGCCCGTCGAACTGCTGGACCGCGTGATGAGCGGCGTTTCCGACATGGTTCTCGCCCGCAACGAACTCGCCCGGCGGTTACGCGACCACGGCGCCGACCCCGCGCTCCAAGGTCCGTTCGAGCGGCTTTCCACCATTCTCGACGAAGTCCGCGAAGGGGCGACCCGGATGCGGATGCAGCGGCTGGAGCACCTTTTCGGTGCCCTGCCGCGCATGGTCCGTGATCTTTCCGCCGAACTCGGCAAGCAGGTGATGATCGATCTCGAGGGCGGCGACGTCGAACTCGACCGCGAGATGATCGAATCCGTTCGCGATCCCCTGACGCATATCCTGCGAAACGCGGTCGACCACGGGATCGAACCGCCTGCTCAGCGCCTCGCGGCAGGCAAGCGCGAGATAGGCATCATCACCGTGTCCGCACGCCGCACCGGTAATCGCATCATCGTCGCGGTCAGCGATGACGGGCGCGGGATCGCGCTCGACAAGCTCGCCGACAAGGCGGTGGCGGCCGGCGTGGCGAGCGCCGCGGACGTCGCAGCGATGACGGGCGAGGAGAAGCTCGACCTGATCTTCGCCCCCGGCCTTTCGACCGCCGACACGGTCAGCCAAGTCTCCGGTCGCGGCGTCGGGATGGACGTGGTGCGCGCCAATGTCGAGAAGTTCGGCGGCTCGGTCTCGGTCTCCAGCAAAGAAAGCCGGGGCACGATCGTGTTCCTCCACCTGCCCCTGACGCTGAGCATCGTGGAAGGACTGACAGTGAAAGTCGGCGCGCACACGCTCGGCCTGCCCCGTTCCTATATCGTCGAGATCGCGCGCAGCGTCTCGCGCTCGGTCGAGGCCGACCGGATCGGCGACGGTATCTTCCTCACCTTCCGCGGCGAACGCGTGCCCTGCCTCGACCTTGCCGAAGTGCTCGGGCTCGAGCAGGAGGTTGACCTCGAGCGCGCCACGTTCGTTTTCCTGCGGCTCGTCAGCGGCGATCTGTTCGCGCTCGCGGTCGATCGGGTGCTCGATAACGAGGATTTCGTGCTCAAGCCCCTGCCGCCCGCGTTGGAAGCGATCGGCCTCTACGGCGGCACGGCGCTGCTCGACGACGGCAAACCGATCCTCAAGATCGACGTGCCCGGCCTCGCCGAGGCATATGGTCTGGCGAGCCACACGCGCATTCGCACCGCCGTACAGGAACGCAGTGCCGAACAGCCCGCGGCGCCCGCCGAGCACGCGGTGGTCTTCACCTCCTTCGCCGGACGCAAGCGCGCCATCCGCATGGCGCCAATCCGGCACATCCATACGCTGCCGGTCTCCGCGATCGAGCCTACCGAAGGCGGCATGCTAGCAACCGTCGACGGCACGATCCTGCCGCTGCTCGGGACCGAGGGTCGCACGCTCGCCAACGACACGATCACCGCGCTTCGCCTCGGGGATGGCGAGGTCGAGCTGCTCTACGCGGTTGCGGGCATCGTCGATTCCATCGAGCTGCCCGGCCCCGTGGTGCCACTCGAAGGCGACGAAATGCTGGAAGGCACGGCGTTGATCGACGGCGTCATCGTCGGCGTGATCGATGCGCATGGACTGTTCGCCCGTCATGGCCGCGCCGCACTGCCCGCGCAGCGCCCGACCTGCCGCCTGCCCAGCTCTGACCCATGGGTGGCGAGCTTTCTCGAGCCACTGATCCGCTCGGCCGGCTACGATGTACTCGGCGACGGCGATGGGCGTGCCGCCGACATCACGGTAACGCTAGACGCCGTGGAGGAGTCCAACGCCGCCACGGCCGTCGTCCGCCTCCGCTCGCGCGCCGAGGGGACCGAGCACGGCCCAGGCAGCATCTACCGCTACGACCGCGACGGGCTCCTCTCGGCTCTCGCCCGCGCACGTTCGGGAGCACGAAGATGAGCAGCCTGCTTCTCCTCACGCGCATCGGGGGACGTCCGGCCGCATTCCGGGCCGAAGACATCAGTTCAATCGTCGAGTTGACCGAGATTGCCCCGGTTCCGCGTGCGCCGAACTTCATCGCCGGTCTCGCCGGCTTGCGCAGCCGCGCGCTGACGGTGATCGACAGCCGCAAGGCCCTCGCCCTCCCCGGCTCTCCCGAAGCACCCGACGTGCGTGCGCCGGTCGTCGAGGTGGGCAGCCATGCCTATGCTTTGCTCGTCGACCGGGTGGATGATGTGGTCGCCGCCGTTGGGGAGCCTACCCTGCCGCCTGCCACGTTGGGACCTGCCTGGGCACGGGTCGCGCGCGGAATGATTGAAACTGCCGCCGGCCCTGCCGTTCTGGTCGATGTGGCCGCCCTGATCGCCGGGCCGCATCGGGCCGCCGCTTAAACGATTGTATACCCGGAGCGAATAATCCGGGAGCGCAGAAAAGGACCACACAAATGAAGACCTGTCTGATCGTCGATGACTCGCGCGTGATCCGAAAGGTTTCGCGCCACATCCTCGAATCACTTGGCCTCTCGGTCGAGGAAGCGGAGAACGGCGAGAAGGGCATCGCGCAGTGCGAGAAGGCCATGCCCGATCTCGTGCTGCTCGACTGGAACATGCCGGTGATGACCGGCATCGAATTCATCACCCACCTGCGCCGCATGCCGGGCGGCGACGTTCCGAAGGTCGTGTTCTGCACCACCGAGAACGATATCGCACATATCCGCGAGGCGATCGGGGCGGGTGCGGACGAATACGTGATGAAGCCGTTCGATCACGAAACCCTGCAGATAAAGCTTCAGCTCGTCGGCATGGCCTGAGGTCCGGCCCGTGGGTGCGGAGAGCAGCATCGCGGCTGGCAAGGCCGGACAGGCGCCGACGGAGCGCACGCCCATCCGCGTAATGATTGTCGACGATTCGCTGACGGTTCGCGCCGTCCTCTCCAGGATCATTGCACCCGAAGGCGACATGACCATCGTGGGCAAGACCGGCAGCGCAGAGAACGCCCTCGCCGCCCTCGCGGTCGCACCCGCAGACGTCGTGCTGCTCGATCTAGAGATGCCAGGCATGGGCGGCCTTCGCGCGCTGCCCAAAATCCTCGCCACGCATGCCGGCACGCAGGTGCTCGTCGTTTCCTCGCTCACCGAAGCGGGGGCGGAGCATACGCTGGCCGCCCTTTCGATGGGGGCCGCCGACACCATGCTCAAACCGCGGAGCGGCGAATTCGATCAGCACTATCGCACTGCGCTGCTGCAACGCATCCGCGCGTTGGGGCGGCGCAGCCGCACGGGCGCGGCCGGCATGACACCGGGCGAGCCACCGCTGCGCGCGCGCAACAAGCAGGGCGACCCGCTCAAAGTCATTGGCATCGGGGCCTCCACGGGCGGCATTCACGCCCTCTGCATGCTGCTACGCAACCTGCCGCGCTACGTCGAAGCGCCGATCGTGGTCACGCAGCACCTGCCCGAAACATTCATGCAGGTCTTCGCCGGCCAGCTCGAACTCGCAAGCGGGCGGGAGGCCGTGGTGATCGACCGCGCGACGCCGATCGAAAGCGGCCGCATCCATATCGCACCCGGCGATGGGCACCTCCTGCTTCGCCGGGAAGGCGGTGCCCTGCTTGCCGGCACCGCCGCTTTCAAGGCGTCGAGCGGATGCATGCCTTCCGTCGACACCATGTTCGAGAGCATGGCCGAGGTGGCGGGGGGCGCCGCGCTAGGCGTCGTGCTCTCGGGGATGGGCCGAGACGGGCTCGTCGGCGCCGAACGGCTGGTGAACGCCGGCGGCAATATCATCGCCCAGGACGAGGCCAGCTCCTCCGTCTGGGGCATGCCGCGTGCCGTCGTGCAGGCCGGGCTGGCTTCGGCCGTTTTGCCGCCGGAGAAGATCGCCTTGCGCATCGCGCTTCACGCCGGAGAAGCGGCATGGAGGTGACGCAGATATCCCACCGGATCATTGCCGACCTGCTTCTGGAGCGGACTGGCCAGCAGCTCGCCGAAGGCCGCCAGTGGCGCATCGGCAGCGCGCTGGCGGGGGTGTTCCGCGAATACGGAATCGACAACGTCGACCAACTTGTCTGCATGCTGGGCACCGGCGATTCCGAAGAGATCTCGCGCAAGGTCGTCGAGGCGCTGCTCAACAACGAGACCTATTTCTTCCGCGATCGCCAGCTCTTTCAGCAGCTGTCCGAGACCGTCCTCCCCGACCTGGCCAACAAGCGCGCGGCGACGCGACGCCTGTCGATCTGGTCGGCCGGCTGCTCGACCGGGCAGGAAGCACTGTCGCTGTCGATGATGTTCGCCGACCGCCCGCACATGTGGCGCGGATGGAAGATCGAGATCCTTGGCACCGACGTCTCGACCCACGCAATCGCCGCCGCGCGGCGCGCCTGCTACAGTCAATTCGAGATCCAGCGCGGGCTAGGCGTTGCGCAGATGCTCCGGCACTTCAATGAGACGCCGCGCGGATGGGAGCCGGACCCGGCGCTGTTGGCACCGATCTGCTACCGCGTCGGCAACGTGCTCGACATGCAGACACGGCCCGAGCGGTTCGACCTCGTGCTATGCCGCAACGTGCTGCTCTATTTCGACGGGGAGACCCGGCAGCGGGCGCTCGGCTGCGTGGCCGACAGTCTGCGCGGCGACGGCTGGCTAATGCTCGGCGCGGGCGAGACCATGGCAGGCAAAGGCGAGCGGTTCGCCTCCGCGACGGACGTCCAGGGACTCTACCGATGCGTCGAACCGGGGACATCGGTGTCCGGCGTCCGGATGGCGGCTGCAAGGTAAATCGGTGTTTAACGCTTCTTTAGTGCCGCGCCGCTAACTTGCGGAGCAAGAACAGGGGTTTGGGGTCCGGGCGGGTGACATTAGAGGGGGAAAATCACGGTTTGGCGCCGCGACTGCTGGTGGTCGCACCGGTAGCCGTCCTGACGGCGATCTTCGCCGCAATCTGCCTTGCCTTGCTGATGAGCGACGATTTTCCGCTCGCCAACGCTTCGCCGCTGATTCTCGTCGGCATCGTGGCCTACGCGGTCGCGGTTCTGCTGCTTCTGCGCTTCGGCTTTGCGCATGTGGCGCGCCTCGAGCGGCTTGGCATGACCGACAGCCTCAGCCAGCTTCCCAATCGCCGTGCGCTGCACCGGCACATCGCCATCGCCGCAACCACCGGCCACGAAATGGCCGTGGCGCTGATCGATCTCGATGGCTTTAAGACCGTCAACGACCTTTATGGACACGGGGTCGGCGATCGCCTGATCAAGGAAGTCGCGCTGACCTTGCGCCGCCTGTGCGGCAACGACGCCGCCGCCTACCGCTTGGGTGGGGACGAGTTCGCCGTAAGCATGGTCGGCCCGCTCGCGGGAACACTGCTCGAAGGAATCTGCCGCGGTCTGCTCGAGACCCTCTCCCAGCCGGTCGCGCTCGACGACCGGCGTATCTCGATCGGGGCGAGCGTCGGGCTGGCCCGCTGCGCAGCCGGCGGAACGCTGGAATCCTCCGAGCTGCTGCGCCGCGCCGACGTGGCGATGTACGTGTCCAAGCGCGACGGCAAGATGCGCTGCACCTGGTTCAAGGACGAGTTCGACCGCAGCCTGGAGGCGATGCGAGACCTCGACAACGAACTGCGCGCGGCGCTGCTCAACGAGGAATTCCGCGTTCACTACCAGCCTCTGGTGGATGCACGGACGCACCGCGTCGTAGCGGTGGAATCGCTGCTGCGCTGGCAGCGCCCCGACGGACGTGACGTGGGCCCCAACGTGTTCATCCCGGTCGCCGAGGAATCGGGGCTGATCAATGCGATCGGCCTGTGGGTGCTACGCCGCGCCTGCACCGATGCCCTGCCTTGGGGCATCCAGCTTTCGGTCAACATCTCCGCCGCGCAGCTCCGCAATCCCGAATTCCCCTTCCAGCTCGGACAGGTTCTGGAGGAGACCGGCTTTCCGCCCGAGCGGCTCGAGCTGGAGATCACCGAAACCTGCCTCGTGCTCGATCCGCTGGTCGCCGAGCGCAGTCTCGATCTGGTGCGCGGGCTCGGCGTCGATGTCGTGCTCGACGATTTCGGGACCGGCTATGCCTCGATCGGCTTCCTGCGGCAGTTCCGGTTCGAGAAGCTCAAGCTCGACCGATCGTTGGTCGTCGACTCCGCGGTCGACGAAAGCCTGCGGGCGATGATGCTCTCCAGCATCTCGATGGCGCGCGCGCTCAAGATGCGCGTTACCGCCGAGGGCGTCGAGACCGAAGCCCAGGCAGCCATGGTGCGCAGCGCCGGCTGCGATCACATCCAGGGCTGGCTCTTCTTCGCACCGATGCCGCCCGACGACATCCCACAGCACCTTGCCGCAGCGGTCCTGAAGGACAGTACGGCGAAGGCCGACCCGGGAAGGAAAGTAGCATGAACGCCCCGATGACGATCATCGTGCCCGACGAGATGCGCGACGAGATCGAGCAGATCGAGCTGAGGCAGTCGAACCCAGCCGCGGCCGGCCCTACTTTCGCGCTGACGCGTCGGTTCAACGATCAGTCGCTTGCGCGCAAGACCGTGCTGCTCGGCGGATTTCCCCTCGTCGCGCTCGCGTTGGTGACCGTGCTCGCCTGGATCGGGCTATCCTCGGCGGACTTGCAAGCCGCGTCGGCGCTACGCTGGCCGATCGTCGCCATCGCCGTGCTCGCCCTCGTGCTCGGCGTTGGTGCGATCCGGGCCGTGCTGACCGACGTATCGGAGCGGCTCGGCACCCTCGCGCGCGACATGACCTCGCTTGTGGCCGGCCATCGCGATTTCACGATCCGCGGGCTCGATCGACACGACGAAATCGGCGAGATTGCGCGCGCGTTCGAAGTCTTCGTCAAATCCGGCGTCAAGCTCGACGAACTGTTCGCGAACCGCCGCGCCGAGCGCGAGCGGCGCGAGAAGGAAGTCCGCACTTTCGCGCGCACGTTCGAATCGAGCGTGGGCGAGGTTGTCTCCGGCGTTGGTGCGGCTTCCGCACAACTGAAGGCGACCGCCAGCTCCATGGCTACCGCCGCCGAGCAGGGCGCCACACAGACCCAGCGCGTCGCGCAAGCCATGATGGAGGCGTCCTCCGGGGTCACCGCCGCCGCGGCTGCGTCGGACGAGTTCGCCATGTCGATCGGCGAAATTAGCCGCCAGGCCGCGCAGTCGGCCGAACTGGCACGCCGGGCGACCGGCTCCACCCGCCAGGCGAACGACACAATCTCCGCGCTTTCCACCACGGCGGAGCAGATCGGACAGATCGTCGAGCTGATCTCCACCATCGCCCAGCGCACCAACTTGCTCGCGCTCAACGCTTCGATCGAGGCAGCGCGCGGCGGGGAAGCCGGTCGCGGTTTCGCTGTGGTGGCGTCGGAGGTGAAGGAGCTCGCCTCCCAGACCGGCCGCGCGACCGAGCAGGTGGCGCAGCAGATCCGCGCAATCCAGCAGTCGACGGGAGCCAGTGTCGGCGCGTTGCGCACGGTCGCCGATCAGGTGCAGCAGCTCGAATCGACCGCTGTCTCGATCGCCTCTGCAGTCGATCAGCAGTCGGTCGCGGGGCAGGAGCTGGCGCGCAACATCGATCTCGCCGCGCGCGGCGCGAGCGAGGTGCAGGCGAGCGTCGACCAGATCCGCGAAACCGCGCTCTCGACCGGCGCGGCGGCCTCGCAAGTGCTCAACTCGGCCACGGAACTGGAGGCACAGGCGTCGACCCTCCGCAGCGAGGTCGCACGCGTCATGCAGGTGATCCTGAAGCGCAACTAGGGCGCCGCGCTCTTGCTCTCGCGCACAAGACCCTTGGTGTGCGGCCCGACGCGGCGCTATGGCCGCAGCGGGCGACGGGAACGTCCCGGCGGAGGGAGAGACGCAATTGCCGGGTGCAACGCTATCCCGGGTCGGCAAGAGCTTTGGCGCGGTCGCGCTGTTCAACGGCTTCGATCTGTCGGTCGGCGACGGCGAGTTCGTGGTGCTGGTCGGCCCTTCGGGTTGCGGCAAGTCGACACTGCTCCGGCTGATTGCGGGCCTCGACCGGCCGGACAGCGGTGAGATCCACATCGGCGAGCGGCGCGTCGACGGCTTGCCGCCGGGCGAACGCGGCGTCGCCATGGTCTTCCAATCCTACGCGCTCTATCCGCAAATGACGGTGGCTCAGAACATTGCCTTTCCGCTGCGCATGGCCGGCCGGCCGAAGCGCGAGTTGGACGAAAGCGTCAGGCGGACCTGCGAGCTCCTGGGCCTTGCCGACCTGATGGGCCGGCGTCCTGCCGAACTGTCGGGGGGGCAGCGGCAGCGCGTCGCCATCGGCCGCGCGATCGTGCGCGAGCCCGACCTGTTCCTGTTCGACGAGCCGCTCTCCAACCTCGACGCCAACCTGCGCGCGCAGATGCGGCGCGAGTTCGCCGAACTGCACGCGCGGCTCCCTGCCACGACGATCTACGTCACACACGACCAGGCCGAATCGATGGCATTGGCCGACCGTATCGTGCTCATGCGCGACGGTCGAATCGAGCAGCAGGGCACGCCAGAGGACCTCTATTACCGCCCGGCAACGCTGTTCGCCGCGGAATTCTTCGGCCAACCGCCGATCAACCCTCTGGCGGGCCGCATTGTCCGCGCCGATCCGCAGCAGACCGAGATCGCTATCGACGGCGGCGAGCGGATCGTGCTCGGCCCGCTCATCGGCCCTGCTCCTGCACGAGATGACGTCGTGATGGCGATCCGGCCCGAAGCGCTGATGGCACGGCCGGATCGCGGCACGGTCGCGTTGTCCCCACGTGCGGTCGAGTTCGTCGAATGGTTCGGCGGGGAGCGCCACGTACGGCTCCGCACCGGCGATACTGCGCTGGTCTGGCGCACCACCGGTGATCGCCCGATCGCCGCGGGGGAACGCATCGGGCTGCACGTCGCGCCGGAGAAGGTACATTTGTTCGACAGCGAAGGACGCGCCGTTCCGCACGCGGCATTGCCGAATTTGTGAAAACGGTTACATTGACGCGGGAGAGGGAAGGCATGGTCACGATTCGGGATGTTGCGCGGGAAGCCGGCGTTTCGATCGCCACGGTGTCCCGCGCGCTCAACGGGCACAGCAACGTCACCAAGGCGACCCGAGAGGCGATCGAGGCGGCGGCCAAGGCGCTCAACTTCGTGCCTCATAGCGGCGCGCGCAGTCTCACCAATCGCCAGACAGATACCATCGGGGTAATCCTGCCCGACCTGTTCGGCGAGTTCTTCTCCGAGGTCATCCGCGGGATCGACAAGATCGCGCACGGGGCAGGCAAGCATCTGCTGCTCGGCAACATGCACGGCAGCTCGCACGAGACGACCAATGCGATCCGATCGATGCGCGGACGGGTCGACGGGCTGCTGCTGATGCCGCCGGATTCCACCGCCGAGTTGCTGTCGGACCACCTCGACGTCAACATGCCGACTGTCCTTCTCAATGCGCAGGCGGACAGCAGCGACGTGCCCTTCGTCGCGGTCGACAACTATCACGGCGCGCGCACGATCACGGACCACCTGATCGCCCGCGGGCGCGAAAGGATCGTCCATATCGCCGGCCCCAAGCACAACCGCGACGCACGCGAGCGGCTGCGCGGCTTCACAGATGCCATGCGCGAGGGTCTGGGCGAGAGGGACCCCGTGATCCTGCCGGGCGATTTCACCGAGAGCGCGGGCCAGGAAGCCGCGCGGCTGCTGCTCGCCGGGCAAGTGCCGGCGGACGCGGTGTTCGCGTCCAACGACGTAATGGCGGTCGGCCTCATGTCGGTGCTGGAAGAGGCAGGCGTCGCGGTGGGCGTCGAGACGCTCGTTGCCGGATTCGACGACATCCCGCTCGCGCGCCATGTCAGCCCGAAGCTGACCACCATGCAGTCGAACATGGCGCAGCTCGGCTCGACCGCGGCGATGCTGCTGCTGCGGATGCTGCGCGGCGAGGAGCTTGGCCGGGAGCACGGCGTGGTGCTCTCCCCGCAGTTGGCCGAACGCGGATCGACCGGACGCGCGGAATCGAACGGCGGTGCGACCATTGCGGGTGCGCCGGCCGACGCGGCCTGATGGCCGGCAGCCTCTCGCGGCGCGAGGTTCTTGCAGCGGGGATCGCAGGCTCGGCCGCGCTTGCGCTGGGCGGCTGTCGTCGCGAGGGCGGGCTGACCTTCTGGGCGATCGGCAACGAGGCGGCCGCCCTTCCCGCCCTTCTTCCCGATCTCGGCCTCGGCGCGGTGGAGGTCCAGCCGCTCCCATGGTCCGGCGCGCACCAGAAGCTGCTGACGGGGTTCGTCGGCCGGTCGCTCCCGGATCTGGCGCAAGTCGGCAATAGCTGGCTCGCCGAGCTCGCAGCGCTGGACGCGATCGATCCGGTGCCCGCCGACCTTGACCTAGCCGATGACCAGTTCGGCGCGGTGCTCGAAAGCAACCGCATCGGCGGCCGGCTGGTGGCGGTGCCCTGGTATGTCGATACGCGCGTGCAGTTTTACCGCACGGACCTTTTCGCCCACGCCGGCTATAGCGCGCCGCCGCTGGACTGGGACGAGTGGAAGGCGGCTCTCCGCCGTATCCGTGCGCAGAGTGCGGGCGAGACCTACGGCGTCCTCCTGCCGCTCGATGAATTCGAGCACCTGCAGACTCTGGCGCTTTCCGCCGGTGCAACGTTCCTGCGGGAGAGCGGAACACGCAGCGCTTTCTCCGCACCCGAGTTCATCGAGGGGCTCGCCTTCTACAAGTCGCTGTTCGACGAAGGGCTGGCACCGATCGTCACCGGCGCGCAGATCGCCAACCGCTGGGCCGAGTTCGCGCGGGGGTGGTTCGCCGTCTACCCGGCCGGTCCGTGGATGATCGAGGAGATGCGCAGCCGCCTGCCGGTGGCGGTGCAGGATCTGTGGAGCACCGCGCCGCACCCCGGCCCCGGCGGTTCGGGCGCGGCCGCAGCGGGAGGGTCGAGCCTCGTCGTTTTCCGCGAAGGGCCACGCAAGCGCGAGGCATGGAAGGCCGTAAGCCGCCTGCTTGATCCAGAAGCGCAGCTTGCGCTGCACCGGACGACGGGCGACCTGCCCGCGCGGCGCTCGGTCTGGCGCGAGGTGGAACTTGCCGGCGACCGGGTGATTGCACCCTTCGCACGCCAGCTTGAGCACGCCCGCCCGCTGCCGAAGGTGCCCGAGTGGGAGCGCGTCGTCACCGCCATGCAGGTCGTCGCCGACCGCATGGTGCGCGGCGAATACACGGTGCGCGGCGCGGCTGCCGAGATGGACCGGCGGGTCGACGAGATCCTCGCCAAGCGGCGCTGGATGATGGGGCAGGGGCGCCTGCCATGAGCGGCGCCGGCGTCAGGGCGGAGCGGCGCGCCGGCTGGCTGTTCAGCGCCCCCGCGCTGCTCGCGATCGCACTGTTCTTCGTGCTGCCGACGATCGCCTCGCTCGCGCTGAGCCTGACCGATTTCGACATCTACGCCCTCGCCGACATCCGCAACTTGCGCTTCGTCGGGCTCGACAACTACGCCGCCCTGCTCGCCGATCCGCTGTTTTGGACCGCTCTTGGCAATACACTATGGTTCGTCGCGCTCGGCGTTCCGCTGGTGGTGATCGTCGCGCTCGGCGCGGCGATCCTCGTGAACGAGCGCATGGTCGCCTGGCGTCCGGTCTGGCGGGTCGCGTTCTTCGCGCCCTATGTCGCGACTCTGGTGGCGGCCGCGGTGGTATGGAAGTACCTGCTCCACACGCGCTACGGCCTCGTCAACTACGCGCTCGGCACGCTGGGGCTGCCGCCGGTCGACTGGCTCGGCGATCCGCGCTGGGCGATCCCCGCGATTACACTGTTCGTGGTCTGGAAGAGCTTCGGCTATGCCATGCTGATCTTCCTCGCCGCGCTGCAAACCGTGCCCCGCGAACTTATCGAGGCGGCGCGGATCGATGGTGCGGGATGGTGGGCCCGGCTGCGCCACGTCATCCTGCCGGCCATCACGCCGGCCGCCGGGCTGGTCGCCGTCCTCTCGATCGTCGCCATGTTCCAACTCTTCGCCGAGCCTTACGTGATGACCGAGGGCGGCCCGGCGCAATCGACCGTCACCGTGCTCTACCTGATGTTCGAGGAAGGCTTCCAGTGGTGGAACCTCGGCACCGGTGCGGCGGTCGCGGTCGTGCTGTTCGTCTGCATCGTCGCCGCCGCGCTGGTGCCGGCGGCCGCGATGCGTCTGCTGCGGGTGCGCAGGGTATGACCGCCGGGCGCGCCATGACCGCGCTTGCGGCGCTGTTCGCCGCGATCACGCTCGCGCCGCTGCTGTGGATGGTGTCGGTCAGCCTGATGCAGCCGGGCGAGGCGGGTCAGTTCCCGCCGCCGCTAATCCCCGCCGACCCGACGCTGGCCAATTACCGGGAGCTTTTCGCCGCGCTGGGCATGGGGGGATTCCTGGCCAACAGCCTGCTTGTTTCCACTCTCGCGACCCTGCTCGCGCTGCTGTTCACCCTCCCCGCCGGGTACGCTTTCGCCAAGCTGCGCTTCTCAGGACGGACGGCCACGGTGCAGATCCTGCTGGCGCTGCTGCTGATCCCGGGACAGATCGGCATGCTGCCGCTGTTCCTGGAGCTCAAGGTGATCGGGCTGGTCAATTCCTACGCCGGCGTCCTCGTCCCCTGGCTCGCCGGGATCATCGGGATCTTCCTGGTGCGGCAATACGCGCTCTCGATCCCCGACGAGCTGCTGGAGGCAGCACGGATCGACGGTGCGAGCGAGTGGGACATCTTCCGCCATATCGTGCTGCCGATCCTGCGCCCGGCAATCGCGACGCTGGCGCTGTTCGTGTTCCTCGGAAGCTGGAACGACTTCATGTGGCCGCTGATCGTGCTGTCGGACCACGACCTCTACACACTGCCCGTCGCTCTCGCCTCGCTGGGGCGCGAGCGCGCACAGGATATCGAATTGATGATGGCCGGCTCGGTGGTGACCACCGTGCCGGTGCTGCTGCTGTTCCTGGCGCTCCAGCGCCAGTTCATCGGCGGATTGCTTGCCGGGAGCGTTAAAGGATGAATTGGTTTCGACTACTGCCGCTGGTCCTCCTGCTGGGAGCCTGCACCGGTCATGCCGTGGCGGCGACCCCGCCGCCTACGGTCGAGGCGGGGCAACACCCGCGGCCGGCGGTCGAGGACGGCGGTTACATTTATCAGCTTCACCTCCCGCCCGGCGTTCCGGCGGCCGACGAGGACGCGCGCTGGCCGCTGATGATCTTCCTCCACGGCTCGGGCGAGCGCGGAAGCGACGTCGCCAAAGTCAGGGTCCACGGCCCGCCCAAGATCGCCGACCGGCAGAAGGACTTCCCTTTCATCCTCATCTCACCGCTACTGCCGGCGGAAGCGGACTGGGACATCGCCAAGCTCGACGCTATCGTCGATCGCGTCATGGAAACGCTGCCGGTCGATCCGGCGCGGGTCTATCTCACCGGCCTCAGCCGCGGCGGTCATGCCACATGGCGCTGGGCAGCGGCCGAGCCCGACCGCTTCGCCGCCATCGCCCCGGTCGCCGGTCGGGGCGATCTGACCACCGCATGCGCGCTGGTGGACACGCCCGCCTGGGCCTTCCACGGCGACCGCGACGATGTCGTGACGCCGGAGGGCAGCTTCGCCATGGCCCGCGCGATCCGCGCCTGCGGCGGGCGCAAGAGCCGCCTGACGATCTATCCCGACCTCGGCCATAACGCGTGGGACCCGGCCTACGACGATCCCGCGCTCTACCTCTGGCTCCTCTCCCACCGCCTCGAAGGGCACGAACAATGAGCGGCTTTCCCGACGGCTTCCTGTGGGGCGCGGCAACCGCCGCCTATCAGGTGGAGGGTTCGCCGCTGGCCGATGGCGCCGGAACGAGCATCTGGCACCGCTTCACCCATGATCCGCGCCTGATGATCGCTACCGGCGACACCGGCGACATCGCCTGCGATCACTACAACCGCATGGAAAGCGACGTGGAGCTGATGAAGCGCCTAGGACTGCAAGCCTATCGCTTCAGCGTCTCGTGGAGCCGCGTCCTGCCCGAAGGCACCGGCCGGGTGAACGAGGCGGGCCTCGACTTCTACCGCCGCCTCGTCGACCGCCTGCTCGAAGCCGGGATCGAGCCGCTGCCGACGCTCTATCACTGGGATCTACCCGCCGCGCTCGACGATCGGGGCGGCTGGCTCAATCGTGAGAGCGCGGAATGGTTCGCCGAATACGCCGGCGTCATGTTCCGCGCTCTCGACGGCAAAGTGAAGAAATGGGCGACGCTCAACGAGCCGTGGGTTGTGGCCGACGGCGGCTACCTCAACGGCGTGCTCGCGCCCGGGCACCGCAGCATCTTCGAATGCGCGATCGTCAGCCGCAACCTGATGCGCGCGCACGGCCGTGCGGTACAGACCTACCGCGAATGCGGCGCGCACGAAGTCGGCCTGGTCATCAACATCGAACCCAAATACCCGGCTAGCGACAGGCCCGAGGACCTTGCCGCCACGGCGCGCGCCGACGCCTACATGAACCGCCAGTACTTCGACCCCGCGCTGCTCGGCACCTGCCCCGAGGAACTGCGCGAGATCTACGGTGAGGCATGGGAGGACTGGTCCGCCGAGGACCTGGCGCTGTGCTGCCAGCCGGTCGATTTCGTCGGCATCAATTACTACACGCGCAGCGTCGTGCGCGCGTCGGACACCGCCTGGCCGCTGTTCGGCGAACACGTCGTGCAGGAAGGGGCGCCGCACACCGAAACCGACTGGGAGGTCTTTCCCGAAGCGATGACCCGCACACTGCTCTGGTTCCGCGAACGCTACGGCGATCTGCCGATCTATATCATGGAGAACGGCGCGGCCTTCTCCGACCCCGCGACTAGCGAGGCGGACGGCATTCTTGACGAGGATCGCTGCCAGTATCTCGCCGATCACATCGCGGCAGTGCGCGATGCGATCGCGGCGGGGGTGGACATTCGCGGCTATATGGTCTGGTCGCTGTTCGACAATCTCGAATGGGCGCTCGGCTATGCAAAGCGCTTTGGGATCGTCCACGTCGACTACGAGACGCTCGCGCGCACGCCCAAGCGCAGCGCGCGGCTCTACCGTCAGATCATCGCCAGCAATGGCGCCGAACTGGAGCGCGCAGCATGAAGTACCTCCTCACCCTCCTCTCCGCCCTCCTCCTCGCCGCCTGCGCGCATGTGCCGGCGGAATCGGCCGGCAGCGCGCCGATCCGGGTGATGACCTTCAACATCAGGCTCGACGTCGCCTCCGACGGCGCGAACGCCTGGCCGCATCGCAAAGAAATGGTCGAAGCGGTCATCAAGCATGAGGCTCCGGACCTGCTTGGCATGCAGGAGGTCCTGCTGCACCAGAAGCAGTATCTCGAAGCCGAACTGACGGACTACACATTCGTGGGCGTCGGGCGCGACGACGGAGCAGAGGCCGGCGAGTTCTCCCCGCTCGGGTGGCGCAACGACCGCTTCACGGTAGTGGATTCGGGCACGTTCTGGCTCTCGCCGACGCCCGAGGTCGCCGGCAGCAAGGGGTGGGACGCGGCCCTGCCTCGCATCGCCACTTGGGCCGTTCTGCGCGACCGGCGCAGCGGCGAGACGATCCGCGTGCTCAATACCCATTTCGACCACGTCGGCACGGCCGCGCGGGCCAACGCTGCGCGGATGATCGCCGAATGGGCCGCCGCCGGAAGCGCGCCCGCGATCGTGATGGGGGACTTCAACGTCAAGTCGGGCAGCGAGCCCTACCGGGTCCTCGCCAACACCGCGCAGAGCAGCGGCCTTTCCGACGCTCGCACGATCAGCGCCACCCCGCCCTATGGTCCAGAAGGCACCTTTACCGGTTTCGACATCATGGCCGCGGCCGATGGGCCGATCGATCACATCTTCGTGACGGGCGACTTCGCAGTGAACCGCTACGCGGTCGTGACGCAGCACTGGGAGGGCCGCCTGCCGTCCGACCATTATCCGGTGGTCGCCGATGTCCAACTGCGGCGGTGAAGTCCGTCACCCCAGCGTCAACTGGGGTGACGAATTAGCGGACTGGCGGGCTGCTATGGCGCCGGTCCGGCTTACTCGCCCTCTTCCAGCCAGCCGCCGGTGAAGCCGAGGCGCTCAAGCCCGCGCCGGATGTGCGGGTTATTGCGCATCGTGCGCCACACCAGGCCGCTGCGATGGTTCTCCATCATCGCCAGGATCGGACCCTGGTCGATGCCGATATGGTCGCGTGCGATCCAACCAAGCTCCGGATCGACCGTGCCGCTGGGGCTGCCCGCGTCGACGAAGGTATAGCTCGGGTTGAAGGCGTCCTTGAAACCATACTCGGTATAGAGTTGGCCGCCGTAAGCCGCGCGCATGTTCATCAGCGCGTCAATCGTTACCTCGGGCGCGAACGGTATGGAGCCGCCAGCCGCCGTCGGCACGACAGTGCCATCGTCAACCACCCGCTCCGCGCTTACGCCGCGCGCGGAATAGCCCATGAACTCGCGCGGCTTGCCGTTGACCACGCGGCCGTTGCCGGCGTTTGTTGGTCCATCGGATGCCGTCCAGCCCCAGATATCGGCTGAGTAACCAACCCAGTTGTTCGGGTTGTCGGCGCCGTAGGCCCGCTGGCTCAGCGTCGCGCGGCGGCTGTTCTCGAAGTAGTCGATGCCCTTCCCGCGCATGAATTCATCCTGGATGCCGCGGAAATCGACCCAGACGTGGCTGTACTGGTGCCCGAACATCGGCTCGAACTGGAGATGCTCGTAGCCGTAGTAGGTGCCCCAGTCCTTCGCAAGATTGGCTGCCCAGCCGGTGTCCCAGGCCTCCTTGCCGATCGGATGCGTCGGCGATCCGGCGGCGAGGATATAGACCAGCATGCCTTCGTTGTAGCCGACCCAGTCGTGCGTCCCGAAGTCGCCGTTCTCGCCGCGCTCGGGATACCAGCCCATCGCGATCGCCTTGCCGCTGCCGCCATTGGCCGAGGGGATGTCGCTGTTCTCGCGCTGCACGAACGTCCAGTCGACGCGGCGGTAGATCTTCTCGGCCAAGTCGCGGATTTGGGCCTCCACGGCCGTGTCGCGATCGAAGTAGCTCTGCGCGAACAGCACGCCGCCGAGCAGCAGCGAGGTATCGACGGTCGACAGCTCGGTCTTGCCGCGACGCGTGCCATCCTCGTTGGTGAGGAAGTGGTAGAAGAAGCCCTTGTAGCCCGTACTGCCCGAGACTCCCGGCCCCTGCGGCGCGTTCCAGTAGAAGTCGAGACAGTCGCGGGTGCGCTGCGCCGCTTCCTCGCGGGTGACATAGCCGCGTTCCGCACCGATGCCGTAGGCCGTCAACGCGAACCCGGTCGCCGCAATCGAGGAGAACGGATTGCTCGGCCAGCGATCGGGCGCGAGGCAGCGCTGTGTGTCCGTGGTCTCCCAGAAGTAGCGGAACGTGCGCCGCGAGAGCTGCTCGGCGAACTCCGCCTGCGTCAGTTTGGGCAAGGCGGGGACGGAAGTCTCCGCCACGGACGGAAGCGATGGCGCGGTCATGGGTGTGCATGCTGCCAGCGCCAGAAGCGGCAGCGCCAGCGACCCGAAACGGAAGGACATTTTTGCTCCCCAGAAATGATGGGCGCCCGGTCACGGGAAAGAAGTGACCGGGCGCCCGGGGTTGTAACGGATCAGAACGAGAAGCCGGTCGAGAGCTTGATCGTGCGCGGCGGGCCGTCGATATTGAGGTTGCCCAAATTGCGTTCCCCCGTGAGCGAGCTGAACGAGTTGTAATTGCGGTCGTTGAACAGGTTGATGATGTCGGCACGGACCCAAACCCGCGTGTCGTCGGTGACGAACCCGAGCGGAATATACTTCGTCAGCGAAAGATCCATCTGGCGGAAGCCCCACCGATCGCCGTTGCCTTCCGTTTCGATGGACGAAACGTCGCGCGACGGCGGCGGTCCGGCGCTGGAGACGAGCCGGGTCAGATACCTCGGCGATGCAATCTGGAACTTGCCCGACATCACAAACCCGCCCGGGATGTCGACCGTACCGGCCATGACCAAGCGGTGCTTGCGCACGCCGGCCGAACGAACGAACGGATAGTCTTCGACGCTCGGGAAATCGAGCGAGAAGGTTTCGCCGAACGCCCGGTTCTCCTCCGCCAGCGTGAAGGTGTAGGTGGCAGTGAGGCTCCACGGCGAAGTTTGCGAATAGTTCTTGTTCAGCTTGAGGTAGGCCGAATCCGCGCGGGTCTCGAGGCCGTTCGTTCCGATGATGATCGAGCCGAATGGTGAAGGCGGAAAGCCGAACGGTGAGCCCGGCACGCCGGTATCGGGATTGATGACGAAGAACGAACCATCCGGCTGACGGTTGCCGAGCAGATAGGCGAAGCCGTCCTTACTCTCGATATGCGAATAGCCGACCTCCGCATCGAGCATGTTGAAGCGACCACGCATGCCGAGGCTGAACTGGTCCGAGTACGGCACCTTCAAATCGTTGTCGATGAAGCGGAGCTCACGCCCTGCGCCCGCTGGGGCGCCGTCAATCAGCTGCTGGCGTCCCTCGGGTGTAAGATAGATCGGATCGAACGGAATGCACGTCGGACTAGGCGTGCAAGTGTTCGCAGGGTCGCCGGTGATGAAATTGAATGTCCGGTTGGAAGCCAGCCCCTGAGCAATCTCCTGCTGGAGGAAGTCGAACTGGTTGCGGTCGTAGGACCGGCCATAGCCGCCGAAGATCACGAACCGACGATCCTCATCGAGCTCGTAACTGAAGCCGATCCGCGGCTGAATCGCGCCCATGAACGCCTCGCGCTCGCTGCCCGTCGAGATGAAATCGTTGATGTCGTAGTTGGCGTTGATCAGATTTGGGTAGTTGTCCGGCCCGACGGCCGCCACCTGCGCCGGATCGTGCACGTATTCGAGGAATGCAGGCGTTTCTTCGTAATCCCAGCGGACACCGACGTTGAGCGTCAGCCGATCGGTGACGTCCCAATCGTCCTGTGCGTAGATGCCGAACTGGAAATTCTTCGAACGGATGTCGGGATCGCCCACGCCCGACGGCGCGCTGAGCTCCACCCGATAGGGAATGTCGTCGTTGAACGTGCCGCCGCCGGGATTGAAACTGGTGTTGAAGGTATAGATCGGATTGACGCGGTTCTGTTGGAAAGAGTTCAGCGTCACCCATTTCGCCTTGGCGCCGACCTTGATCGTGTGCCCTTCGAAACCCGTGTAGGTGAAGTCGTCCTGGACGGTCCAGCCTTCCTGCCCCTTGTCCTGGAAGTTGGTGCCACCACCGATGCGCAGGATGTCGCCGGTCCGGGTTGTCCCGTCGCCATTGTCGACAGTCGCCCTGAAGACGTAGTTGTCCTGCAGCAGGAAAGGGCGCGGCCCCCAGGTCACGTCTTCGTAGGAAACTTTGAAATCGTTGATCCAAGTGTCCTCGGTGTGCTCCCAGCGAGCAAGGCCGCGCCACTCCTCGACCTTCGCCAGGGTGCGCGTTTCGAACGCGGAAAGCCCGCTGTTGAACGATTCACCCGACTCGTCGCGATACTTGACCGAGACCTCGAACAGATCCTTGGTCGACGGAGAGAAGTCGATCTTGCCGAAGTAGAGGTTCTCATTGAACTCTTCGTTGAACGAGCCGAAGCGGTCCTGATATTCGCTCGGGAAGAAGCTCACCGGAAGATCGAAGCCAGGGCTCACGTCGCGCGGTTCGATCCGGCGCTTGCCCTCATAAGTCACAAAAAAGTGCATGATGTCCGGGATGATGGGGCCGCCAAGCGCTCCGCCGAACTGCAAATCCTTAGTCCGGATCTTCTCGCCATCCCGCCGCTCGTTCGGTGTCGCGTCGCGGAAGTCCTGGTCCGTATAGTCAATGAACCCCTCGCCGTGGAACTCATTGGTGCCCGACTTGGTGACCGCGGTAATCGCGACCGAACTGACCTGGTCGAATTCCGCCTTGTAGTTCGAGCTGATCACGCGGTACTCGCCGATCGCGAGCTGCGGGAAGGGATTGCCCTGGGTCGAATCCTGGCCGGTAATGCCGTTCTTGAGGACGTAGTCCTTCTGCCCCACGCCATCAATGAAGATGTTCACGGTGCGGCTGTCCTGTGCGCCGCCCTGCAGGCGCGACTGCCCGCTCCCGTTGGTAATGAACTGCACGCCCGGCGCAAGGTCCGCGAAGGCGAGGAAGTTGCGGTTGTTCTGCGGCAGTTGCTCGATCAGGCGCTGACTGATGGTGATGCCGACTTCGCCGCCTTCCATCGTGCGGATGCGGTCGGCGACAACGATGATCTCGCCGCCAGTCGCGTCTCCAGGCGCGGCGGCAGTGTCGGCAGGTGCAGTCGCGGCCTCGGCAAGGTTGACATCGAGCGCCGCATTCTGCGCCACCGCGAGGGTAAACTCGTCGGTGCTGCGCACGCCGTCTGCGGTGGCGATCTCCAGGCGGTAGGTGCCCGGCCGCAGTGAGGCGAAGTTGTAGTTGCCCGCGGCACCGACTGTCGCGGTGCGGCGAATGCCGGTGTTAACCTCGATCGCGGTGACTTGGGTCACGCCCTCGGCCCCGGTGATCCGACCGCTGAGCGAGGCGGTCGATTCCTGCGCATGCGCAGGTGCGACCATGGCCAACGACATCGCGCCGCCGGCGACGCCGAGCGCCAGCGCGGCGGCCAGCTTGCGGGCGAAGCGGGGGTTGGTGCGAACGGTGCGGGATTGGGTATGCGACATGAATTTCTCCCCGTGGTTCGGCCGCATTCTCAGCGCGATCCGAAAGGCTCTTACACACGACCGCACCCCTCGGCGGGGCACTGTCGACTCAAAATATGCAAGAGTCTTGTAACCGGTTTCATATCACCTGTATAGCCTGCCGCACACACCGATTCCGGTATTCGTTCAGAACCCGATCCGCGACCACGTGGAGGGGTGCGGGGAGAAGAAACATGATCAAGACAGCCCGAATCCTGCTCGCCGGCGCAGCGGCGATCGCGCTCGCCGGGTGCGCAACCGCCCAGGCTCAGCCAGCCGCCACGGCTACTTCCTCGACCGCCATGCCGATCACGCAGGCGGAGCCCGAGTGGGCACGTGCCGATCCGGAAATGGACGCGTTCGTCGACCAGCTCATCGCGAAGATGACGCTGCAGGAAAAAGTCGGGCAGCTCACCCTGCTGACCAGCGACTGGGAGTCGACCGGCCCCACCATGCGCGAAGGCTACAAGCAGGATATCGCTGCCGGTCGCGTCGGAGCGATCTTCAACGCCTACACCGCCAAGTACACGCGCGAGCTGCAGCAGATGGCGGTCGAGGGCACGCGGCTCGGGATACCGCTGCTGTTCGGCTATGACGTGATCCACGGCCACCGCACGATCTTCCCCATCTCCCTCGGCGAAGCGGCGAGCTGGGACCTCGAGGCGATCGAGAAATCGGCACGCGTCTCTGCGCAGGAAGCCTCGGCCGAGGGCCTCCACTGGACCTTCTCGCCGATGGTCGATGTCGCGCGCGACGCGCGCTGGGGGCGCATTTCCGAAGGCGCGGGCGAGGACGTCTTCCTTGGCAGCAAAATCGCCCGCGCACGCGTGCGCGGCTATCAGGGTGATGATCTCGGCGCGGTTGATACGGTGCTGGCCACCGCCAAGCACTTCGCAGCTTACGGCGCGGCGCAGGCGGGCCGCGACTATCACACGGTGGATATCTCCGAGCGCACCTTGCGCGACGTCTACCTGCCGCCGTTCAAGGCCGCGGTCGACGAAGGAGTCGCGACCTTCATGACCTCGTTCAACGAGTACGATGGCGTTCCTGCGAGCGGCAGCAAGTACCTGCTCACCGACGTCCTGCGTCACAAGTGGGGCTTCGACGGCTTCGTCGTAACCGATTACACGTCGATCAACGAGATGGTCCCGCACGGCTACTCCAAGGACCTCGCCCATGCCGGCGAGCAGGCGATCAACGCCGGCGTCGACATGGACATGCAGGGCGCGGTCTACATGGAGAATCTCGCCAAATCGGTCGAGGAAGGCCGTGTCGACATGGCGCGTATCGACCAGGCCGTTCGCAGCATCCTGGAGATGAAGTACCGCGTCGGCCTGTTCGAGGATCCCTACCGCTATTCCGATGAGGCGCGGCAGGAAGCCACGCTCTACAAGCCCGAGTTCCTGGAGGCCGCGCGCGACGTGGCGCGCAAGTCCATGGTCCTGCTGAAGAACGAGGGCGGCGTCCTGCCCCTCACCGCGCAGGCGAAGTCGATCGCGCTGATCGGACCGCTCGGCGACAGCAAGACCGACATGATCGGCAGTTGGTCGGCGGCCGGCGATCGGCAGACGCGGCCCGTCACCATCCTCGAAGGGCTGCAGGCGCGCGTTGGCGATGGCGTTACCGTCGAATATGCCAAGGGCGCGAGCTACGCCTTCGAGGACGAGGGCAAGACTGACGGTTTCGCCGAAGCAATCGCCGTGGCCGAAAAGTCCGACGTGGTGATCGCCGCCATGGGCGAGCGCTGGGATATGACCGGCGAGGCCGCCAGTCGCACCTCGCTGGACCTGCCCGGCAACCAGCGGGCCCTGCTCGAGAAACTCGTCGCGACCGGCAAGCCGGTGGTGCTGGTCGTGCTGAGCGGGCGGCCGAACACGATCACCTGGGCGGACGAGAACATCCCCGCGATCCTTCATGCCTGGTACCCGGGCACGCAGGGCGGCCATGCGGTCGCGGACGTGCTGTTCGGCGACTACAATCCGTCGGGCAAGTTGCCGGTGACCTTCCCTCGTACGGTCGGCCAGTCGCCGATCCATTACGACATGAAGAACACCGGCCGTCCGATCGAGCTCGGCGCGCCAGGCGCAAAGTATGTCTCGCGCTATCTCAACACGCCGAACGATCCCCTGTATCGCTTCGGTTACGGCCTTAGCTACACGACGTTCGGCTATTCGCCGGTCACGTTGTCGGCCGCCTCGATGGGGCCGGACGGGTCCATCACCGCCAGCGCGGAGATCACCAATACGGGCAACCGTGCCGGTGAGGAGGTCGTGCAGCTCTATGTCCGCGATCTCGTGGGTTCGGTGACGCGGCCGGTGCAGGAACTAAAGGGCTTCGAGAAAATCATGCTCCAGCCGGGCGAGGCCCGCACCGTCAGCTTCACGCTGCGGCCCGAGGACCTGGCCTTCACCCGCGCCGACATGAGCCACGGGTGGGAGCCGGGCGAGTTCCAGCTCTGGATCGCCCCCTCCTCCGGTGCGAAGGCGAGCACGCCGGTCACCTTCACGATCACGGAGTAGGAACGATGGACCAGCCCCGGATCGCTCTCGCCGCCGCACTCTGCACACTGGCGCTACCAGCCTGCGCCACGCTGCCGGAAGATACCTCGCGCCACGCCGCGGCACCTTCGGCGGCGGCGCAGGATGAACGGCAGCGGCCGAACATCGTGTTCATCATGTCGGATGACCACGCCTACCAGGCAGTCTCCGCCTATGGCGGCGAGATCGGCCGGCTGGCGCCCACCCCGAACATCGACCGCATTGCACAGAACGGAGCGATCTTCCTCAACAGCTACGTCACCAACTCGCTGTGCGGCCCGAGCCGCGCGACCATGCTGACCGGCCAGTTCAGCCACATGCACGGCTTCACCAAGAACGGGCAGAAGTTCGACAATTCGATGTGGAACTGGCCGCGGGCGCTGGGTCAGAAGGGATATCAGACCGCGCTGTTCGGCAAGTGGCACCTCAACTATTCGCCCGAGGGCGCGGGCTTCGACACCTGGAAGGTACTCGACGATCAGGGCAAGTACTACAATCCCGACATCATCACGCCCGAGGGGCGCAGCGTGGTCGAGGGCTATGCGACGGACCTCGTCACCGACTACAGCCTAGAGTGGCTGGAGCAGGCGCGCGATCCCGACAAGCCGTTCGCGATCCTGATCCACCATAAGGCGCCGCACCGCAACTTCATGCCCGCGATCCGGCATCTGAAGAAGTATCTCGGCACCGAATTCCCGGTGCCGACCAACTATTTCGACCACTACGACGGTCGCCCTGCCGCCGCGGCGCAGGAGATGAACATCTACGAGGACATGTACGAAGGCCACGACCTTCACATGACCGAGGAGGTAGGGTCGGGCGAGCTGCGCTTCGACCGCTGGCCCGACGACTTCGCGCGCATGACGCCCGAGCAGCGCGCCGCCTGGGATGCGCGCCTCCGGGCAAACAACGATGCCATCAACGAAGCCGATCTCCACGGCCGCGACCTCGCGCTATGGAAGTACCAGCGCTACATGAACCAGTATCTCGCGACCGTCACCGCCGTGGACGAGAGCGTCGGCCGCGTGCTCGACTGGCTGGAGCGGACCGGGCTCGATGAGAACACGATCGTCGTCTACACCTCCGATCAGGGCTTCTACCTCGGCGAGCACGGCTGGTTCGACAAGCGCTTCATGTACGAGGAGTCGCTGCGCACGCCGCTGGTGATGCAGTACCCGGGCCATATCGCACCCGGCACGCGGGTGGAGGCGCCGGTACAGAACGTCGACTACGCGCCGACTTTCCTCAACTTTGCCGGCCTGCCGGTGCGCGACACGATCCAAGGCCGCTCCCTGCGCGAAGTGGTCGACGACGGCGAGGCGCCTGCGGATTGGCGCGAGGACATCTACTACCACTACTACGAGTATCCGGGCTTCCACTCGGTCCGCGCGCACTATGGCGTGCGCACCGATCGGTACAAGCTGATGCGCTTCTACGGCGACATCAACGCATGGGAGTTCTACGACCTCGCGACCGACCCCAAAGAGATGCACAATCGGATCGGCGATACGTCGATGCAGGGCGTGATCGCAGAGCTCAAGCACAAGCTGGTTGAGCTGCGCGCGCAGTACAGGGACGGCGACGGACCCGCGGTCGGCGACCCGCTGTCAGCGGTCACGAAGGGCCGGCGCGATGCCGAGGCCGCTGCGGGGCTCCATCACCACTGATGGCCCCCGGGACCCGCGCCTACGTATGCAAATTGACGCGGTGCGGTTTCCGGGGATGAGTTGCGATGGAAGAGAATCGGCCGTGCAACCGATTACATAAACGCGTGGGCTGTTCGGGCACGGCAATCGATGGGGAGGAATGCAAGGTATGGCAATCGCACCGGAAGTTTCGTCGAGCGCCGATCCGCATCCGGTAGAAGGCGACGGCCAGAACGTCGATGCGCCCGGCCTGCAGTACTTCGTCTTCGGCCTGTTCTTCATCTTCGGCGGCATCACCTCGCTCAATGACGTGATCATCCCGAAGCTGAAGGAGCTGTTCACCCTCAGCTTCTTCGAAGCGTCGCTGGTCCAGGTCTGGTTCTTCATCGCCTATGCCGTGGTCGGCATCCCCGGCGCCAAGCTGATCAAGAAGATCGGCTATATGCGCGGCGCGGTGGCCGGACTTGTCGCGATGATCGCGGGGTGCCTGCTGTTCATTCCCGCGAGCCAGTCGGCGGTGTTCGCCTTCTTCCTCGTCGCCTACTTCGTGCTCGCGACCGGCGTGGTGCTGGTGCAAATCGTCGCCAACCCCCTGATCAGCCTGCTCGGCCCTGCAAAGACAGCACACAGTCGCCTGACTTTCGCGCAGGGCTTCAATTCGGTAGGCACGACCATCTTTCCCTACTTCGGATCGATCCTAATCCTTGGCAGCCTCGCGACCGTGACCGCGGCCGAGCTCTCGGGTGCGGAGCTCATCGCGTATCGCCAGGCGGAGTCGCAGGCTATCGTGGATGGCTACCTCGGCCTTGCGGCCGCGATCGCGGTCGTCGCCTTCGTCGTCTGGTTGTTCCGCAACCGCCTCAAGGGCGAGCGGCACGAGCAGACCAGCCTCGTCGAAGGCCTCGCACTGCTCAAGCGCCCGCGCTTCGGCTACGGCGCCGCGTGTATCTTCCTCTACGTCGGGGCGGAGGTCGCGATCGGCAGCTTCATCGTCAACTATCTGATGCAGGCTGACGTTCTCGCTCTGCCCGAGCAGGAAGCGGGCAAGCTGATCTCGGTGTACTGGTTAGGTGCGCTGATCGGCCGCTTCATCGGCTCGGGGCTGCTGCGCGTGATCAACCCCGGCCTGCTGCTGGCCACCTTCGCTAGCGGCGCGATCGCGCTGATCGCGATTTCCATGAGCACGACCGGCACCCTTTCGGGCTACTCGCTGCTTGCGGTCGGACTGATGAACTCGATCATGTTCCCGACGATCTTCACCCTCGCCTGTGAGAGGCTCGGCGCGCGCGCGGCAGACGGCTCGGGGATCATCAACGTCGCCATTGCCGGCGGCGCGGTGATCCCGGCGCTCTACGGCGCTCTGGCCGACGCGACGAGCCTGGCCGCGGCGCTGATCCTGCCCGCCATCTGCTATGCGATCATCGCCGGCTTCGGAATCTTCGCCCGCCGCCCGGCGTAAGGTGCGCGGCCCAGTCCCGGCGCTTCGCCGGCGGCTGCGCGTGTCAGGCGAGGCCAGCGCCCCGCAGGAAGAATTCGATGCGGGCCGCAATCCGTTCGGCAGACGGGCGGGCGACCACGCCATGGCTGATCGCGTCGGTCTGCATGTCGCTGACCATCAGGCCGAGAAACACCTCCGCCAGCATGTCGGGCGGCCCGTACAATCGCACGCCCTGCGCCTCCCACTGCGCAAACGTGCGCTCCAGCGCGCGGCGCGTGTGCATGGCCGTGCTTTCGAAGAAACGGCGCGCAAAATCGGCATCTTCGATGCTGCGCGCGATGACAATGCGGACAAGCGCCACGTCGTCGGGGTCGAGGAAGCGCTCGTAAAGCACCGCCGCCAGCCGGCGCAGCGTGTCGGCAGGGCTGGCGCCGCATTGCGTGATCTCGCGGATCAGGTTCTCGCCCGACGCCGCCTTCTCGAACACGACGGCGTCGAGCAGCCCTTCCTTGTTGCCGAACAGCTTGTAGATCGTGGCGAGGGAACCGCCGGCACGCTCGACAATTTGACCGAGTGTCGTACGTTCGAAACCTTGTTCGATGAACAGGGCGCGCGCTGCGTCCGTGATCGCACGCCGACGGCGATCGAGCCGGTCGCATTCGAATTCGTCGGTCATAATGCGGGGCTCTACGATAATGGCTTGCCTGACAATCGTGTAATGACTATTACACCTTCGCACCTGCACAATTTCTGCCCGAAAGTCCATCGATGAAGCGCATCCTCACCGGTATGTTCGCCTGCCTTCTGCTTGCTGCCTGTTCCGGTAGCGAGCAACCGCCGGCGCCACAGGCGGTTCCCGTGAAAGCCATCACGGTTGCGAACCAGTCGATCCCCAATGTCATCGAGCTGCCAGGCCGCGTCGAACCAGTGCGCGTGGCCGAAGTGCGTGCCCGCGTGACAGGGATCGTGCAGGAACGGCTTTACGAGGAAGGCACCAACGTCTCGGCCGGCCAGCCGCTGTTCCGCATCGATCCGCGCGAGTTGCGCGCCGCCTATGCGCAGACGCAGGCGAGCCTGGAGCGGGCACGCGCCACCGCCGCAAACGCCGACGCTGTGGTCGAGCGCTACCGTCCGCTGGTGGCCGAGGACGCGATCAGCCGTCAGGAATACGACGCTGCACTCGCCGCATCGCGCGAGGCGGCCGCCAACGTCGCCCAAATCCGCGCCCAGCTCGAAGCCGCATCGCTCCAGCTCGGTTACACCACCGTGCGCGCGCCGATCGCAGGCCGCGCTGGCCGCGCCCAGGTGACCGAAGGTGCGCTGGTCAGTCAGCCGGAAGGTACTCTGATGACACGGATCGAGCAGATTTCGCCGGTCTACGTCAGCTTCGCCCAGTCGGCGAGCGAGGTCCTCGCCCTGCGCCGTGCGGTTGCGGCGGGCGAAATCGAACTCGACGAGAACGATCGCGTGGAGGTTCGCCTGACGTTCAGCGATGGCACCGAATACCCGGTTCCCGGCCATATCGATTTCCGCGGCTTCTCGGTCGACGAACAGACAGGCACGGTGGAGCTCCGCGCCGAATTTGCGAACCCGTCGGGCCTGCTGCTCCCGGGCGAATTCGTCCGTGCGCAGATCTTCGCCGGCCAGGTCAGCCAGGGGATCGCCGTGCCACAACGCGCGGTGACGCTGAACGAGGATGGCGGATCGGTCTTCGTCATTGATGAGAAAGGCCAGGCCGGGCTGCGACCCGTGAAGCTCGGCGCGATGGTCGATGGGCGCTGGATCATCGAGAGCGGGCTCAAGGCCGGCGACGTGGTGATCATCAGCAATCTGCAGAAGATCAGCCCCGGCGCACCGGTGACGCGCATCGAGACGCCGACTGGCCGCAAGGCGCCCGCCGCCAAGACCTCCCCCGCCGGCAACAATGCGGCGACGGCCGGCGAGGCGCGCTAAAACATGGCACAATTCTTCATCAACAGGCCCATTTTCGCATGGGTCGTAGCGCTCGGCATCCTGCTCGCCGGGGTGATGGCGCTGCGCGCGCTGCCGATCGAGCAGTATCCCGAGGTCGCGCCGCCCTCGCTGACCATCAACGTGACCTATCCCGGCGCCGACGCTGCGACGCTGGAGAACAACGTCACGCAGGTGATCGAGCAGCAGCTCAACGGCGTCGAAGGCTTTCTGTACATGTCCTCGTCGAGCCAGTCGAACGGCACGGCGAGCATCACGCTGACGTTCGAAGCCGGCACCGACATCGACATCGCCCAGACCGAAGTTCAGAACCGCCTGAGCACGGTCGAGGCGCGTCTGCCCGAGGAAGTCCGCCGGCAAGGCATCACGGTGCGCCAGGCAAACGCCGGCTTCCTGATGATCGTCGCGCTCACCTCCGAGAGCGGCACCCTGTCGAGCACCGACCTCGGCAACATTGCCACCAACCAGGTGGTGGACGAATTGCGCCGCGTGCCGGGCGTGGGCGACGTCATGCTGTTCGGCTCGCCCTATGCGATGCGCATCTGGCTCGATCCCGACGCGCTCGCTTCGTACAATCTTTCGCCCAGCGCCGTTCTTGCCGCGATCCAGGAGCAGAACGCGCAAACGGCGGGCGGTGCGGTCGGCGTTCAGCCGCTCGTGGACGGGCAGCAGATCACCGCCAACATCTCCACCGAAGGACGCTTCACCACGGTCGAGGAGTTCGAGGACATCATTCTGCGCGCCAACACCGGCGCCGCGGTGGTCCGGCTCGGTGAAGTCGCGCGGGTGGAGCTCGGAGCGCAGACATATGCCTTCTCGACCGAGCTCAACGACCAGCCGATGACCGGCATGGCGATCCAGCTCGCCACCGGGGCCAATGCCCTCCAAGCCGCCGAAGGGGTCAAGGAGCGGCTGGCGCAGATCGCGCCCACGTTGCCAGGCGACACAACCTGGTCGATTCCGTACGACACTACGCCCTTCGTCGAGGCGTCGATCGAGGAAGTGGTCAAGACCCTGGTCGAGGCAATGATCCTCGTTTTCCTGGTCATGTTCCTGTTCCTGCAGAACTGGCGCGCCACGCTGATCCCGACACTGGTGGTGCCGATCGCCCTGGCCGGCGCGTGCATGGGCCTGTGGCTGCTGGGTTTTTCGATCAACGTGCTCTCTCTGTTCGGCATGGTGCTGGCCATCGGCATCCTCGTCGACGACGCAATCGTCGTCATCGAGAACGTCGAGCGTATCATGCGCGAGGAAGGTCTGCCCCCGCTGCAGGCCACCCGCAAGGCAATGGGCCAGATCACCGGCGCGATCATCGGCATCACCCTGGTGCTGATCGCGGTGTTCGTCCCGATGGCGTTCTTCCCCGGCTCGACCGGCGGCATTTACCGCCAGTTCTCGGTCACGCTGGCCATCTCGATCTTCTTCTCGGCGTTCCTCGCGCTGTCGCTGACGCCGGCGCTGTGCGCCACGTTCCTCAAACCCATGCGTGGCCACGACGAGGAACCCGACGCAGAGGCCGAGGCTGAGATGAAAGCCGCCCAGGCGCAGCCCGGCTGGCGCGGATGGATCGCGCGTGCCCGCACCTGGTTCACCCGTTTCTTCGCCCGCTTCAACCGCTGGTTTGCGGAGATGACGCGCAAGTACGTGCGCACTAACGACAAGATCCTGTCGCAGCCGATGCGCGGCTTCGCGGTCTTCCTCGCGTTGACCGCAGTCACCGCGCTGCTGTTTTTCCGGCTTCCCACCGCCTTTCTTCCCACCGAGGACCAGGGCTTCCTGATCACCGCCGTCCAGGCCCCGCCGGGTGCGACGCAGGAACGCGCCGACGAGGCGCTGGAGCCGATCACCCAGTTCTGGCTGGACCAGGAGGAGGTCGAGAGCCTCGTCGTCGTCCGCGGCTTCAGCTTCTTCGGTCAGGGTCAGAACAATGCGATCATGTTCGCCTCGTTCAAGCCTTGGGACGAGCGCACCGCCGACGAGAGCAGCGCTGACTCGGTGCTCCAGCGCGCGATGGGACAGTTCATGCAGGTCGACGGAGCCACCGCCTTCGTCATCCAGCCGCCCGCCATTCAGTCGCTCGGCACCGCGAGCGGGTTCACGCTCAAGCTGCAGGATCGCGGCGGCCTCGGCCGAGAAGCTCTGGTCGCCGCGCGCGACCAACTGCTCGGCATGGCCTCGCAAAGCCCGCTGATCGCCAACCTGATGCCCGAGGATCAGGGCCCCAGCCCGCAGCTCGCGGTCGACATCGACCGGCTGAAGGCCCGCGCGCTGGGCCTCTCGCTGCAGGACGTGAACGCGGCGCTGTCGATCACCTTCGGCTCGGCTTACGCAAACGACTTCAACCGCGACGGGCGCGTGCTGCAGGTGCTGGTGCAGGCCGATGCCCCTTACCGCATGCAGCCGGAGGACGTGCTGTCTCTGCGCATTCCGAACCAGCAGGGCGAGCTCGTACCCTTCAGTGCCTTCGCCGAAGTCGAGTGGTCGGCCGCGCCTGCCAGCCTCTCGCGCTACAACGGCTATCCGGCCATGACCCTCTCGGGCATGGCGGCGCCGGGCGAATCCTCGGGCGCCGCGCTCGAGGAGATGGAGCGGCTCGCCGGCCAGCTTCCGCAGGGCATCGGGTACGAGTGGACCGGCATCTCGTTCGAGGAGAAGCAGGCCGGCGGCCAGATCGGCCTGCTTCTCGGTCTCTCGGTCGTGGTCGTCTTCCTGGTGCTCGCCGCGCTCTACGAAAGCTGGGCGGTGCCGCTGGCGGTGCTGCTGATCGTGCCGACCGGCGTGCTCGGAGCGGTACTGTTCACGATGCTGCGCGGGCTTTCGGCCGACGTCTACTTCAACGTCGGGCTGATCACCATCATCGGCCTCGCCGCGAAGAACGCCATCCTGATCGTCGAATTCGCGATCGAGGAGGAAGAACTCGGCAAGCGGCGGATCGATGCGGTGAAGGCCGCGGCGCGCCTGCGTCTGCGTCCGATCATCATGACGTCGCTCGCCTTCACCATGGGCATGGTGCCGCTGGTGCTGGCGAGCGGCGCGGGCGCGGCCAGCCGCATCGCGGTCGGCACGGGCGTGATGGGCGGCATGATCGCCGCGACCGTGTTCGGCATCTTCCTGATCCCGATGCTCTACCTGCTCGTCAGGCGGAACATCAGCCGCAAGCAGCCTGTGGCCGCGGGTCATATCGAGGAAGCACCGGTCCCGCCTTCCGGGGAGGAGCCCGCACGATGAAACGCCTGATCGCCCTCGCCGCACTTTCGACCGCGCTCGCTGGGTGCGCCAACTTCGCGCCCGAGCACGCCAGGCCCGAGCTGGCAGTCACCCCCGCCTATGACGGCGAGCTGCGGCCCGACGGCACGGTCGTCGCTTCGCAGCTCTCCTATCGCGACTGGTTCCTCGACCCGCGGCTGGAGGGGCTGATCGCAAGCGCGCTGGAGAACAACCGCGACCTCGTCGCGGCGACCGCGCGGATCGAGCAGGCCCGCGCCCGCTATCGCATCCAGGACAGCCGCCGGCTGCCCACTGTGGTTGCCGACGCGAGCGGCGTGCGCACGCGCCAGTCGCTCGCCGGCAATCCTGCGCTCGGCGGTGGTGGCGGCGGCGAGGGCGGCGATACGCCCGGTTCGGTGACCTACAACCGCTTCCAGGTCGGCGTCGGCATCAGCGCCTTCGAACTCGATTTCTGGGGCCGTATCGCGAATCTGAGCGAAGCGGCGCGTGCCGAGTATCTCTCCACGATCGCCGCCCAGCGTGCGTTTTATCTCTCGCTGATCGCCGATACCGCCAACACCTACTTCGAGATTGTCGAGACCGAAGAACAGGTCGCGCTGGCGGAGGCGACGGCGCAGTCCCGCCGCGAAGGCCTGCGGATCGCGCGCCTCCGGCTCGACTCCGGCGTGACTTCGGCCCTGCCCTATCGGCAGGCGGAGACGCTGCTCACCCAGGCCGAGCAGCAGCTCGCGGCCGAGCGGCTCGCGCTCGCGCAGCTCCGCAACCAGCTTGCAGTGCTGGTCGGCGGAACCGTGCCCCAGAGCCTGCCTCAGGGCCTGACCCTTGCCGCACAGGCCGACGAACGGCGGCTCGCCGCTGGATTGCCGTCGGATCTCCTGCTCGCCCGCCCCGACATCATCGCGGCTGAGGAGCAGCTTCGTGCGGCGCGCGCCAATATCGGCGCGGCGCGGGCGGCGTTCTTCCCGACGATCTCGCTGACCGGCAGCGCCGGCTTCAGCTCCGAAAGCCTCGGCGGACTGTTCGATTCGGACGGCCTCGGCTGGAGCTTCGGCCCGACCATCAGCCTCCCGATCTTCGACTGGGGCGCACGCGAGGCCGATCTCGACCTCGCCCGCGCGCTGGAAGTGGAGCAGGTCGCCAACTACGACCGCACGGTCCAGACCGCGTTCCGCGAAGTGGCCGACGCGCTCGCCGGACGGCGCTATCTCGCCGAGCAGGTCGAGACGCTCGAACGCGCGCTCGCGGCGCAGGAGAAAATCGCCCGCATCGCCCGTCTGCGCTATCGGGAAGGCGTTGCGGACTACCTCGAAGTGCTGGATGCAGAGCGCAACCTGTTCAGCGCCCAGCAGCAGCTTCTCGCCACCCGCCGCGCCTGGCTGCAGAACCGCGCCACGCTGTTCGTCGCGCTCGGCGGTGGGTTCGAACAGGACGACCGCGCCGCGCAGAGGCCTGTGGAGGAATAGCACCTTTCCGCCGCGGGCCGGCGTGAGGCCCGCACCGCCGCTCCCATTCAAAATGCGCCGCCGGTGACATCGGGCCATTGCCCTCTCCGGCAGCGAGCCTATGGGCCGGCGGATGGAGCTCACGTTCGAACTCGTCGCCTTCCTGATGGCGGTCGCTTTCCTGGCCGGGGCAGTGGATGCCATGGCGGGCGGAGGCGGATTGCTGACGCTTCCCGCGCTTCTCGCAGCCGGAGCATCGCCCGCGGCCGCGCTCGGAACGAACAAGCTGCAAAGCACATTCGGCGTGGCCACCGCCGTCGTCACGTTCGCGCGGAAGGGCCGGATCGACCTGAAGCGGTTCGGCGGCCCGGCGATCGCTGCCTTTCTCGGTTCGGTCGGCGGGGCGTTCGTGCTCACCAGAATCGATCCCGAGTTCCTCTCCGGACTGATCCCTGTGCTTCTGATCGCCATGGTCATCTACTATTCGCTCAAGCCCAACCTGAGCGACGAGGACCGGCACGTGCGCGCCCGGCCGATCCTGCTGCTCCTGGTGGCGCTGGTGATCGGGTTTTACGACGGCTTCTTCGGCCCCGGCACCGGCTCGTTTCTGACCACCGTGCTGATCGCGGTGTTCGGCCTCGGCACCGTCAATGCGATCGCGCATACCAAGCTGCTCAACTTCGCAAGCAACCTTGCCAGCCTCACCGTGCTGCTCGCTGCCGGCGAGGTTCTGATCGTGCCAGGCCTGGCGATGGCGGTCGCGAGCGTTGCGGGCGGTTACGTCGGTGCGCACAGCGCGTTGCGCTTCGGAGGCAAGGCAGTGCGGCCGCTGCTGATCGTCATGTGCCTCGCACTGACGGCAAAACTGCTCGCCGACCCTGCCAATCCCCTGACGGCCGCCATTCTGGAGTGGTGGGCAGGCGCAAGCCGATGAGCCGGTGACAGGGGCCGCCGCGGTGCTTATGGCGTGCGCCCGATGACGCAGTTGCGCGCCTCGATTCGCAGGCATCGCCATTTGGCGATCGTGTTGCTGGTGCTGGCGTTCTTCATCAAAGCGGCGATCCCCGCCGGCATGATGGTCTCCAGCACGCCCGACAAAGTGCTGACGGTGACCGTCTGCACCGGGAGCGCGGGCGAGGTCGAGACGATCGAGCTTGCCGTGCCGGTGAACGCCGAAAAGGGTGCCGGCCATTCCAGCGAGGCAGCCAAGGCGGATCAATGCGCCTTCACCGGGCTTTCCAAGGCCGCGCTCGGCGGGGTCGATGCGATCCTGCTCGCCGCGGCAGTCGCGTTCATCCTCGTGCTCGGCCTCGCGCCCGTTCGAGCGGCGCCGCTCGCACGTTTTCGCTACCTCCTGCCGCCTCTGCGCGGCCCTCCGGCAGCGGCCTGACGATCTGACCTGATCCTTTGGCCAACCTCCCGGCTGCGCGCTCGCGCGCCGGGCTGTCGGAGTAATCGAACATGACTGTTATCCAGCGCTGTCCTCAGAGGCAGCCGAAGGCTCGCCGCGTGGTGAAAGCCGTCGCCGCTGCGCTCGCTCTCGCCCTGCCCCTATCCGCCTGTGGTCCAGCGTCCGACGCTGATGCCCCCGCCGAGGCGACTGCCAGCCGCATCACCGTGGAGCGCGCGTGGTCGCGTGAGACCGCGCCCGGCCAGGACGCCGGCGGCGCCTTCCTGACGATCATCAACCCGGGCGGCGCACCCGATCGCCTGATCGGCGGCGCGGCCTCCATCGCGGGGGATGTACAGGTCCACACGATCGACATGACGGGCGGCATCATGCGCATGCGTCAGCTCGCGGAAGGTCTTGAAATTCCCGCAGGCGGAACCGTGACGCTGGAGCCGGGCGGCTATCACATCATGCTGATGGACCTGCAGCGCCCCCTCGCCCGCGGCGACGCAGTGCCGCTGACGCTCGAGTTCGAGAAAGCGGGCCGCATCGAAGTGGAGCTCGCAGTCCAGCCCATCGGCGCCGCCGGACCCGGGAAGGCACACCATGGCTGACCCCGCACCCGCCGATGGCCCGGCAAAGCGCCTCAAGGCCGCGCGCACGATCCTCTGGTTCCTCGTCCTGCTCGCAGCCGGCGCGGGGCTCTACGCCCTCCTGAATCGAAACGAGGAGCCGCCCGAAGCGGCAGCCTACGCCGACGCGGTGGGTGGCTCTTTCGCCCTCATCGCACCCGACGGCTCCACGGTCACCAACGGGACGCTCGCCGGCAAGCCGTTCGCCATCTTTTTCGGCTTCACCCGCTGCCCCGACGTCTGCCCGACGACCCTCGCGCGGCTGGCGCAATTGCGGGAGCGGATGGGCGAGCAGGGCGACGGGTTCGAAATCGTCTTCGTCTCGGTCGATCCGGAATCCGACACGCCGGAGGACATCGGCCGCTATGTCGCGCTGTTCGACACGCCGATCCTCGGTCTTACCGGCACGAGGGAGCAGGTCGACGCGATCGTCGGCGCCTACCACGCCTTCTACGAGAAAGTACCGACGGAAGGCGGCGGCTACACCGTCGACCACACCGCCTCGGTGTTCCTGATGGACCGCGAGGGCAAGCTGCAGTCGATCATCGACCATCACGAAAGCGCCGAGACCTCGCTCGACAAGCTCGAGCGGCTCGTAAGTGCCTGAACGTCCACGGGAGGACACCATGACCATTCCACGCCTTGCGCTGGCGGGATCGCTGCTCGCCTGCGCCCTGCCCGCCCACGCAGAAACCGCCGCCGAAGGGGAGGGCCGCACGATCATCGTGACCGGCACCCGGGCGGCCGACGAAGCCGAAGCGCGCGCCGCGGCGACGCCCGGCGGCACCGATGTCGTCACGCACGACGAATATGCCGACAAGTCGCTCGTCTCGCTGCGCGACGCGCTCGCGTTCTCGCCGGGCGTCTACCTCCAGCCGCGCTACGGGCAGGAGGTGCGCATCTCGATCCGCGGATCGGGCCTGTCGCGCGGCTACCACATGCGCGGCATCACGCTGCTGCAGGACGGGGTGCCGATCAATCTCGCCGACGACAACGGCGATTTTCAGGAACTGGAGCCGATCTTCTTCGACTACCTCGAAGTCTATCGCGGCGCCAATGCGCTGCGCTTCGGCTCGGGCACGCTCGGCGGTGCGATCAACGGGGTGACGCCGACCGGCGAGACCGCGTCGGGGCTCTACCTGCGCGGCGATGTCGGCAGCTTCGAGACGTATCGCGGACTCGTCTCGGCCGGCACGCAGATGGGGCCGGGCAACGCGTGGGCTGCGCTCAGCGTCGACGGTTCGGACGGCGAGCGCGATCATGCGAAGCGGCGCTCGCTTCGCTTCCACGGCAATGTCGGGCTCGATGTCACGGAGTCGATCGAGACGCGCTTCTACGCCAGCGTGAACGACATCGATCAGGAACTGCCCGGCGCGCTCGATCTCGCAACCGTCCTGAACGCACCCGAGACCGGCAACTTCGCCGGCGATCAGGCGCGGGACATCGACTCGGTCCGGCTGCAGAACCGCACGCGGCTTTCGTTTAGCGGAGGACAGCTCGATGCAGGGGTCTTCGTCAACGCCAAGTCACTCTATCACCCGATCTTCCAGGTGGTCGATCAGGAGTCGGTCGACCGGGGCGTCTATGTGCGGCTCGACTACGCATCCGGCCCGTTCGAGCTGACGCTGGGCGGAGAGGCACGGTTCGGCGATGTCGCCTCGAAGCGTTTCGTCAATCTCGACGGCCAGCGCGGCGAGCTGACGTTCGATGCGAAGCAGGATGCCCGGACCGCCAACCTCTACGGCGAGGTGCGTTTCCGCCCGATCGACTCGCTGCAACTGATCGCGGGCGGCATCTACGCCGATGGCTACCGCGAGCAGCACTTGCGCTACGACGCGTTTCAGGGCGGCCCCGCGGACGTGACGGGCCGCGCCGACTACGACGCCTTCTCACCCAAGCTCGGCCTGCTCTACGAACCGTCGGCAGGCGTCCAGATCTTCGCCAACTACAGCCGCTCGGTCGAATTCCCCGGCTTCATCGAGCTGGCGCAGATCGCCAGCTTCGTCGACCTCGATCCGCAGCGCGCGTGGAGCTTCGAAGTCGGCGCGCGCGGCCGCACGGGCATCGGGGAGTGGGACATCGCCGCCTATCGCGCCGATCTCGATGGCGAGTTGCTGCAATTCGATGTCGGACCGGACATTCCGGCCGCGACCTTCAACGCGGGCGAGACGCGGCATCAGGGGATCGAGGCAGCGCTGGCTCTGAACGTCGCCGAGTGGCTCCAGCTCCGCCAGATCTACCAGTACAGCGACTTCCGCTTCGTCGGCGATCCGCAGTACGGCGACAACCGCCTGCCGGTCGTGCCCGAGCACGTCTATCGCGCCGAACTGCGGCTGGGCACGGACGCGCTCCATGTCGCGCCCAATGTCGAATGGGTGCCGCGCGGCGCCTGGGCGGATTATGCGAACACGCTGCGGGTCGACGGCTATGCGCTGGTCGGGCTGAGCGCGGGCGCGACGGTCGCCGAGGGGATCGACGTGTTCCTCGACGCCCGCAACCTGCTGGGCGAGAAAACCGTCGGCGACATCAGCGCGGCGATCAGCGCCACGCCGGAATCGGCGATCTTCTATCCGGTGGAACGGCGCGCCGTGTTCGGCGGCGTCCGTGCCCGGTTCTAGGGGGGAAGCATCATGGCCGACACGGCGCTCTATCGCAGGGTCTGGCGCTGGCATTTCCATGCCGGGCTGTTCGTGCTGCCGTTCATCCTGATCCTCGCCGCCACCGGGGCGATCTATCTGTTCAAGCCGCAGATCGACCGGTGGGAGGAAAGCGCGTTCCGCGGGCTCCCGGCGCAGGACGCCGTATCGGCCGACGCACAGCTCGACGCCGCGATGGCGGCCTATCCCGGCAGCCGGTTCAATCACTATCGGCTGCCGGAGAACCCCGGCGACGCGGCCATGCTCCAGCTTGCCTTGCCGAGCGGCCAACTGGCCGAGGTCTATGTTTCGCCGCAGGGCGAAGTGCTCGGCGCGCTCGACCCCGAGGCCCGCATCTCGGCCACCGTTTCGCGGATTCACGGCACGCTGCTGCTCGGGGACTGGGGCGATGCGCTGGTCGAGCTGGTGGCGAGCTGGACGATCGTGATGATCCTGAGCGGCCTCTACCTCTGGTGGCCGCGGCCGTTCAGAGCGGCCGGCACGTTCTGGCCGCGCCCGTCGCTGCGCGGGCGGCCGCTGCTCAGGGATTTCCACCGAGTGACCGGCTTCTCGATCTCGGGACTGGTGCTGGTGATGCTCGCCAGCGGTCTGCCCTGGGCCAGCGTATGGGGCAGCGGCTTCAAGTGGGCACGCATCGAGCTCGGCCTGATCGAGGGGCCGCAAGAATGGAAGATTGGCGCTGGCGGCGGCCATTCGGGCCACGCGCACGGCGCGATGGCGCACACGCCTGAACAGCCTCCGGAGGGCCTTCCACTTTCCGCCTTTGTCGCGAGGGCGGAGCGGGAGAACCTCGCCTTTCCCGCGCTGGTTCTGCCGCCGCACGCGCCGCAGCTCTTCGGTCCGCCGACGGGCAACAAGTGGACCGCTAAGTCGCAGGCGCAGAACCGCCCGCTCGTGCGCTCGGTCACTTACGATCCTCTGACCGGCGCCGAGACCGGCCGCAGGGGGTTCGCCGACCAGCATCCGATCGACCGCGCGGTCAACTACGGTATCGCCTGGCACGAAGGGCAGCTCTTCGGCCTCGCCAACCAGCTCCTCGGCCTCGCCACCGCGCTGGCGCTGATCGCCGTGAGCGCGCTCGGCGCCGCGATGTGGTGGAAGCGCCGCCCGCGCGGAGAACTCGGCGCGCCCGCAGGTGACGAGCGGCCCCTCGGCCCGCGGCTATGGTTCGCGATCGCCGCGCTGGCGATCCTGCTGCCGCTGTTCGGCCTGTCGCTGCTCGCGGTTCTCGCAGCCGAGTTCCTGTGGGCCCGGCTGCGAGGGGCGATGCAGCGAAGCGAGCCTCAGTCCTCCCACCAGTAGGGCAGGCGCTGGAAGTCGCCGGTCTCGACTTCGTTCATCGTCCGCGCGTCGTAGAGGCGGCCGCCCAGCATGACCCGCTCGATCTCGTCGCTCGCGCTGATGTCCTGCGAGGGATCGGCCGAGAGGACCACGAGGTCGGCGAGCTTGCCCGGCTCGATGCTACCGATGTCCTGCGCCATGCCGAGCGACTGCGCGGCCACGATCGTGCCCGCCCGCAGCGCCTCCACCGGCGTCATGCCGCCGCGTACGAAGCTCCACAGCTCCCAGTGGGCTGCGACGCCCGCCTGCTGCCCGTGCGCACCGATCGCGACCTTCACGCCGCGGTCGGCGAGCTTGGCCGCCTCGCGTGCGCTGTCGTCGTCGACGAAGGCCCACTCGGGCGCCTTCACCCGGCGCGCGGTCGCCGCGAGCAGCTGGCGCGGCGGCGTGTGGACAAGCAGCGGGTTCTCGAACACGTCGGTCGCCTGGCGCCAGTACGGATCGCCAGCGAGCCCGCCGTACGTCACCACCAGCGTCGGGGTGTAGTTGCTCTGGCTCTGGCCGAAGAACTGCAGCACGTCCTCGTACATCACGTCGACCGGCACGTTGTGCTCGATCGTCGAATTGCCGTCGGCGACCAGGGCCATGTCCATGCCGAACAGCGATCCGCCCTCGGCCACCACCAGCATGTTCTCCGCCCGGCTGGCGGCGACGACCTGCTGGCGCTGCTCGCGCCGCGGCTGGTTGTAGTTCTTGATCGAGATGCCGCCCTGCGCCTTGATCCGGCGAACGTGGGCGAGCGCATCCTCGTAACTGTCGATCCGCGCGTAGACGTCCGCGGCCTTGGCCCCGTAGACGACCTCGCCGGTCGAGAAGATGCGCGGGCCGAGCAGTTTGCCGGCGCGCTGGCGCTCCGAGGCGGCGAAGATCATGCTCGCGCTGGACGAGGGATCGTGAATCGTGGTCACGCCCATCGCCAGTTCCTGGACCAGCGCCCAATTCTGCTGCGGCACGAGGTCGCCCGCGCCCTGAGGCCCGTGGGCGTGGGCATCGACCAGGCCGGGCATGATCGTCTTGCCGCTGGCGTCGATCACCGTCGCACCGCCTGGGATGCTGACGCTGCCGGCCGGTCCAACCGCGACGATCCGGTCGCCCTCGATCACGATCGTGCCGTTGTCGATCGCGCCGGCATCCTCGCCCGTCATGGTCAGGATGCGCGCCCCGGTCAGTGCGACCGTGCCGCTCGGCTTGTCGGCGCGCAGGGTGCGCGCGATCGAGATGCCGCTCTCGGGCGGGGTGAAGCCGGGCGCACCTTCCGCCTGCGGTGCGCGCGGGAACATGGCCGCGGCCGTAGCGCGGTAAACCGTCGGGCCCATCGACCAGTAGAGCGTATCGCCCCCCCCCGACCAGCCGATGTATTCGGCGCCGCCCTTGCTGGCGCGGACCACGGGCAGGACCTTTGCCTCTTCATCGACTTCGACCGCCTGCCCGCCGGGCATCAGCGGCATCGCGAAGACCTCGTAGTTCTGGCGGAAGGCGAAAAACTCGCCGTTCGGCGAGACGCGGAACTCGCTCGCCAGCTCGCCCTGCGCATGCACGCGGCGCGCTTCGCCGTTGAGGTCGGCGGAGATGAGCTGCAGCTTGCCCTCCTCCCGGCCGAGCATGAACACCCGCTCGCCGTCGGCGCCGAATTGCGGATCGCCGAGATCGCGCGCGATCAGCTCCGGCGTGCCGCCCGATACCGGAACACGGTAGACGCCCGGGTCCTCCGAATACTCGGGCGCCGTCAGGTCGCCGCCCGCGCGCTTCTCGAACACGAGCGTTCGGCCGTCGGGCGAGAACTGCGGCACCGCATAGTGCCCCGGCTGGCTGGTCACCGTGCGCACGTTGCGGCCGGTGGCGTTGGCAACCACGATTTCGCCGAGCCCCGTGTCGGTCCAGCGCACCCAGGCAAGCTGGCGCCCGTCGCGCGACCAGGCGGGCCACAGCTCCAGCGCCTCGTCCTGCTGCGTCAGCCGCCGCGGCTCGCCGCCGACAGTGTCCTTGACGTAGAGCTTGCCGAGGCTGGCGAAGACGACGCGGTCTCCATCGGGCGAGATCGCCGCGAACTTCGGCATTCTCGCGACGAAAGTATCGGGCGCCACCGGGATCACCGGATGAGGTGCGTCGGCGACACCGCGGGTGTCGTCGATCGTGAAAGGGATCTCGCTGAGCCCGCCACCATCGGCGTTCACCCGGCGCAGCTTGCCGCCCGCCCAGAACACCAGGCTGCGGCTGTCCGGCGTCCAGTCCATGTTGGGATAGACGCCGTAGACCGCCCAGGTCTCCTGCATGTCGAGATCGAGATCGCCGTAGATCATCCGTTCCTCGCCCGTCTCCAGGTTCTTGACCCAGAGCTGCGACTGATCCTTGTCGCGCCGCACGAAGGAAAGCAGCTTGCCGTCGGGCGAGGGGTTGGGACGGACCGAGCCGCCGTAGCCGGAGACCGCCGTGGTGACCTCGCCGGTCTTGAGGTCGTAGCGTTCGATCTCGAACATGCTCTGGGTCGAATCCTGCGCATATTCGAAGATCGGACCCGGGGTGACGTTGCGGGTGTAGTAGATCGCGCTTCCGTCGGGCGCGTAGATCGGTTCGCCCAGTTCCTTCTGAAGCTGCTCACTGGCGCGCTCGACCAGCGCCACCCCGCTGCCGCCGGAGACATGATAGATCCAGACCTCGCCGGTGCCCAGCGAACGCCCGGTCGTGAAATGCTTCCTCGCCGCAATGAAGCGCCCGTCGGGGCTCCAGGTCGGCTGGTTGAGCAGGCGGAACTTCTCCTTGGTGACCTGCCGCTTGTCCGACCCGTCGGTGTTCATCAGCCAGATGTTGTCGCCGCCGCCGCGGTCGGAGGTGAAGGCGATCCGGCTCCCGTCGGGCGAGAAGCGCGGCTGCACTTCCCAGGCCAGCCCTTCGGCGATGCGCCGGGGCGGGCCGCCGGAAATCGGCATGGTGTAGATGTCGCCGAGCAGCGCGAAGGCCACCGTGCGGCCGTCGGGCGAGACGTCGACGTCCATCCACGTGCCTTCGTCGGTGCGGATCGGAATCTGCCGGATCGTCGCCCCGCGCGGTGCCGTGACGTCCCACTTGGCCTTGTCCGCCTCGCTCTCCACCGGGTCGACCGGGCTGGAGGTCACCTGCTCGCCGCTGCCTTCGGTAGGAAGCGGCCCTTCGTCGCCTTGCGATGCGTCGACCTCCTGCTCCTCCACCGGGTTCGGCGAGGGCTGCGGTTCCTGGTCCTGCGCGCTGAGCGAAGTGGCAAACAGCAGGCTGGCAATGACGGATGCGACGCTGGCTTTCATGGTGATCTGTCTCCCCTGGGAAAGGAGGCGTTCTATGCAAGCCGGCGCGCTAGGTCCATGCCGCCCGTCGACTGATTTCGCACCCTTTCCTTTTGCGTGGGACAGTCTAGCAACCGCGCAATGGATCGGGCGACAATCGTTCACGAGAACTTCCTCCGCCGTGTGGCGCAAGGCGACCTGCCGCATGGCGCGGAGCCGCACGGGCCGCTCTCGGCGGAGATCGCGGTGCAGCTCTTCAGGTCGGGCTGCCTGACCCGCGCGCTCGATCTCGTCAGCCGGCGGATGCAGGCGGCCGGAGAGGGATTCTACACGATCGGCTCGTCCGGCCACGAAGGCATGGCCGCGGTCGCGGCGGCGCTGCGGCCGACCGACATGGCCTTCCTCCACTACCGCGACGCGGCCTTCCAGATCGAGCGCGCGAACCAGGTGCCGGGCCAGTCGATCCTGTGGGACATGCTGCTGAGCTTCGCCTGCTCGCGCGAGGACCCGATCTCCGGCGGGCGGCACAAGGTGCTCGGCTCCAAGGCGCTCAACATTCCGCCGCAGACCTCGACCATTGCCAGCCATCTGCCAAAGGCCGTCGGCGCGGCGTACTCCGTGGGGCTGACCAAGCGCGTGAAGCCCGAGCATCAGGCCCTGCCCGACGATGCCATCGTCATGTGCAGCTTCGGCGATGCCAGCGCCAACCACTCGACCGCGCAAGGGGCGATCAACACGAGCTGCTGGACGGCGTTCCAGAAGGTCCCGATGCCGGTGCTGTGGGTGTGCGAGGACAACGGCATCGGCATCTCGACCAAGACCCCCAGCGGCTGGATCGCAGCCAATTTCGCGCATCGCCCCGGCCTCGGCTATTTCGCCTGCGACGGGCTCGACATCTACGACACCTATGCCACCGCGCGCGCCGCCGCCGAGTTCGTGCGCACGCGGCGCAAGCCTGCCTTCCTCCATGTGCGCACGGTACGGCTCTACGGCCATGCCGGGGCAGACATGCCGACGACTTATATGGCGAAGCACGAAGTCGAGGCGGAGGAGGCGAACGACCCGCTGCTCCACTCGGTGCGGCTGCTCGGCGAAGCCGGTGCGCTCGAGCGCGAGGAGGCGCTGGCGATCTACCAGGACACGCTCGCGCGCGTCGAACGCGTGCGGGCGGAAGCGGTCACGCGACCGCGGCTGAAGACGGCGTCCGAGGTCATGGCCAGCCTGATCCCGCCGAAGCGCGAGAACGCCCCGAGCAACGGCCCTTCCGCCGAAGCGCGCGAGGCCATGTTCGGCGCCGAGCTCAAGGCGATGGAAAGCCCGCAGATCATGAGCCGCCTGATCAACTGGGCGCTCACCGACCTGATGCTCGAGCACCGCGAGATCGCGCTGATGGGGGAGGACGTCTGCACCAAGGGCGGCGTCTACGGCGTGACGCAGAAGCTCGGTCAACGCTTCGGCCGCGCGCGGGTGATCGATACGCTGCTCGACGAGCAGTCGATCCTCGGCCTGGGGCTCGGCATGGCGCAGAACGGGTTTCTGCCGATCCCCGAGATCCAGTTCCTCGCCTACTACCACAATGCCGAGGACCAGCTTCGCGGCGAAGGCGCGACGCTGCCGTTCTTCTCGGGCGGGCAGTACACGAACCCGATGGTCGTGCGCATTGCGGGCCTCGGCTACCAGCGCGGTTTCGGCGGACACTTCCACAACGACAACAGCTTCGCCGTGCTGCGCGACGTGCCGGGGGTGATCCTCTGCTGCCCGTCGAACGGCGCCGACGCCGCGAAACTGCTGCGCGAATGCGTGCGGCTGGCGCGCGAGGAGCAGCGACTGGTCGTGTTCCTCGAGCCGATCGCGCTCTACCCGATGCGCGACCTGCACGAGCCCGGCGATGGGCTGTGGCTGCGGCACTATCCGGAACCGTCCGAGCGGATCGGTTTGGGCGAGGTGACGGCGCACGGTGACGGCCGCGATCTGGCGATCGTCAGCTATGCCAACGGCCTGCATCTTTCGTTGCGGGCGCAGAAACGGCTGGCGGCGGAGGGGATCGCCGCGCGAGTGATCGACCTCCATTGGCTCAACCCCCTGCCGGCGGAAGCGCTGCTGGAGGCGCTCGGTGACGCGGAGCACGTGCTCGTGGTCGACGAGACACGCCGCACCGGCGGACTGGCGGAAGCGCTGATGACGTTGCTGACCGAACGCACCAGCAAGCCGCACGCCCGCTATGTGGCGGAGGACAGCTTCATTCCGACCGGCCCCGCCTATGCCGCGACGATGCCGAGCGTGGATGGTATCCTCGACGCCGCGCGCGCTCTTGCGGGAGGCAAGGCATGAGCGACCGGAAAACCGCCGTGGTCGTCTGCCCCGGGCGCGGGACCTACAACAAGGCGGAACTCGGCTATCTCGGCCGGCACTTCCCCGACGCCGCCCTGCTCGCGGCGTTCGACGTGCAGCGGGCGGCCATGGGGCAGGACACGCTCACCGCGCTCGATGGCGCCGAGCGCTTCAGCCTCGCGCAGCACACCCGCGGCGACAACGCTTCGGGCCTGATCTACGCCGCCACGCTGGGCGACTTCCTCGCCATCGACCGCGAGCGGATCGAGGTGGTCGCCGTGACGGGCAATTCGATGGGCTGGTATTCCGCCCTCGCTTGCGCCGGCGCGGTCTCGGCGGAGGATGGGTTCACCGTCGCCAACACGATGGGCACGCTGATGCAGGAAGCGCTGATCGGCGGACAGCTCGTCTATCCGTTCCTCGGCGACGACTGGCGGCCCGACCCGGCGCGCAAGGCCGCGCTGCTGGCCGTGGTCGCCGAGATCGACGCCCGGGCCGATCACACGCTGGCGCTGTCGATCGATCTTGGCGGAATGCTGGTGCTGGCCGGCGACGAAGCCGGACTGACGGCGTTCGAGAGCGCGGTCGAGCCGATCGACGGGCGTTTCCCGATGCGCCTCGGCAACCACGCCGCTTTCCACACGTATCTCCAGGCGCCGGTCGCCGAGCGGGGCCGCGCGGCGCTCGCGCCCGACCTGTTCGGCCAGCCCACGCTGCCGATGATCGACGGGCGCGGCGCGGTCTGGTGGCCGCGCTCCACCGATGTGCCAACGCTGCGCGACTACACGCTCGGCGCGCAGGTCACCGAGACCTACGACTTCACCCGCGCGATCACAGTAGCCGCGCGCGAGTTCGCGCCCGACCTGTTCATCGTCACCGGCCCGGGCACTACCTTGGGCGGCGCGGTGGCGCAGTCGCTGATCCTCGCCGACTGGCGCGGGATGGGCAGCAAGGCCGACTTCAAGATACGGCAGGACAGCGAACCGCTGCTCGTCTCGATGGGCATGGCGGAACAGCGCGCGCTGGCCGCGGCTCGATAACCACGCCGACGCCGAGCCGGTCGGTTTCAATTTGCCATGGGGACTCGCCAACCCGCACGCGATGGTTTACGTTCGCGTAAGGAGGGAGAGAGGCCAATGTCAGCAACACCACCCGATTTCGACGTGCTGATCGTCGGCGCCGGAATTTCCGGCATCGGCATGGCGGCGCACATGGAAATGATGTGTCCCGGCCGCAGCTACGCAGTCGTCGAGCGGCGCGAGGACCTCGGCGGAACCTGGGATCTGTTCCGCTACCCCGGCATCCGTTCGGACAGCGACATGCACACGCTCGGCTTCGTGTTCGAGCCGTGGAAGCACGAGAAATCGATCGCCGACGCGCCTGCCATCCTCGATTACCTGAACCGCATCGTCGACGAGCGCGGCATTCGCGGCAATATCCGCTACGGGCACAAGGTGCTGGCGGCCGACTGGCGCAGCAGCGAGGCGCGCTGGCACGTCACGGCCGAGCTGCCGGACGGGACCACGACCACCCTCACCGCCAACTTCCTCTACCTCGGCTCGGGCTACTACGACTACGACGATCCCTACGACCCGGGGTTCGACTTCGGCGAATTCGAAGGGCAGGTCGTGCATCCGCAGTTCTGGCCCGAGGATCTCGACTACGCCGGCAAGAAGGTCGTGGTGATCGGATCGGGCGCGACGGCCGTCACCATCGTGCCTGCGATGGCCAGGCAGGCGGGCCACGTTACCATGCTCCAGCGCACGCCGACCTGGATGTTCTCCCGCCCGGCGAAGGACCGGATCGCCAACTTCCTGCGCAAGATCCTGCCCGAGGAGGTCGCCTACCGGATCACTCGCTGGAAGAACATCAAGCTGCAGGACATCGGCTACAAGCGCGCCCGCGAACGGCCCGAGAAGGTCAAGGAGTTCCTGCACAAGCGCATCCGCAAGATCTTCGGCGGCGGCGACTACGACGTGGCTGCCTTCACTCCGCCCTACAATCCGTGGGAACAGCGGCTCTGCCTGGTGCCCGACGACGACCTGTTCGAAGCGATCAAGCGCGGCAAGGCGGACATCAAGACCGGCCGCATCGCACGCTTCGTGAAAGGCGGGATCGAACTCGATAGCGGCGAGGTCCTGCCTGCCGACGTCGTCGTCACCGCCACCGGATTGAAGCTCGCCATCGCGGGCAAGATCGCGGTCAGCCATGACGGAGCGCCGGTCGATTTCGCGCAGCGCTATTATTACAAGGGTTGCATGTTCTCGAACCTGCCGAACCTGGCGGTGGTGTTCGGCTATCTCAACGCCAGCTGGACGCTGCGCGCCGATCTCAATTCGGATTACGTCTGCCGCCTGCTCAACGAGATGAAGGCCAAGGGCACCGACATTGCCGTGCCGGTGCTGAGCGAAGCCGAGGAGGCCGCGCTGGAGGACGACGACATCTTCGATTTCTCGTCCGGCTACATCCAGCGGTCCAAGCATATCATGCCCAAGAACGCAGTCGACTTCCCGTGGCGGCTGAACCAGGAATACGTGCTCGACCGCAAGCGCATGGCGGAAGATCCGGTGGACGACGGCGTTATCGCCTTCCGCCGCGCGGGCGCGAACGCGAGCGTTCCCGAAGAGCAGCTCGAGGCGGCGGAATAACTCTCTCCCCTTCAGGGGAGAGATACGCAGGCTTGCGAGCGCAGCGAGCTAGCCGGAGTTGAGAGGGGGTTGGCGATCGTGAAAGGCGGCGTTGCGCGCCTCCCCCTCTCCCAACCCTCTCCCCTGAAGGGGAGAGGGCTAGCGGCTTGAGCTGCCTTCGCCTAACCGTTCTCCATGAGCGACCGCATCTACACCGCCGGCCTCGTCGTGATCGGCGACGAGATCCTCTCGGGCCGCACGCACGACCGGAACATCGCGCAAGTGGCGAGCTGGCTGCAGGTGCAGGGCATCCGCCTGTCGGAAGTGCGCGTGGTGCCGGACGTGCTCGACCGGATCGTGGCCGCGGTCAACGCGCTGCGGGCGGAAAACGACTATCTCTTCACCACCGGCGGGATCGGCCCGACGCACGACGACATCACCGTGGACGCGGTGGCGGCCGCACTCGGCGTTCCGGTGGTGATCCATCCGGAGGCGCGCGCGGTTCTGGAGCGGTACTATGCCGGCCGGGGCGGGCTCAACGAAGGGCGCCTGCGCATGGCCCGCGTGCCCGAAGGTGCCGAGCTGATTCCCAACCGCATGTCGGGCGCGCCGGGAATCCAGATCGGCAACGTCCACATGATGGCGGGGGTGCCGCACATCGCCGCGCAGATGCTCGACGCGCTGACCGGTACGCTGGAAGGCGGCGCTCCGCTGCTGAGCGAAACCGTCGGCGGCTACATTCCCGAAAGCGAAGTCGCCGTGCTGCTGCGCGAGGTCGAGCAGGCACACGAGAACTGTCAGATCGGCAGCTATCCCTTCTTCCGCGAAGGCAAGGTGGGCGCGAACTTCGTCGTCCGCTCGACCGATCCCGATGCGCTGCAGAGCTGCGTCCACACGCTATGCGAAGGCCTCGGTGAGCTGGGCTTCGACTTCACCCCCGGCGGGATCTGAAGCGCTCGAGCCGGTGAAAACCCGGTTTTAACCTTGCATCGCTAAGCCTCCGCCTATGACGGGGGTCTACATCACGATCGACACCGAATACGCGTCGAGCCTCGCAGGCCTCGGCCGGGCGGAAAACTTCGCGCGCTCGATCGCGGGAGAGACGCCCGACGGTCCCGCCGGCGTGTTCTACAAGATGCGCCTGATGGAGCGGCACGGCCTCAAGGGCGTGTTCTTCGTCGATCCAATGCCTGCGCTGCTGTGGGGGCGCGAGGCAATCGTCGACGTGGTCCGCCCGATCGTGGAGGCGGGCCACGACGTCCAGCTCCACTGTCATACCGAATGGCTCGAATTGGCCGGTAGCGCCAACCCCTTCGGCGGGCGGACAGGCCGGAACATCGCTAACTTCCGGTTCGACGAACAGTGCGCAATCCTCGAATGGGCGCGCGACATGCTGATGGCCGCGGGCGCGCCGCGACCGGTCGCCTTTCGCGCGGGCAACTACGGCGCGAACGACGACACCCTGCGCGCGCTCGCCGAGATCGGGCTCACTTACGATACGAGCCATACCCCGGGCGTCGCCGATGGCGCGTGCCGCATCTCGCTCAGCCGCCGGCATCGCCGGCCTGTCCGCCACTGCGGAGTGATCGAAGTGCCGACCGGCTGCATCCGCACCTTCGGCGGCGGCCTGCGCCACGCGCAGGTCACGGCGATCTCCTCGCGCGAGATGCTGGCGGCGATCCGCCACGCGCGCGATCACAACCTGTCGAGCTTCACGCTCGTCTCGCACAGCTTCGAACTGCTGTGCCGCGCGCGAATGCGGGTCAACGCGATCGTGCGCCGCCGGTTCGAGATCCTGTGCAGGGGCATCGCCGACATGCCGGGCGTGACGAGCGCGACGTATGCCGACAATCCGCCGGCCCCCTCGCCCTTCGCGAGCGTGCGCCCGGTGCTGCCGGCGAGCCGCATGCGCACCGGCATGCGCCTGGCCGAACAGTTCATCTCGAACAGCCTCTACGGCGCGAGCTGATGGGGGCGGAAACGCCGATCCGCTTCGTCGTCGGTTCGCGGCAGGTGCTCGCAGTGCCGCGGCGGCTGATCACGGTGGCCCATTCTCTCGAGCAGGTCGTCGCCGGAACCTGCCGCGAGCTTCCCGGCCTGACGGACGATGCCGACGGCTTCCGCGTGCTGTCGGCTCCCGCCGAAGCGGCCGAGCGGCTGATCGCGCATCATCCCCACATGATTCCGGGCGGCATCCAGCGCTTCCGCCGGCACTACATCGCGATGGACGGCGGCTTCGAGAGTTACATGGCCGGGTTCTCGGGCAAGACCCGCTCGACGCTGCGGCGCAAGCTGCGCCGGTTCGCCGAGGCGGACGGCGGCGCGCTGGATCTGCGCGAGTATCGCGGCGCGGCGGGCTTCGACGCTTTCATGGAAGCCGCGCTGCCGCTGTCGCGCGCAACCTATCAGGGCCGGTATCTCGATGCCGGGCTCCCCGAGGCGGCTGCGGAGCAGACCCGGCTGCGCGATGCCGCGGCTGCGGATCGCCTGCGGGCCTTCATCCTGTTCCTGAACGGGGAGCCGGCGAGCTACCTCTGCCTTCCAGTCGAGGGCGATACGCTCGTCTACGCCTGGCTCGGCTATCATCCGGACACCGCCCATCTCTCGCCCGGCACCGTCCTGCAGCTCGCGGCGCTGGAGCGCCTCTTCGCGGAGCGGCGGTTCCGGTTCTTCGACTTCACGGAAGGGAACGGCGCGCACAAGGCGCTGTTCGGCACTGCCTCTGCCGAGGCGGCGAGCTTCTTCCTTCTGCGCGGCCGCGGGGCCAACCGGCTTCTGCTCGGCGCTCTGGCTGCCTTCGACGGCTCGGTGGCCAGAGCGAAGCGCATGGCCGGCCGAAGCGGCGCGCTCGCGGGCGCACGCCGGCTGCTCAAGCGCTAGCGCCTAGAGATCGATCGTCCGGTCCTGCCGCTCGTCGAGGTCCTCGCGCAGCTTGCGGGCGCCGCGCTCCGATTGCTCGACCGTGCGGTTGCCGTCCTGCTTGTTCCTCATCCAGACGTAGATCGCCACGACGAGGAGAATGATCGGGCCGAGAATGACGGCGACGCCCCAGATGGAACTCATCGGTCTGCTCCTTGAATCAGCTTACCGAGGGAACGCGCCGCAGGGCCGATCTTTCCGGCGCACAAAGAGAAAGGGCCGGGAAGATCGCTCCTCCCGGCCCTCAATCGCGTAATCAGGCTGGATCAGGCGCCTTCGACCTCGGTGAGGTCAAGCTTGAGGCCCGGGCCCATCGAGCTCGTCAGCGTGACCTTGCGCACGTACTTGCCCTTGGCGCCGCTCGGCTTGGCCTTCACCACGGCATCGGTCAGCGCCTTGAAGTTCTTCAGCAGGTCCTCGTCCTTGAACGAGAGCTTGCCGATGCCGGAATGGATGATGCCCTGCTTCTCGACGCGGAATTCGACCTGGCCCGCCTTGGCGTCCTTCACGGCCTGTTCCACGTTCGGCGTCACGGTGCCGAGCTTCGGGTTCGGCATCAGGCCCTTGGGACCCAGAATCTTACCGAGGCGGCCGACCACGCCCATCATGTCGGGCGTCGCGATCACGCGGTCGTAGTCGAGGTTGCCGTTCTGCATGTCTTCCATCAGGTCCTCGGCGCCGACCTTGTCGGCCCCGGCGGCCAGCGCCTTGTCGGCGTTGTCGCCGCGCGCGAAGACCGCGACCTTGACGTCCTTGCCCGTGCCCGAGGGCAGCGAGACCATGCCGCGGACCATCTGGTCGGCGTGGCGCGGATCGACGCCGAGGTTCATCGCGACCTCGACCGTCTCGTCGAACTTCTTGCTCGCGTACTGGCGCAGGGTGCTCAGCGCCTCTTCGACGTTGTACAGCTTCTCGGCGTCGAGCTCGGCGAGCGTCTTCTGCTTCTTCGTCAGCTTTGCCATCGGATCAGCCCTCCACCACTTCGAGGCCCATCGAACGCGCGGAGCCTTCGATGATCTTGGTCGCCTGCTCGATATCGTTCGCGTTGAGATCCTTCATCTTGGTCTCTGCGATCTCGGCAAGCTGCGAGCGCTTGATCGTTCCGGCCGAAACCTTGCCCGGCTCCTTCGAGCCCGACTTGAGCTTGGCCGCACGCTTGATCAGGAAGCTGGCGGGCGGAGTCTTGGTGACGAAAGTGAACGAGCGATCCGCATAGACCGTGATGATGGTCGGGATCGGCATCGACTTTTCGAGATCCTGCGTCGCGGCGTTGAACGCCTTGCAGAATTCCATGATGTTGACGCCGCGCTGGCCCAGCGCGGGGCCGATCGGCGGGCTGGGGTTGGCAACGCCAGCCGGCACCTGCAGCTTGATATAGCCGGTGATCTTCTTGGCCATGAGGCCACTCCTTTCTCACTGTCGGCCCCGCGCGAACGCAGAGCCTCATGGTAAGCGGTCAAGCGGTCTACCGGGGCAGACCTCCCGCAATGGTTCCCGGTGCTGTCGCGTGGGAAGGCGCGCAGATAGCGCGCACGGGGCAAAATGCAAGCGATAGTGCCTGCGGGGGCGGCGCAAGGTGACGCCGGCGCCTGACACTCATGCGGGGTTTTGGCATGTGTAAACTTGGTGTGTTTTCCCTTTCACGCCAGATACTTGTAGATCGCCCGCGCGCACCGGATGTGACTTTCCGATCGTGAAGACCGCATCGGTGTCACCTTGTCCGTCGCCCCCTGACGAGGAGGAGATTGCCGGCATGCCAACGCGCGAATCGTTCATCGAATAGAACATACGAGGAACATAGACAGAAATCGTGCATGTAGGAAAGGATCACATGGAATCGCCCGGCAGCCCCGCCTGACCCCGTTCCCGTCCGTCATCCCGGCGAAAGCTGGGATCGGGTGCAGCAAGGACGCCCGGCGGCCAGCCATTCCAGCTTTCGCTGGGATGACGGTGGGTGGGTGCGAGTGTGGACGTGTGTGGGCCGGACGGCGAGACGCCTCCCCGGCCGTTACTTCACCAGTTCGACCTGCTCGAAGTCGAGCTCGACCGGCGTGGCACGGCCGAAGATCGAGACGCTGACCTTGACCTTCGCCTTGTCGAAATCGAGTTCTTCCACCACGCCGTTGAAGCTCGCGAACGGGCCGTCGAGCACCTTGACCTGATCGCCGATCTCGTAATCGACGCTGATGTCCTTCTTCGGTGCGGACTTCGCTTCCGCCACGCCGCCGAAATAGCGCGCGGCCTCCTTCTCGGAGATCGGCTGCGGCTTGTTGCCCGAGCCGAGGAAGCCGGTGACCTTGGGCGTATTCTTGACCAGGTGGTAGACGTCGTCTGTCAGCCGCAGCTTGGCGAGCACGTAGCCGGGCATGAACTTGCGTTCGACCTGGACCTTCTTGCCCCGCTTGACCTCGGTCACGGTCTCGGTCGGAACCTGCACTTCCTCCACGGCCTCCGACAAGCCCAGCCGTTCGGCCTCCGAAATGATTGCATCGCGGACCTTGTTCTCGAAACCCGAATAGGCGTGGATGATGTACCAACGAGCCATTGTGATCCCTGTCGTATCTTTTGTGTGTTTTCGATCAGGCGATCGTCAGCAGCCAGCGCACCACTGCGCCGAAGGCCGAATCGATGCCGAGAAAGAACAGCGAGAGAATCAGCATCATGATCCCGACGAAGATCGACGTACGGACCGTCTCTTCGCGTGACGGCCATACCACCTTGCTGCCTTCGGCACGGACCTGGCGGATGAACTCCCCGGGGCTGGTCTTGGCCATGTGCTCTCTCGCTCTTGCCTGAAAATTCCTGTCGTGCCTTCCGGAATGGGACCATCGCCGCCCCGGTTCAAGTCCGGGAGGGGCTTTTAAGGCTCCGATGTCGGAAGGCGGGCTGCATCTAGGCGGCATGGCGCGCAAAAGCAAGGCGGTGCCGCATGGAGGGACAAACCGGTTGCAGTGGAAACTTGGGGCTGGTCCTCATGGCATCGCGCCGTTAGCCTGAACGCCATTCCAAGGGACTTATGAGGGGATAAAGCGAATGGCAGCAGGCCAAGCACCAGCGACGCTGGGCGAACGATTGATTGCACCGGTCACCAACGTATCCGATTTCATCTGGGGCGGGACATGGAACGGCGAGCAGTTGATCCCCATCCCGCCGCTCGCCGTGATCCTGCTCGGCGTCGGGCTCTGGATCATGATCGGCCTTCGCTTCTATCCGATCGTCAAGTTCGGCGCTGCGGTGCGCGGACTCTTTGCAGGCCGGAAAGGATCCGGCCGGGGCGAGATCAGCCCCTTCGCCGCGCTCTCCACTGCGCTCTCCGGGCAAGTCGGCACAGGCAATCTGGCAGGCGTCGCCACGGCGATCGCACTTGGCGGGCCGGGGGCCGTGTTCTGGATGTGGATCACTGCGCTGTTCGGCATGGCGCTGGCCTTCGCCGAAGGCAGCCTCGCCATCCGTTATCGTGAGACCACTTCCGACGGTGTCGCCCGCGGCGGACCAATGACCTACATCATGCTGGGCCTGGGTCCGAAATGGACCTGGCTCGCCATCGTGTTCTGTATCGGCACGCTGTTTTCCGCACTGGTCACCGGCAACTCGATCCAGGCGAACGAAGTGGCGAGCGGCCTCAACGAGCTGTTCGGATTCGAGCGGTGGCTGGGCGGGCTGATCGTCGCGATCGCGGTGTTCGTGGTGATTATCGGCGGCATCAAGTCGATCGGCAGCGTGGCGGAAAAGGTCGTCCCCTTCATGGCCGCCGCCTATATCGTGATGGCAGTGGTCGCGTTGATCCTCAACTTCGGCGATCTGCCCGAAACCTTCGGCCGTATCTTCAATGGAGCGTTCAACGCGCAGAGCGCCACAGGAGGCTTCGCTGGTGCGGCGATCATCCTCGCGATCCGTGCCGGCGTCGCTCGCGGGCTTTTCTCGAACGAGGCGGGTCAGGGCTCGACCCCGATCGCGCACGCCGTGGCGCAGACCGATGATCCCGAACAGCAGGGCCGCATGGCGATGCTCGGCACCTTCATCGATACGATCGTGATCTGCACCATGACCGCGCTCGTCATCCTGACGGTGCAGGGCGACTTCACCTACAACGGACAGCCGGTGGATCACGTGTGGCAGTCCGACCTCGGAACCACCGCAATGTCGGGCTTCGTGACGACATCAGGCGCGTTCGCCGCGGCTTTCCCGTTCGAGATCGGATCGATCCCGCTCGGCACGCTGATCGCCAGCGTCGCGTTGATCCTGTTCGTCTTCACCACCCTGTTGACGTGGTCTTATTACGGCGAGCGCGCGATCACGTTCATCTACGACCGCGTGCCCGGCTCCACCCGTGGCGGCGAGCGCGTGCTCCACATGATCTGGCGGGTGATCTGGTGCATCGCCATCTTCATCGGCGCGATGCAGCCTTCCGAGCTCGTCTGGCGGCTGGGCGATATCTCGAATGCGACGATGGCGCTGCCCAACCTGCTCGCGCTGGCGCTCCTGTCGGGTGTGGTGTTCAAGCTGGCGCGCGGCGAGCGAAAGGCCGGGCGCGACTACCGCAGCGAAACGCCGGAAGAGCCCGAGGAATACTGACAGCCGACCGGCAAGAAGAAGGGGCCGGACACCTGCGTGTCCGGCCCCTTCCCTTTTTTTATCGTCCGACCGGGCGACCGGATTCTAGCGGGCGCCGAACAGGCGGGCGAGAAATCCGGGTTCTTCCATCGGCCGGATCGGTCCGTGCATCAGGTATCGCAGCGAAGCGTCGCGATGCGGGCGGGGTTGGACCCACCGGTCGGGACGACTGCTGCGGAAGGAATAACTAGACATGGCATTGTCTCCATGAACACTCGTACCTTCCGTCCGACGCATACAATGACCGGTTCGGCGCAGCGGTTCCCGGTGTCGACATAGCGGCGTCGCCGCGCAGGGTGAGGCGACGCGTCGCAGCCGTTTCAGCGAGGGGGTTCCCGCGTGGGGCAAATTTTTCAGGAGCTGTGGCGCGAATGCCATCGCGGCCGATATCGCCTGGCAGGGGTGACAGGATTCGAACCCGTGGCCCTCGGTTTTGGAGACCGATGCTCTACCAACTGAGCTACACCCCTGCAGGCGGAAGCGCCCTCTAAAGCCAAGCAGGGTGGATAGCAAGGCGGCGCGCGCATGGCGCTAGGAACTTCGCCCCATGCGCGATAGAGGCGGCGGTCATGCACGCGCCCGCGCAAGGCCCGATCCCCGGCGATCTCCTGCTGCTCGCCTATCGCAACGGGATCTTCCCGATGGCGGACGGCCGCGACGACCCGGAAGTGTTCTGGGTGGAGCCGCGCAAGCGCGCGATCATTCCGCTCGACCGGTTCCATTGCTCGCGCTCGCTGCGCAAGGTCCTGCGGCACGGCGAACTCACCGTCACCTGCGACCGCGCCTTCGAGGAAGTCCTGCGCGCCTGCGCGGCGCCGCGGCCGGACCACGAGGGGACCTGGATCAACCGCCGGATCGAGGAGAGTTTCTGCGCACTTCACCGCGAAGGGCACGCCCATTCGCTCGAATGCTGGCGGGGCGGCGAGCTCGTCGGTGGGCTCTACGGGCTCGCGGTCGACCGGGCATTCTGCGGCGAGAGCATGTTCAGCCGCGCCGACAATGCGTCCAAGGTGGCGCTCGCCTGGCTGGTGGCGCTGATGCGGCGGGCCGGCTTCGCGCTGCTCGACTGCCAGTTCATGACCCCGCACCTCGCCTCGCTAGGCGCGGTGGAGATTTCACAGCGGCGCTACTGCGCCTTGCTGGAAGATGCGCGGGGCGAGCCGCGCATGACCCTGGCCGAAGCCTACGACTCGCTGCTGGCGGAGGCCGAGCCGCCTTCTTCGCCCGGGAACGTCATCGCGCAGTCCTTCACCCAGACGTCGTAGATCGGGTGCTCGACCACGTTCAGGCTGGGCGAGTTCTTGAACAGCCAGCCGGAAAAGGTCTTGTCCCACACGCCCTCGTCGCCCGCCTGACGGACGAAGACCTGGACGAACGCGCCCGTCTCGTGCGGCAGTTCCCAGGGCGGGGTACGCTCGCAGGCGGCGAGGCGGACGATCACGTCGCCCACGCGGCGCGACTCGCCCGGTTGCATCTCGAGATCCTGCGACAGGTTGTTGCGCTTGTTGAGCAGGCCCAGCGTGGCGACCCGGTCTTCCATCGGCGTCCCCGCGCCGACCTCGCCGACGGGCACGGGCGGCGCGCTGGTGCGCATGCTTTCGGGAATCTCGGTCTCGACCGGTTCCGGCGCAGGCGCTTCCTGCGTGCAGGCGGCGAGCGCCGCCGCCAGTGGCAGCGCGAGGGCGAGCCGGCTCACGCTCAGCTGTCCGGCGACCACGCTTCGTAGTCGCCCGTTGCCGCCGCGCGGCGCCCGCCGCGCTGCAGCGCCCCCTGCGGCAGGTAGGCCGCCTCCGTCCCCGTCGCGTTCGGCGTGTAGTCGGCCTCCCAGATCCGGGCCGGCGGCAAGCGGCTCTCGGGCACGTCGTCGAACTGGCCGTGCAGCCAGCCATGCCATTCGGGCGGCACCCGGCTGGCGTCGTTCGCGCCGTCGTAGATCACCCAGCGGCGCTCCCGCCCGTCGGGCGACTTCTTGCGCGACCGGAAGTAGCGGTTGCCCTGCGCGTCGGTGCCCACTTCGACACCGTGGCGCCAGCTATTGAGCAGCGTGCCGATCGTCGCGCCGTTCCACCAGGTGAAGATCTTGGCCAGGAAGTTCATGGAGCGGGCGGTTAGCCGATTCGCCCGGCGCGGCCAAGCGCGCAATCGAGAACGGCCGCGATTACCATTCGACCGTATCGCCCGGCTCGATCCCGAGTTCGGCCGCCCGGCCCCCGGGGATTTCGAGCACCGCGCCCGTCAGCCCGACGGCGGAAACCGAATCGAGCGAATAGGGAACGGTCTCGGCGGCAATGTTCAGGATCCGCCCGTCCTCGCCCACGAAGATGATGTCGAGCGGCAGCGGGGTGTTCTTCATCCAGAAGCTCGCCACGTCGGGCGGATTGCGCGGGAAGAGCATGCCCTCGTTCGGACCGAGCTCGGTCCGGAACATGAGCCCGCGTGCCTGCTCCTGCGCGGTGCGCGCGACTTCGACCGTGAAGGCGTGGCGCTTGCCGTCGCTGACCACCGCGAGCGGGATCGTCTCCAGCCCCGAGACCGGATGGCGGCTCGCGGACGTCTCGGCAGGGGCGGCAGCCCCCGCGCCGGCCTGGGGCGAGCAGGCCACCGCGAATGCGGCAGCGAGAAGGGAAAGCAGTCGGCGCATCTATCGATCCTCTTCTTCGGCAGCAGCCTCCGCCACCCATTGCTCGGCGTCCTCGACGTCCTTCGCGTCCACTACCGCGCGGGCGTCGTCAAATCCATGCCCGGCGCGGATCATTGCGGCGATCTGCTTCTCGCGTCGGTCGCGCTCGGGCACCTCCCCCGCGAACGGTCCAAAGCGCCGCCTGCGCGCGAGCGTCAGAGCGGCTTCGCGCCGCGCCCGCTCGCCCGGCCGGGCACCGACGCGCAGCTCTTCGTCTATTCCGGCCCCGCGCAATGCCTGGTCGATCCGGCGCGCGCCATATCCGCTGCGCAGCAGCCCCCCGGCCCGCGCCCGGGCGTAGGCTTCATCGTCGATGTAGCCCAGTTCGGCGAATCGCGTGGCGATCGCAGCGGGGTCGGCAGGGCGCTCGCCATCCCACCCGCGCTCGCGCAGCTTGCGCACCAGATAGCCCTCCAGCTTCGCCGCCGTGGTGGCGAAACGCGCGACATAGGCGAGCGCGAGTTCCTCCAGCCGCGCGGCATCGAGCGGCTTCGGCGGGCGCTTCCTGCGCCTCTCCTGCGTTCCTTCGCGATCCATGCGGCCTTATTCGTGCCACACTCGTTCTGAAATGGGAAAGTTTGAAACGACGGCGAGGAAGGGATAAGGGCGCCGGATAGGGGACAATGAAAGCGCTATATTGCGCGCTAATGACGGGTACCGCCTCCAGACATGACCGATTCCAACCTGATTCCGACCCCGAACGACTGCGCCTTACCGCGCCGCAGGTCGGATTTCGCCACCTTCAACGAGGCGATCGACTACGCCGCCCGTAGCGAGAAGGGCCTCAATTTCCACGACATGCGCGGCATGCTGGAGCGTGCCTATCCCTACGGCGAAATGCGTGAAGACGCGCTGGCGATGGCGCGGCGGCTGGTCGCGGCGGGGATCGGCAAGGAAGACCGCGTGGCTCTGATTGCCGAGACGGGACCTGAGTTCGCCGCCCTGTTCTGCGCCTGCGTCTATGCCGGCGCGTGGCCCGTGCCGCTGCCCCTGCCGACCAGCTTCGGCGGCAAGGAAAGCTATATCGAGCAGCTCGCGGTGCAGCTCGAAAGCTCTGACCCGAAGATCCTCATCTATCCGCCCGAAATCGCCGAAATGGCGCAGGCCGCCGCCGACCGGCAGGGCTGCGAAGGGACCGATTGGGCAAGCTTCGCGGAGCGTGAGGCGCCCGAATGCGAACTGCCCGAAGCGCAGCCGGACGACATCTGCTACCTGCAGTACTCCTCCGGCTCGACCCGTTTTCCGACCGGCGTGGCGGTCACGCACGAGGCGCTGCTGCACAATCTCTACGGCCATGCCACGATGGTCGATCTGGGCGAGAACGACCGCGTGGTGAGTTGGCTGCCGTGGTATCACGACATGGGGCTGGTCGGCTGCTTCCTCTCGCCGATCGCGAACCAGGCCTCGGTCGATTACCTCAAGACCGAGCATTTCGCGCGCCGCCCGCTCGCCTGGCTCGACCTGATCAGCCGCAACGAGGGCAATACGCTCTCCTACTCGCCGACCTTCGGCTACGACATCTGCGCGCGGCGCATCTCGAGCCAGAGCAGCGTGTCCGAGCGCTTCGACCTCTCCCGCTGGCGCACCGCGGGCAACGGAGCGGACATGATCCGGCCCGACGTGATGCAGAGCTTCGTCAACGCCTTCGCCGACGCGGGCTTCCGCGCCAGCGCCTTCACCCCAAGCTACGGCCTTGCCGAAGCGACGCTCGCGGTCACCGTCATGCCGCCGGGCGAAGGCATCCGCGTCGAACTGGTGGAGGAGGAGCGCCTGTCGGGCACACGGGCCGATTTCTCCCGCCCTGCCCGCTACCGCGCCATCGTGAACTGCGGCAAGCCGCTCCCGGGCATGGAGGTCGAGATCCGTGGGGAAGACGGCAAGGCCAAGGGCGATCACAAGATCGGCAAAGTCTGGTGCCGCGGCAAGAGCGTGATGCATTCCTACTTCCGCAACGAGGAGGCGACCAACGACTGCCTCGTCGCCAAAGAAAACGGGGACGTCTGGCTCGACACCGGCGACATGGGTTACATGGCGAACGGCTACCTGTTCATCGTCGGCCGCGCGAAGGACATGATCATCATCAACGGCAAGAACCACTGGCCACAGGACATCGAGTGGGCGGTGGAGCAGTTGCCGGGCTTCAACCACGGCGATATCGCCGCGTTCTCGGTCGAAACCGAGAACGGCGAGGAAGCCCCGGCAGTGCTGGTCCATTGCCGCGTGTCCGACCCTGAGGAGCGCGTGCGCCTGCACGAGCAGATCCGCGACAAGGTCCGTTCGATCACCGGCATGAACTGCGTCGTCGAGCTGGTCCCCCCGCGCACCCTGCCCCGCACCAGTTCGGGCAAGCTCAGCCGCGCCAAGGCCAAGCGGCTCTACCTCGCCGGCGAGATCCAGCCGCTGCCCCTGATGGAAGCTGCCTGACCCGCTTTCCCGACAAGCCTAGCCGCCCTCGTCCTGAGCCCACGCGACCCGCACCTCGCCGGTGCGGGCGTCGCCCAGGATCGCCTGCGCGCCGTTCCCGACCAGGAGCGAACGAACGGTTTCGGCCTGTACCTCGGGCCCGGAGACCGTCAGGCTCCGGCCCAGCCGCTGTGCCGCCCAGGCGGCGAGCGCGATCGCTTCGCGCGCCGCGTCGTCGGGGGCCTCGCCATCGAACGCCACCGACGGGAGCGTTGCAACGGGCGGAATCAGCTCGACCCGCCATTCGGGCTCGGTCGCGGTGATCCGGCGCTCGAGCGCGGCATAGGTTTCGAGTGTGGCGCCGGGCAGGACCTCCGCGCGCACCAGCGCCCGGCGACGCTGGCGATCGACGAGAATGTCGTTCTCCTCGACTCCTGCCGCCAGCGCCAACCGCGCCGTAAGTTCCTCGAGCCGGTTGCGGGCCGCTTCCTCCTCGGCCAGCTTGGCAGAGGCAAGCTGGGCCTCCTCCGCGCTTTCTTCATCGCGAACGAGGAACTGCTTGAGTTGCACGTCGACCCTCGTGCCGAGAAGACGCGCGAGATTTTCCTCCGAGCGGACTTCCGCATCGGGTTCCAGTCGCGTTGTCCACACGAAGGCGGACACCCTCACCGGTTCGCCGTCGAACTCGATCTCCGGCTGCGAGAGGCGCGAGGAAGTGCCGAAGTTCGCCGCAAGCTCGCTTCGTACCTGCCGGGCAGCGCTCGCTTCCCAGGCGATCTGGCGCAGGGAGAAGCCGAGCGGCACCGCAAGGGCAATGAACACCGCGGCGAGCACGAAATTCTGCCAGCGGGTCTGCCTCTCCGATAAGGTCGTGCTGAACCCGTAGAGACGCGCCATTGCCCAGACCGTGAGCGCGATCATGACGAAGTTGGTCACGTAAAGCAGCAGGGCACCGGTAAAGACCGTCCAGTTCAACGTCGCGAGTCCGAACCCGATTACGGCCAGCGGCGGCATGAGGGCGGTGGCGATCGCCACGCCGACGATCGTCCCCTCACGGCCGCGGATCATGGCGTAGGCGCCCGCCATGGCGGAGAACAAGGCCACCAGAAGATCGAACAGATTGGGCCGAGTGCGCGAGGCGATCTCGCTCGTGATGTCCTGCAACGGCGAAAGGAATACGATGAAGGCGCAGAGCCCGATCGCCATCAACGTGCCCCAGGCGAGCGAATTCGCCGACTGACGCATCCAGCGGTAATCGCCGATCGCCAGGGCAAACCCGAGTCCCATGATCGGGTCCATCAGCGGCGACAGCAGCATCGCGCCTATCACCACTGCAGGGGAGGAGAGAAGCAAGCCGAGAACCGCGATGCCGGCCGACATCGCCGTCATGAACAGATAGCGCGAGGAAAGCGCGCACTCCTCCCGCCGCTTGGCGATCACCTCTCCCTGCTCGACGGTGTCGACCACCGCCTCGCGCCACCACCGACGGAAGCTCACCACCACGCGCAGGAACGACCACTGAGGCCGTCCCGCGGCGCTCGTATCGCCGTTTGCGACGGCTTTCCCGCTCATCGAACCACTGTCCATCGCCGGGCTTTAGCGCTTGCCTTGCGCCGAAAAAAGCCGACATTCCGTCGAGGACGGTGAGCGCCCCCGTTGAATTTTGTGTGTTATGCGCTTAACACAGTATGCAGGAGCCGGGCCGCGCCCGGTGAGGAGCGAAGAAGCAGGTATGGCCACCAATCAAACCGCCACGGCGACCGAAACCGATCTGGATCTGGAGCTGACCCCGCCCGATCCGGTACCGCAGGTCACAGCGGAGAAAGCCGCGGGGCTCGTGCCCGTGAGCGAGGAAAAGAAGTCGAAGCTGGACCAGAAGGTCGAGGCGTTCATCGCCGATCTGGTGGCGGAGGACGCGAACTCGCCCGAGTTCGGCCAGAAAGTCGACCAGATCACCAACATGGGCCGCAAGGAGATCATGGCGGCCTCGCAGCATTCGAACCGTTTCCTCGACCGCCCGGTCCGCGCGATGGACAAGGACGAAGGCGTCGGCGCCAATCTGGCCGAGCTGCGCCGCACGGTGGAAGAGCTCGATCCCTCGCGCCGCGGCAAGCTGACCGGCCCGAAGAAGCTGCTCGGCATCATCCCCTTCGGCAACAAGCTGAACGATTACTTCCGCAGCTACCAGAGCGCGCAGACGCACATTCAGGAAATCCTCTCCAAGCTCGCCAACGGCAAGGACGAGCTGCTGATGGACAACGCGGCGATCGACGTCGAACGGTCCAAGCTGTGGGAGGCGATGGGCAATCTGGAGCAGATGATCCATATCTCCCAGGCGCTCGACGAGCGGCTGGAGGAGAAAGCTGCCGAGCTCGATGCGACCGACCCGGCCAAGGCCAAGGCGATCCGCGAAACCGCGCTGTTCTACGTCCGCCAGCGCACACAGGACCTGCTGACGCAGATGGCGGTCAGCGTTCAGGGTTACCTCGCGCTCGATCTGGTCAAGAAGAACAACGTCGAGCTGGTCAAGGGCGTTGACCGCGCCAGCACCACCACCGTCAGCGCCCTGCGCACGGCGGTGACGGTGAGCGAGGCGATGACCAACCAGCGGCTCGTGCTGCAGCAGATCACCGCGCTCAACGACACGACCGCCGGGATCATCGATTCCACCAGCACCATGCTGCGCGAGCAGACCGGCAAGATCCACGAGCAGGCCGCGTCGAGCACGATCCCGCTGGAGACGCTCCAGCGCGCGTTCCAGAACATCTACGACACGATGGACGAGGTCGACACGTTCAAGCTGCGCGCTCTCGATTCGATGAAGCAGACGGTCACGACGCTCAGCAAGGAGGTCGAGAGGTCGAAAGGCTATATCGCCCGCGCCGAAGGACAGGCGCAGGCGCAGTCCAAGATCGGCTCCAGCGAACCGTCGTTGCTGACGCTCGATAGCTGATGCCCGACAGCACGCACGACAGCGACGTGATCCTCGCCGGCGCGCGGCGCTCGCTCGCCGAGAACCGCGCGGGCGGATATCACCGAAGCGCCTCGATCGGGCGCGGGTCGGCCGATCTCAAGACGCGGCACCTGATCGGCAAGGTCAAGCGCATGTTGATCGCCGTGGGCGGGATCGTCGTCGCGGCGATGGTCGCGGGCCTGGTGATCGACGGGATCGGCTTTGCCGGCATCATGGTGACGCTGCTGGCGATCGTCGCAGCGGTCTTCGTGTTCTCGGCTTTCCCGAAGATGAAAGTGCCCAGGCGCGCCGAGCTCAACAAGGGCGACACGCGCGAGATGGTGGGCCGCACCGAGCTGTGGCTCGAGCACCAGCGCCCCGCCCTGCCGCCGCCGGCGGCGAAGATCGTCGACGACCTCGGCGTGCAGCTCGACGCTCTGGGCCTCCAGCTGGAGACCGTCGACCAGTCGCACCCCGCGGTGCGTGACGTGCGCCAGCTCGTCGGCGAGCATCTGCCGGAAATGATCGATTCCTACCGCAAGGTGCCGGCGCACCTGCGCGGCGAGAAGCGCGCGGGCGCGACGCCGGACGAGCAGCTCACAGAAGGGCTTGGCCGCATCAGCCGCGAGATCGACAGCGTCACCCGCCAGCTCGCCGATGGCGCGCTCGACGATCTCGCGGTGCGCCACCGCTACCTCGACTACCGCTACGGCGAAGGCGCCACCAAGGACGAAGGCTGATGCGCGTCGCCATCCCGCACGATCTTCCGCGCGAGACGGTGCGCGAGCGGCTGCGCAGCCGCAGCCATGAGATGGCGGATCACATTCCGGGTGGCATGGCCGAAGTGACCACCGCCTGGCCGAGCGAGGACAGCATGACCATGCGCGTCAGCGCCCTGGGCCAGAACCTCGACGGCCGCGTCGATATCGAAGAGGGCCAGCTCGTGTTCGAGATCGATCTGCCGCCTGCGCTCGGTTTCGTCGAGCCGATGATCGCCAATGCCGTGCGCCAGCAGGGGCACAAGCTCCTGACGAAGGACTAGCCGCTCGCGCCGCCGAGCTTGCCGACTTTCTGTGCACCCTGGGCGCTCATTACCAGCACCTCGTCGCCGTCGACCACCACGATCACGTCATCGAGCCCGATGCACGAGACACGCGGTCCGTCGCTGTCGACCATGACGTTGCGGCATTCGACCAGCTCGGCCTCGCCGCGTACGATATTGCCGCCTTCGCCGGCCTCGCGCGCCTCGCGCAGCGCGACCCAGTTGCCGATGTCCGACCAGCCCATGTCGACCGGCACGAGCGCGGCGCGGCCGGTGTTTTCCATCACCGCGTAATCGATCGATTCGCCCTCGATCCCGGCAAAGACCGAGGCCGAGGGATGGAACCGCGCCCCGCTGTCCGATCCGCGCGCCACCGCTTCGCGCGCGGCCTGCGCCATCGCAGGGCGGTATTGCGCCAGCTCCCCGAGAAAGGTGCCCGCCCGAAACGCGAAGATCCCGCCGTTCCAGCTGAACTCGCCGGAGGCGAGGAAATCGCGCGCCAGCGCCTCGTTCGGCTTCTCGACGAAGCGCGCCACGTCGTACCCGCCATCGATCGGGGCGCCGCGCTGGATATAGCCGTAACCGGTCTCGGGCCGATCCGGCGCGATGCCGAAGGCGACGAGACGGCCGCGCCCGGCGAGCGCCACGGCGGCGTCCACCGCCGCCAGGAAGGCGCCGGTATCGGCGATGTAGTGGTCGCTCGGACAGACCAGCATGATCGCCTCTTCCGGCAGCAGCGCCGCCGCGAGCGCGATGGCAGGCGCGGTGTTGCGCCCCTCCGGCTCCACCACGATCCGCATGCCGGGCTGCCCCTGCGCCTCGACAAGTTCGAGATGCCGCGCCCCGGTCACCACCATTGGCGGCGCAAACCGCGCCCTGTCGTGGCACCGGGCCAGCGTGGCCTCGAACAGCGATTGCTCGCCCAGCAGGCGTAGGAAGGGCTTGGGGCGATCGGCGCGGCTTCGCGGCCAGAGCCGCGTTCCGCTCCCGCCGCACAGGATCACCGGATGGATGCCGTCGGTCATGCCTGTGCGTCATTCACCAGCTGGCGCGGCAGGGCAAGGCTCAGCACCCTCTCGGTGCCCTTGTGTCCCGATCAGAACCACCGTTGTCGCCAGTAGAACGGCGCCGGGACGGGGTTGCCTTGCGCATCCGTCGCCGGGCGGAAGCGCAGCCGCTCGACCACCAGGCGGCAGGTGATCCGGTCCGCTTCTGGGTCGGGGCTCGGGCGATAAACGGTGCAGTTCGACGCCCGCCCGTCGGTGCCGACGGTCACGCGCACGATCACCTCGGTTCCGCGACGCGCCGCACGCCCGCCCTCGGGCACCGGGTAGTCGCTCGCGTCGTCGATCGAGCCCGCGATATGCTCGGGCTTGGTCACCGCGCCGCCGCCCTGACCACTGCCCCCCTGGCCGCTTCCGGTCCCGGCGCCCTCGCCGCCCGCACCGGTCCCCGACCCGCTCTCGCTGGCGCCCGAGGTATCGGCGCTGCCGGTGGACGAGGCTCGCGGGGCTGGCACCGGGCGGGGTACGGGGATCGGCGGGTCGGGCACGGCAAGCTCGCGGGGCACCGCCTCGCGCCCCTCCTCGCCCGAAGCGCCGGCGTCAGGCTCGGCTGGGGGTTCGGGCAGGTCCTCGGGCGGCGCCGTGATCGTAACCGTGACCGCCTCGACCACCTGCCGCTCGACCGCGCCGGTAAAGTCCGGCGCAAACGCCTTGGCGAGCCCGTAGATCGCCAGGACGTGCAGCAGCGCGATCAGCGCCAGCGTGCCGAGGCGGGGCTTGCGACGCGAAGTAAAGGAGCCGGTCCCGATCATCCCGCGGATTAGAACACCTCCCTCGCGCCCTGCGTTCCCCTTGCAAAAGCATAACCGACCATGCGCCGCCCCCGGGCATAAAAAAGCGGCGGCGCTCCTTTCGGAACGCCGCCGCCTTTTCAAACAGTGCTGGATCGGTTCGTCAGTAGCCGACGACGAGCGAGATGCTCGCCGCGCGCGGCGCGCCGATCTGGGCGAAGGGCACGCTGTCGAGCGAGCCGCCGTAGTAACCGACGTAGAGCTCGTCGAACAGGTTGGTGACGTTGAGCTGGAGCGCCGCTTCCTTGCCCGGCGCGAACTCGCCGAGATTGTAGCGCACGTCGAGATCGACCAGCGTGTAGGACGGCACCGTGGTCTCGTTCAGGTCGTTGACGAAGCGCTTGCCGGTGTACTTGACCTGTGCACCGAATTCGACGGGACCGAAGTTGATCTGACCACGCGCACCGACGGTGTACTTGGGCGAGCCGCTCTCGCGGCTCCCCGCGGTGGGAAGGTAGTAGTCTTGACCGACCGTGGCGACGGTGCAACCGAACTGCGCCGGATCGGGCAGGCCATCGTCATCGAGACCACACTGGCCGCCTAGAACGTCGTCCTTGATCTCGGAGTTGTTGAACGAGCCGAACACATAGAGCAGCGTGTTCGGAGTCGGGCTCCAGGCCACCGAGCCGTCGATGCCGTATTTGTCCACCCGGCCGAGGTTCCGGTAAAGTGTCTCGTCCAGGACCGGATCGTAGGCCGACGCAAGCCGGTTGTTGTAGCGCGTGTACCAGCCAGCGATCTGCGCCGTCAGGTTGCTGCCCAGACCGTAGCGCAGACCGACGTCGAAGCTGTCGGTCGTTTCCGGAACCGGCTGCGATTGGCGAACGTCTGCCAAGTAGAGCGAGTCGTAGAGCGGATCGGTGCCCGGCACCGAAAGCCCCTTGGCATAGTTGGCAAACAAGGAGACGTTGCCGAAGTCATAGGTCAGGCCGATGTTCGGGAGCAGCTTGTCGTACTTGTAGGTGCGCGTCTGCGGCGGGGCGTTTTCCGGATTAGCCGCTTCGTAAGCGGCCGTGTCCTGATTGCCGAGACAGTCGACGAAGCCCGATGCCGAGGTCGTGAAGCAGTTCTGATTCAGCTCGCGCTTGAAGAACGGAAGCCGCAGCCCGGCTACAACGCCGAGCGGACCGAACGTGCCGCTATATTCGCCCGACACCTGGTTGAGGATGGCGTAGGACAGACGATCACGCTTGTTCAGGGCGTATCCGTCCGAGGTGAGAACCGGATCGTTCATCGGGAAGACGTCGAACGGCTCACCATTCGCCCGCAGGAAGCCCGTCTGACCTGTCTGCCGGTGACGCGCATGGTCGAGCGTATAGGCCAGGCGGACGCGGTGATCGTCGTTGATGTCGTAGATCAGGTTCGCGATGACGCCATAACGGTCGGTCCGCGTCTGGCTGGGGTCGATACCGGCCACACGATCGAGCAGATCGCCGTCACCGTTGAGGTCCATGCCGTAGTAGTAACCGCCGCCGATGAAGCCGGTGTACTGTACGCCGCCGATCGTCTGGAAACCTTCGCGAAGATCTTCCACGCCGCCGCCATTCGCCTTGACGTACTGGAAGCTCGGATCGACGGTCAGGGTCAGGCCGTCGGACAGAGTGAAGCGCGACGAACCGCGGATATTGCCGGTGTTCGACGGGTTGTAGCGACGGTCGAATTCGACGCCGCAGTTGCCGCTGGTCGCGCCGTCGGACCAGGTGTCGGCAACGCCCGGCGTGCCCTGACCGAAGCCGCCGCCAAGCTGGCTCGCGGGAATCGTGCAGGGATAATTGATGTCGTAGAACCGCTCACGGCCTTCGCCATTCTGCACCATCTCCTTGAGATCGAGCACGTTGAACGAGCCGAAGAAGTTGTTGCGGTTCTCGTTGTAGTGACCGGCCACGGAGATGAAGTCGCCGTTCGACCCGATCTCCTGATAGAGACGGCCGTTGTACTGCTGCTTGCGGACTTCGCCGTAGTTGTTGAACGGATTGTCGTAGCGGGTCCACGAAGCCGACACGAACGCCCGCGTGCCGAAGCCGGTGATATCGCCGGTATCGACCATGCCGAACGCGCGAACGTAGGGGCGGTCGCCGGCGCCCTCGGCGAAAATGTTGCCGTAGCTTGCCGTCGCAACGACACCGAACGTTTCGTCAGGAACCCGCGTGCGCAGGTTCACCGTGCCGCCGGTCGCCGAGGCCGTGGGGCTGTCGACGTCGGTCACGCCGAGGTTGACGTTGACCTGCTCGAGGATCTCGGGGTCGATCTGCTGGTTGGTGTAGAGCGCGTAGTTGCCCGAGTCATTGAGCGGCAGACCGTCGAGCGTCTGCGACACGCGATCGGCGCCGAAGCCGCGGATGGTGAAGCCACCGCCGCCCGAACCCCAGGGGTCGTTGTTCTGGAAGCTGACGCCGGGAACGAGGTTGATGATGTCGTTCACGGTCTGGCCGGGACGCTGACGCCGGATCACTTCCTCGGTCAGCACCTGCTTCGCCTTCGGAGTGTCGGGCACATCGACACCGCCGACGTCGGAGTCGCGCGTGCCGGTCACGATGATGACGTCGTCGTTCTCGAAGTCGACGGAGCCGGTGGACTGGGCATGTGCCGTGGAAGGCATCACGGCCGCGGCGGAAAGGCTGACGACGCTGGCAGCCAGGAGGTACTTGAGCTTCATGAAAACGATCCCTTCGGTGAGGCTCGGTTACGGGGGTGGAAACGGATGCCGGGCCGATAGGCACGAACCGCGACGCTAGGAAGTCACTTTTGTTACCAAATAGTGACAGTCCCGCGCCTCACGCCTCCAACTCCTCGGCAATTCGCGAGAACGCGCGGATTCGCTGGGGTTTCGCGCTGTTGCTGCAATGCAACATCACGAGAGATTCTTGCGATCCGGTGGAAAACCGGCGTCGATCTCAGACGAGATTGATCTCGCGCAGCCGCTGCATCAGGAAATCATGGCTCGATATCGGGACGGGGTGAGGCTCGCTCGACTCGGGGTCGATGCAGCTTTCCAGCGTCTCGATCGTAAAATCAGGTCGGAAGTGGAGGAAGAACGGCATCGAGTAGCGCGACCGATAAGCCGCCTCGCCGCGCGGATTGACCACGCGGTGCGTGGTCGAGCGGAGCCTGCCGTTGGTCAGCCGGTCGAGCATGTCGCCGATATTCACCACCAGCGCGCCTTCCGGAACCTCGATCGCCTTCCATTCGCCGCTTGCGGTCAACAGCTCGAGCCCGGCCTCCTCGGCGCCGAGCAGCAGGGTGATCGTATTGATGTCGCCGTGCGCAGCGGCACGGATCGCGCCCTCGGCGTCCGAGCCGGTCAGCGGCGGATAGTGCAGCAGCCGCATGACCGAATTGCCGTCTTCCACCGTCTTGGCGAACCAGTCCTGCGGCAGATCCAGGTGGAGCGCGATCGCCTCCAGCACGCGCGCGCCGGCCTTTTCGAATGCGGCGTAGAGCGCTTCGAAGGTCTCCCGGAAGTCGGCGATCTCGGTCGGCCAGACGTTCGGCGCCATGTATTCGGCGAGCGGATGACCTTCCGGCAGCGAGCGGCCGACGTGCCAGAATTCCTTGAGATCGTGGACCGAAGCATCCTTGGCCTTCTCGGTGCCGAACGGAGTGTATCCGCGCGCGCCGCCGCCGCCGGGGATGTGGTAGGCGCGTTTGACCTCGTCCGGCAGGGCGAAGAACGCCTTGGAGAGGTCTTCCGCCTTCGCGATCAGGTCGGCAGGGATGCCGTGATCGCGGATCACCGCGAAGCCGTACTCCTCGAAGCTGCGGCCGATCTCCTCCGAAACTTCGGACAGCGGGCGGGCGATGGAAACGGAAGCGATCTCGGACATGGCTGCGACTCAATAGGGGCTGCGACTCAATAAGGTAGGAACAGGCCCGCCAGCGCAGCGCTCATCAGATTGGCGAGACTGCCCGCGGCCAGCGCGCGCAGGCCCAGCTTCGCGATGACCGGGCGCTGATTCGGCGCGAGTCCGCCCGTAACCGCCATCTGGATCGCAATCGAGGAAAAATTGGCGAAGCCGCAGAGGGCGAAGGTGATGATCGCGCGGCTACGGTCCGTCAGCGCCTCGAGCTGGCCGAGCTCGATGAAGGCCACGAATTCGTTGAGCACGATCTTGGTGCCGAACAGCCCGCCCGCGACGCCCGCCTCTTCCCACGGCACCCCGATCAGGAACATGACCGGCGCGAACAGCCAGCCGAGCACCATCTGGAACGATAGCTCCGGTTGCCCGAACAGCCCGCCGGCCGCTCCCAGGATGCCGTTGGCAAGGGCCACCAGAGCGACGAAGGCCAGAACCATGGCACCGACCGCCACGGCCAGCTTGACACCCGTCTGAGCGCCCTGTGCGGCCGCCTCGATGATATTGGCGGGCCTGTGCCCTTCCTCGAACGTCTCCGCCACCTCGACTTCGTGGGCCTTGTCGCCTTCGGTGATCGCGGCGGGTCCCTCGGCGCTGATCCGGCCCCGGGGCAGCACGATCTGCCCTTCCGCCTCGGGCGAGGGTTCGTCGTCGTCGGGCATGATGATCTTCGCCATCAGGATGCCGCCGGGGGCCGACATGAATGCGGCAGCGAGCAGGAATGGCAGGTATTCGTTGCCGAGCAATCCGGCGTAGGCCGCGAGGATCGTCCCCGCGACACCGGCCATGCCGACACTCATCAGCGTGAACAGCCGGCTGGGGGAGAGGGCGGCGAGGTAAGGGCGGACCACCAGCGGGCTTTCCGACTGGCCGACGAAAATGTTCGCCGCGGCACCGAGCGATTCCACCCGGCTGATGCCGGTGACCCAGCCGATCGCCCCGCCGACCCAGCGCACCACGCGCTGCATCACGCCGAGGTAGTAGAGGATCGAGACGATCGAGGCGAAGAACACGATCACGGGCAGAGCGCCGAGCGCGAAGGTATTCTCCAGGGGGTTGTCCGCCCCGAAGAGGAACGCGGTGCCCGCATCGGCGTAGGACAGGAGCGCCGCGACCCCGTCGCTCATACCCTTGATCGCCGCCCGTCCCCACGGCGTGCGCAGAACCAGGAATGCAAGCAGGGCCTGCAGGGCAAAGGCCGCGGCTACCACCCGCAGGCGGATGCGGCGCTTGCCCGTCGACAGCAGAAAGGCGAGCGCCAGGATAGCAACGATCCCGAGCAGGCTGGTGACGATTGGATGCATGGATAGCCCTGTTCGGCGAGATACCTATGCCGCTCTCTTGCCTGCCCGGCATCCACAGTCAAACCGGCAGCGCCGCTTAGCCACGCTTCCCTTTTTGCCGGCGAGACAATAGGCGACCTTCCATGAACGACGCGCCCGCTGCCAACTCCATCCCCCGCTCGCTGTTCGTCTTCGCGCTGGTCTATGGCGGGATGACGGTTCTGGCGGGGTTCCTCGCGGTCAAGCAGGTCATGCTGTGGCCCACCTCGCTGGGGGTGGAATCGGGCATCTTCGCATTTCTGATCCTGGTCGTGCTGTCGAGCGCGACCGCGCAGGTTCACGGAGCGCCGGCAGCCAACCGGCTGGTGGTCTGGGGCTTCCTGCCGCTCGCCATGTCGATCGTGCTGATCCTGGTGGTCCTGCGCCTGCCGGCCGACCCGGCGATGTGGCCTGAAGGGCTCGAGGCGTTCCAGCTCATCCACGCGACCACGCCGCGGATCATGGCCGCCGGCCCGGTCGCCTATCTCGTTTCGCTGCTGCTCAACGTGTGGATCTTCTCCAGGCTGCGCGGAGAGGGCGATGCGAACGGCAGCGCCGGCCTGATGGTGCGCGGCGCGATCGCCTCGGCGCTCAGTCAGGCGATCGATTCAGTCATCTTCATCACGCTCGCCTTCGGCGGAGAGCGCGAGATCGGATCGCTCATCGCGGGCCAGGCACTGGCGAAGATCGTGCTGTCGCTCGTCCTCGTGCCCTTCCTGATTGCGATCGCGGTGAAGATCGCGCGGCGGCTCGACCGGGGCCAGCCCGAGTAGCCTAGGTTTTCCCCGCCGCGTCGAGCAGGTCCATGAAGTTGCGGGCCGCTTCGCGCTCTTCGTGGCTTTCGAAGACCTCGTCCAGATCGGGCGCGGCGCCAAGCATGTAGAGCAGGCTCCACAGCGCAAAGCGCTTGCCGGGATCGGTCTCCAGCCCGAGATCCACCTGGCACCGCTCGACTCCCGCAGCTAGCGCGGACGCGGGCACGGAATCGATGTCGTCGGTAGCAAAATAGCGGCGGAGAAGGTCATCGAGGTCCATCGGGGATACCTAGCGCAGATCGCGGCCAGCGGCCATGCACCGCCGGCACCTCAATCCAGCGGCAGCTCGGTGGTCGCCTTGATCTCGGACAGGGCAACGGTGGAATTGATCTCCTGAACGCCGGGCAGCTTGCTGAGCTGATCGAAGAAGAAGCGTTCGTAGGCGTCGATGTCCTTCGCCACGACCCGCAGCATGAAATCCATCGTCCCCATCAGGACATAGGCATCGAGCACTTCGGGAAAGCCGCGGATCGTTTCGCTGAACTCGTCGAGATTGGCGCGGCCGTGGGCGTTGAGCTTCACCTGGGCGAAGACGTGGGCATTGAGGCCGACTTTGCGCCGGTCGACGATCGCTACGCGCTTGCGGATGTAGCCCTCGCGCTCGAGCCGATCGATGCGGCGCCAGCAGGGTGAGGCGGAGAGGCCCACCCGTTCGGCGATCTGCGCCGTCGTCTGATTCGCATCGCGCTGCAATTCGCGGAGAATCTTTTTCTCGTATCGATCAAGCTCGGACATCTGTTTCGTATAATGCCTTATCGTGGGTATAACTATCCCTCAAACAAACTGCGCCGCTGCCAAAACGACAAAGTTTCTCCGGCGGACCGGTGCGATGATCGTCGCAAGCTCGTGAAGGAGAGACTTGCATGGTTGCCCGCCCCGCCCGCCTGACCCCGCCACTGCAGTGTGTGCCGCTGCGCGACCCCGAGAGCGATCTCGAAGGCGTGATCGTCATCCACTCGACCGCGCTGGGACCAGGGGCCGGCGGATGCCGCTTCTGGAGCTACCCCGACATGGACCGCGCACGGGCCGATGCGATGCGGCTGGCCGAAGGGATGAGTTACAAGAACGCGCTCGCCGGCCTGCCGCTCGGCGGCGCCAAGGCGGTCCTGCGCAGGCCGGAGGGAGAATTCGACCGCGCGCGCCTGTTCCGCGCCTTCGGCCGTGCGGTCGAGGAACTCGGCGGGCGTTACGTCACGGCCGAGGATGTCGGCACTTCGGTCGCCGACATGCAGGAAGTCGCAAGGGCCACGCGCCACGTCGCGGGCTTGCCGCCTGCCGAAGGGCGCGCGGGCGGCGATCCCTCGCCCTGGACGGCGCACGGCGTGTTCGAATCGATGCAGGCCGCGGCCGCCTTTGCGCTCGGCAGCGGTCTGGCAGGCCGGACCGTGGCCGTGCAGGGAACGGGCAATGTCGGCGCGGACCTCTGCCGCCATCTGGCCGAGGCCGGTGCGCGCCTGGTCATTGCGGATCCGAACCCCGCGCAGCGCGAGGAGCTGCGCGCCACGCTCGGCGCAAAGGTCGTCGGAGTGGACGAGATCGCCGAAGTCGAGGCGGACGTATTCGCGCCGTGTGCGCTCGGGGGCGTGCTGACCCGCGAGAGCGTCAGCACGCTGAGGGCGCGGTTGGTCTGCGGCGCCGCGAACAACCAGCTCGCCAGCCCCGAGGTCGGCGCCATGCTGCTCGACCGGGGAATCGCCTACGTCCCGGACTACGTCGCAAACGCAGGCGGGATCATCAGCGTGTCTGCCGAGTACCTTGGCGAGACCGAAGCCGATGTGGCGCAGCGTGTCGCTGCCATTGCCCCGCGCGTTGCCGAGATCCTCGATCGCGCCGCACGCGAAGGCCGCTCGTCCGCTGCTGTTGCCGACGAGATGGCGGAAGAAGTCATCGCCCGGGCGCAGCGAGCGGCAGCCTGAGGCGCATTTTGCAATGCACCAGTTCCGTATCGACGCGATTGCCGACCCGCAGTCGCTGCCGCGCGTGGCCGACGCATTCGCGCAGCGCGGGATCATTCCCGACACCGTCTCGGCGCGCTTCGACGGCGATACCGTGCGGATCGAAGTGACGGTTTCGGGGCTGGATCCCCGGCAGGCGGCGGTCGTCGCGGCGAAGCTGGGCGCAACCGTGGTGGCTATCGCGGTGAGGCTCCAGGCGGTGGAGGAAGTCTTCGCCTAGGGCCGAGGTTCCTCGCCCTGCGCGGCAAGGATGCGCAGCACGTTGCCGCTCCACATCTTCTCGATATCGGCGTCGGAGTAGCCCGCGGCCTCGAGCCGCTCGGTCACCTTGGGAAGCGCCGAAATATCCTCGATCCCCGCAAGGCCGCCGCCGCCGTCCCAGTCGGCGCCGAAGCAGATATGATCCACCCCGCCGACTTCGATCGCGCGCAGGACCATCGCCATGTAGTCTTCGAAATCGGCGGCCCACATGGGCTCGGTCTTGTCGAGTTCGCGCCACTTGCGGGTGAGTTCGGCCTGCTCGTCCGGCGTCATCCCCCCGATCTGCTCGTACTGCCCGAACAGCTCGGCGCGCGCGGGCGTCATGTTCATCTCCGACATGAAGATGGTCGAGATGCACATCGCGCCGCCTTTCGCCGCGAGCTTGCGCAGACGCTCCTCGTCGAGATTGCGCGGGTGATCGTAGGCCGAGCGCAGGCTCGAATGCGAAAGGATGATCGGGTACTTCGACAGCTCGAGAAGCTGGTCGAACGCGGCGTCCGAGGAGTGGCTGGCGTCGATGACGATGCCGAGCCGGTTCATCTCCGCCACCCATTTCCTGCCGAGGGGACTCAGGCCGTTCCAGCGCGCTTCGCCGGTTGCGGAATCGGCGAACTGGTTGGTCGCCGAATGCACCGGGCCGGCCATGCGGACGCCCTCGTCGTAGAATTCCTGCAGCAGCGAGAGATCCTCGCCCAGCGGATAGCTGTTCTCGATTGCCTTGAACGCGATCAGCTTACCCTCGGCATTCAGCCGCCGCGCGTCCCCGGCCGTGAGCGCGGGGGCGATAGCATCGCCGTGCTTCGCGATAATGCCGTCGATCAGGTCCGACCGCTCGCGCGCAAAGGCCAGCGCGTCGGCATAGCCTTCGGGCGTCAGCGGACCCTGCTCGGTATAGATGACGAAGAACCCGCCATCGAGCGCACCGTCCTTCATCCGCGGAATGTCGAGCTGCACGAGGTCGCTCGCCAGCGCGTGCCGGTCTGCGAAGCTCCACCCTTCGCGCTCGAAATGGAGCGGCGTGTCGAGGTGGGTGTCGAGCACCAGCATGTCCGCGTGCACCGGTGCAGGCAACGCGGTCTTCTCTTCGCCTGCGGCCGAGCAGGACGCGAGCGCCGTGGCGGCGAGCAGCAGGGCGGGCTTCTTCATTTTTCTTCCTCCACGGGCTTCAGATCGAGATCCTGGTAGTCCCAACTGAAGTCGGCGATAACGCTCACCGGCTTCATGGTCACGCCGGTCACCTTGCCGTCCGCATCGAGCGCGAACGTAACGTAGGCCGGCTCGATCGCCGGATCGTCGAATTCGGTGACGAAGCTGTCGTATTGCCAATGCTTCAGGCGCCCGGCCATGTTGGGCGTAGTGGTGAAGTCGATCGTCAGCCCGTCGGACGCCGTACCGATCACCACGTCCCCGTACCAGGCGTCGCGATACCGCCCGGCATAACGTGGGAGATCAAGCGATGGGCCGACGTCGACCGGCGAGGCTTTCGCCTGCTCGAGATATTCCTTGCCGCCCTGTAGCCGCGCCTCGAACCAGTCCTGCCACTTGGTCGTCCAGTCAAAGTCCGGCTGGTCGAGGTAGTGGTCGAGCAGATCGTAGGTCAGGCCGAGGATCATGCCGCTGTCTTCGCCGTTCATCATGATCGCAAAGCCGACGTTGCGGTCGGGGATCATCACCACGCGGGTGATCGAACCGAATACGCCGCCGCCGTGCTGGATGATGCGGTGGCCGCGATAGTCCTGCACCTGCCAGCCGAGCGCATAGGCCTGCTGCGTAGGCTGTGCGGGCTTGAGGTTGTCGGGCAGCTCGGTGATCGGCATCGGCGTCACCGGCGCCCACATCTCCTTCGCCTGCTCCGCGCTGAACAGCCGCCCGCCGCCGGGCAGCGCACCGTGCGCGAGCTGGATCTTGAGCCAGGCCGCCATGTCCTCCGCGCTCAGCGCAAGCCCACCGGCGGGCGCGGCGCTGCGGCCGAGTTCGTCCCGCTCGTCGAGCACCTGCTGCGGCCCGAGACCGCGCAAGGCGCCTGAGAGGCGCGCGTGCGGCCACGAGCGGTTGGGCGTGCGGAAACGCTCGGCGCTGTCGCTGGTCGCGTTCTCCATCCCGCCCGCGCGCAGCACGCGGTCGCGCATGAACACTTCCCACGTCTTGCCCGTCACCTCCTCGATCAACTGCCCGGCGACCGCGTAGAGGATATTGTCGTAGGCGTAGGCCGAGCGGAAGCTCGTCTTGGGCTCGAGGAAAGCGACCCGCTCGACCGTCTCGCGGCGAGTGAGGCTGCTGCGGGGTACGAACAGCAGGTCGCCCTGCCCCAGGCCGAGACCGCTGCGATGGACGAGCAGGTCGCGGATCGTGATCTCGCGCGTGACCCAGGGATCGTACATGCGAAACCAGGGCATATGCTCGATCACCGGGTCGTCCCATTCGATCTTGCCCTCGTCGACGAGGATCGCGAGCGCGGCGGAGGTCATCGCCTTGCCGGTCGAGCCGGTCTGGAACAGCGTTTCCGCATCGATCGGCGCCGGCTCGTCCAGCTTACGCACGCCCCAACCGCGCGCGAGCGTCGTCTCTCCGTCCTCGACGATCGCGATCGCCACGCCGACCGCGCCGATCTCCTGCCGCAGCGCCTCCACGCTTTCGCCGATGTCGGCCGGCGGCTCGGCCGATGCCGGCGCGGAAACGGCGAGCAGAAACGAAACGGCTAGCAGGCGCACAAAGTTCATGACGATACCTCCGGTCGGGGTTCGCGGTCTCCGCGCAGGAGGCGATAGGTGCCGATGCCGAGAAGCGGCGCGATGAAGACGGCGAGGAACAGCCAGGCGAGGAAGCGGTAACCGCCCGCGATCAGGTCGATGAGCCCGATGCGGGCGGCGACGAACATGCACCCGCCGAGAATTGCCGCGCCGATCAGCGCGCGCGCGGCCGGGCCGGGCGCAAGGTGGCCGCGTGCTTCGAACGCGCCCGCAATGCGCTCGTTGACCGCATGAAGCGCGCCCACTCCGCTTTCGAGCAAGGCGGTGAAGATCATCACCTGGAACAGGATCTGGAAACCCGGGACGTCCATCTGCCTGAGGAGGAAGTCCGACGGCAGCGTCTCGTCGCCGATTGCGGGATAGAACGCCATCATCGCGACGAAGAAGAGGATCGCCGGCAGCATCGTCAGCGGCCCGGCCACGGCGCCGGCGATCAGCGCATCGCGCCGGCTCGTCAGGTGTCGCAGCACCGGCAGGATCACCACCGCGCCGACGATGTTGTAGCTCGCATACGTCACGCCGCCCGCCATCCAGCCGCCCGACGGAGCCGGCGCGGCGGCGAAGCTGCGCTCGATCAGGTCGCCGAAGCTGGTCAGCGCGAAGACGATGAACAGCGCATAGACGGCGTAGATCAGCATCGAGGCGTATTTGAACAAGCGCTCGACCGCGGCCGTGCCGAAGGCCGTCGTCATCAGGATCGCCGCGGCGAGCAGGATCGATCCGGCCAGTTCGGGCCAGCCGAAGGTCGCCGCGCCGATCGCCCCCGCCGCAGCGCCGAACACGGCCAGGATCAGGACGACGAAGATCAGATAGGCGATCTCGAACAGCACCCAGGCCGGACCGAGCAGTTCCTTGAAGAAGCTGCGATAATCGTAGGCGTTCATCGACCGCGCGAAGGCGAAGGTCAGGGCGGCGACGACGCTCCAGATCAGCGTCGCCAGCAACATTCCCGCCAGCCCGCCCCATGGCCCGGCCGGCACGAAATACTCGGCCAGCTCGCGCCCCGTGGCGTAGCCTCCGCCGATGATCACCGCCTTGAGCGCGAAGCCGGGCAGCAGGAAGCGCTGGAACCAGTTCCCCCCGCCGGCCGCTTCGCCCGCGCTCATGCGAGGCAGCTGTCGACGAGTTCGGCGAAGGCGTTACCTCCGCGAATCGGGTCGGCGACCGGGATGTTGAGCCGCTCGCGCTCCGCCGCCATCAGCGCCTCCGCCTCCTGCGCGCCGAGGCTCGAGGTGTTGAGGCTGATGCCGCCGCAGCGGATCGCCGGATTGGTGCGGCTGCCGAGGCGGATCGTGAGGTCGACCACCTCCTCGACAGAGGGCAGAGCGAAGTCTTCGAGCCCCAGGATCACCTTGCGCGCGGGATCGTGGCAGACGACGAAGACGTCGGGCTGGCTGCCGTGCAGCAGGCCCAGCGACACCGCGGCGTAGGCCGGATTGAAGATCGAGCCCTGCCCTTCGATCACATCCCAGTGATCGGCGGGCGCGTCCGGGCTCAGGATCTCGGCCGCGCCGGCCTCGAAATCGGACACGACGGCATCCATCGGAATGCCGCCGCCCGCGATCATGATGCCCGTCTGGCCGGTGGCGCGGAAATCCGCGTCGATGCCGCGCTCCACGAAGGCGCGATGGAGCGCGAGCGCGGTGTACTTCTTGCCCAGCGCACAGTCGGTGCCCACGGTCAGCAGCCGCTTGCCGCTGCGCTTGCGGCCGTTGCCGACCGGAATACCCGGCGGCGGACTGCGCACGTCGATCAGCCGCCTACCCGTGCGCCGCGCCGCGTCGGCCAGTGCGGGAATGCTGTCGAGCCGGACGTGGAGGCCGCTCACGATATCGAGCCCGGCCTCCATCGCCTCCACCAGCGCCGCGACCCACCGTCCGCTGATCACACCGCCCTGGTTGGCGACGCCGATCACTAGCGAGCGTGCACCGGCCCCGCGCGCCTCGGCCGGCGTCATGCGCGGCAGCCCCGTCGAGACTGCGCAGCCGTCCACCCCGAACTCGCCGACGCAGCGGTCGGCCGCCCAGTCGGCCAGCCCGAACGCCGTCTTGGCAAAGCTCGGCTCGGTCGTATCGCCAAGGAACAGCAGATAGGGCTGCGGCAGCACCATGGCGTCGGCCGGCCTGCCGATTGGAGCGTTCATCTCGTCCACCCCTCCCCGCTCAAAAGGCCATGTCGACCGCGAGGCCGATCGTGCGGGGTTGCAGTGGAATCGTGGACAGGAACCCCGGATTGGTGGTCGCGACGTTGCTCGTGATCCGGCCCTCCGCATCCGTCAGGTTGCGCGCGTAGACCCGCAGCGTCCACCGGTCGTTGAAAGTGACCGATCCATTGAGGTCGAGCGTGGCATAGCCCTCCACCGGTACCGAAAGCGGCGAGCTTTCGACGGCCGAGACACGGTCGCCGACCATGCGGATGGCGCCGCCGAACCGGGCTTCGGCCGAGCTGCCCAGCGGGAAGCTGTAATCGGCCGTCATCGCGGCTGAGATCTTCGGCACGTTGGGCAACTGATCGCCATCCACGCAGTTGGTGGTCGTCTCGGTGCAGGTCGCGTCGGTGTAGGCGAAGTTGGCGCCCACGTTCAGCCCTGCCGTCGGATGAATCAGCAACGCCGCTTCGACGCCCTTGCTGCGCGCCGTACCGGCATTGACCAGGCCGTTGATGCCCTCCGCAAAAGCGGCGGAGATCTGCAGGTCGTTCCAGTCGAGCAGGAAGGCCGCCGCATCGAGCGAAACCGCGCGATCGAGGAACTGTGCCTTTATGCCCGCCTCGTAGCTCGTCACGGTTTCGGAATCGACCGTCGCCGGGAAGCCTGGGAGGGCGACGTTCGGCCCCCCGGGGCGGTAGCCGCTCGCGACGCGTGCATAAATCATCGTGTCAGGACCAAGATTGATCTGGGGACTGATGCTGTAAGTTACGTTGTCCTCTTCCGAGGTGCCGGTCCCGCTCGCATCGAGGCCGAGCAACGGAATGCGGGTCACCTGGGAGAATGTCTGCTCGTTCCGGGCCCAGCGCAGACCGCCGGTGACATGGAACAGATCGCTGAGCTTCCAGGTCACGTTGCCGAAAACCGCGTACTCCTGATAGGTGTTGGGCAGCGCCACCACGGCAAAGGGATCGAACGCAGGGACCAGCTCCCCGTCGGTATCCAGCGCGCGGACGATCTGATCGTGGCTGTTGTCTTCGTCCGTGTAGAAGAAGCCGAGCATCCATTCGAACCGGTCGCTGGGCGCCGAAGTGAGGCGGATTTCCTCGGTCCACTTCTTCTGATGCAGCGTCGCCGGATAGTTGGCCAGGCCGCCCCAGATCACCCCGTAGATGCGCGACGCGTCGCTGGTCTCGAGTATCTCGAGCTCGCTGTAGGAGGTGGTCGAACTCAGCTCCGCGAAGCCGAGGTCGTACGCGATCGTGCCCGAATAGAACTGGAAATCACTGGTGAACGGCTCGGGCAGCTGCGCATTGGTGCTGAGGAACGACGCACCGGGAGCCAGCGGAACGTTGCCCATGCCTTCGTAAAGAACGCCCACGTTGTCCGACTCGACGGACTGCCAGAGACCGCTCAGTCGAACAGTCAGCGCCGAATCCGGCTGCCACAGCAAGGCCGCGCGGCCGCCCTCCTGCACCGCATCGTTCACATCTTTCTCGCCGGTGAGGATGTTGTCGATGAACCCGGGCGTTTCCCGCCGCGAATAGCTGCCGCTGATTGCGAGTTCGTCGCGCACGATGGGGACGTTCAGCATGGCGCTGGCCGCCCAGCCGGTCCCGTCTCCATGCGCGATCGAGAAGACCTCTCCTCCGGCGCGCGCCGTCAGCTCGGCGAGATCCGGCTGGACGGTCACATATTTGAACAGCCCGCCGATCGAGCTGGCCCCGTAAAGGGTGCCCTGCGGTCCCCGGAGCACCTCCAGCCGTTCTATGTCGTACGGCAGCAGATCGAGCGTGAAAGTCTGGCCCCGGTTGTAGATGCCGCTGGATCCGATCGGCGCATCGTCGAGATAGATCCCGACAGTCGCACTCGGGCCCATCGGAGCCACGCCGCGCAGCGACAGGGTCGACCGCCCGGGCGATCCGGCATTGTCGACCTGCAGACCCGGCACATAGGCCGCGTAATCCGCGAGCTGCGAACCGCCGCTCTCCTGCATCTGCTCCCCACCCACGACGCTGATCGAGATCGGGACGTCCTGGATGTTCTGGGTCCGCTTCTGCGCGGTGACGACGATTTCGCCGTCCGTCACGGTTGCCGCCGTATCCTCCTGCGCCTGCGCCGGCATCGCCGCCGCGACGGCCAGCACACTTCCTGCGATCCAGAGATTTTGCTTCATCGTCTCACCCCCACACTTGCGCGAGCAGCCGGCGGAAATTGCCGCCGAGCACTGCCCGGATGTTGTCGTTGGAATACCCGCGGCGGATCAGTTCCTCGGTCAGATCGAAGATCTTGCGAGGGTGATCGAAGCCGTCGATGTCGATCTTGTCGCGGAAGCCGTAGCTTCCCTTGTAGCTCGCCTTCAGCGCCGCGTACTCTTCCGGCACCATGTCGTCGTAGCCGTGGAGGTCGGCGTCGGAGCCGATGCCCACATGCTCGATACCGACGAGCTTGGCGACGTGGTCGATGTGATCGACCATGTGGCTCACGTTCGTCGGGTCGGTCGCGCGAATGAACATTCGCACGCCGGTGATGCCTATCACCCCGCCCTTGGCCGCGAGCGCCCTGATCGCCTCGTCGGTCTTGACCCGCGGATGATCGACCAGCGCGCGGGCGTTGCTGTGCGTGATCGCGATCGGCCCTTTGGCGATGGCGATCGCATCGAGCGTGGTCCGGTCGCCGCAGTGCGACACGTCGATCAGCATGTTCGCCTTTTCCATGGCAGCGATGATCGACGCGCCATAGTCGCTGATGCCGCCGTCGACCCGCTCCGTGCTGCCCGAGCCGATCAGGTTCTGGCTGTTGTAGGTGAGCTGCGCACACCGCAGGCCGAGGCTGCGGAATCGCGCGACGTCCTCCACCGTCTCGAACTGTTCGGCATTCTGGATACCCATGATGACCGCACACTTGCGCTCGGCCTTGGCGCGGTCGAGATCCTCGACCCGGCCGGCGAGGGTGAAGACGTGGCTGTTGCGGCCCACAAAACCCTGCCACCCGGCAAGATATTCGAGCGCTTGCGCCTGTGCATCGGGCCCGCCGATGCCGTAGGCGGCATGAAAACCGGTGATGCCGCTGGCACGGAATTCCGCCGCTTCGGCATCGGTCAGCCGGTGAGCGACATAGGCGGGGTTCATCGTAATCTTGAGCGGCGCAAGCATGTCGATGACGAGCGTTTCGGCAACGAGATCGACCGCTCGGCGCGAGTAGGTACGCTCCGGCGCACCGGAGAAGGCGAACGCCCCTGTGGCGATCATCGGCGCCGCCACGGCTGCGCCGACTGCGCCCGCCATGACCGCGCGCCGCGTCGCGGGGAATGAACGCGCCATTCCTTCCTCCCTCCCGATTATCTATTTTGTCGAGTATTTGTCCTGATCGGAAAATTGTCAACCCATTCAGGACACGTTGCCTAACTAATATCCCCAGACGTCCGGCGGGCAGTGGATCATGCCGTCACGATAGCGCACGCCCGGCGTGCGATCGCGGGCGAGGAAAGTCGGGCCATCGAGGTCGACGATGTCGCAGAGCTGGCCCACGAGGTAGGAGGGCGCCATCGACAGGCTGCTGCCCATCATGTTGCCGACCATGACCTCGAGCCCGAGCTGCCGCGCCTGGCGTGCGATCGCGAGCCCCTCGGTCAGCCCGCCGCACTTGTCGAGCTTGATGTTCACGATATCGAAGCGCCCGATCAGCGACGGCGTATCGGCAAGCGACAGCGCGCTCTCGTCGGCGGCGAAGGGCAGCGGACGCTTCAGTCCGTCCAGATCCCCCTCCTGTCCGCGCGGCAGGGGCTGTTCGAGGATCGTCACCCGATGCTGGACGAGCACCTCGAGCAGAGGCGGAAGCGTCTCCCGCCGATAGCCCTGGTTGGCGTCGACGCCGATCCATGCCTGCGGGCGCGCGGCACGGATCGCTGCGACACGGGCGGCGTCGTCCTCGAGGTCGCCGGTCAGCTTGACCTTGACCGGCGCGTACGGGTCGATCGCGAGCGACGCCGCCGCCATCGCCTCGGGCGTGTCGGCACCGAGCGTCAACGTCGAGCGCAACGGGCGCGGCTCCGAGAGGTCTGCCAGTTCCCAAACGGGCCTGCCGGTACGCTTCGCCTCCAGCTCCCAGTACGCGCAGTCGAGCGCGTTGCGCGCGCCGCCCGGCGGCAGCAGCTCTTGCAGGTCCTCGCGCGTCGCCCCCGCCTCGATCGCGCTCCGCACCCGTTCCGCCTCGGCGAGCATGTGGTCCGCGTCGTCGCCGAGGTAATAGACCCCCGCCCCCTCGCCCCGCCCGCGATGCTCCCCGTCCGCGATTTCGGCAACGAGCAGCGCGGTCTCGCTGAACACGTGACCGGAGATGCGGAACGGCTGGTGATAGGGAAAGCGCTCGACCCGAAGGTCGAGCGCCAGTTTCCGCCTGTCTCGCGTGGCCATCAATAGACCATCGAGAAGCCGTAGAGGTTGAAGGCGAAGGTCACCCAGACCAGCACCAGCGCCGCCAGCACCAGCAGAGCGCCGCCGACCTTCATCGTCCACCGGCGCCTGTCGCGGAAGCAGAGCCACAGGTGCCAGGCCGACGCCGCAAGCAGGCCGATCGTCGCCACAGGCGTCAGCACGCGCAGCAGGACGATGAGCCAGTCGAGCGGGCCGCCGAGGCTGCCGATGTCGCCCATGAAGGTCACCACCAGCATGACCCAGCCGAAGACCGCGAGCAGCACCAGCCAGGCGAAGATCCGCGACAGGCGCCAGGCCTTGCGGGCATCGTTCTCCAGTACGAACGCCGCCTGAAAATGCCGGCGGACGAGCGCGTGCACCGGCCAGGCGAGCGCGGCGAGAAGCACCAGCGCCAGTGCCAGAAGCAGTGCGGGCACCAGCCACGCGCCGTTCGTGCCCGCGGACGCCGGCTCGAGAACCATGAAGGGCGAGACCGCATCCGTGCTCACGCGGACGACGCGGCCGTCCTTTACCTCGGCCGCCAGCCGCTCACCGGTGGCGGTATCGACCCAGACGAACGGCTCGACCTCCACCCAATCACGCGCGGCTGCGCTGAGGCCGTCGAGCGCCGGCATGGCGATCTTGCCATCCTCGCCCACAACGATCTGCATCTGGCTGAGCAGGCCGAGCAGCCCCATGAAGTTGGTGAACGAACCGCGGCTCGACACGTAGTAACCCGCCAGCATCGCGGCATGCTCGCGCGCCGTCTCCGGGTCGACCCGCGCCGCCGGGTCGGGGCCGGGCAGGTAGCGGTCGGCGAATTCATGAAACAGTGCGCTGCGCAGCGCCTGGGCCGCACCGTCCTTGCCCGCGCTGTTGACCGAGACGAAGAGTCCGATGTCGTCCTCCGGGAACAGCCACAGGTACGAGTGGAACCACTCCGTGTCGCCGCCATGGCCGATCGCCCTGCGGCCGTTGACCCACTGCTCGTAGAAGCCGAGCGCCATCGTGTTGAGCGGCCCCACGCCCGGCGCACGATAGTCGTGCATCGTCCGGGCTGTCTCGGGCTTCAGCAAGGCCCCTCCTTCGTTGAGGTGCGCCATCATGAACTTGCCCATCGCCGCCCCCGACGCGGAAAGGCTCCCAGCCGGCGCGGGAATGACGATCTCGAACGGCTTCGCCTCCTGGGCCACGGTCGGATAGCCGCTCGACATGAACGGCTGCAGCGCTTCCGGAAGCGGCTGGCGGAAGGACGCGTAACGCATTTCCAGCGGCGCGAAGATGTGCCGCTCCACGTAGTCGTCGAACGGCTCTCCGCTCACCCGCTCGACGATATATCCGGCGAGCGCGGTCGCGTAATTGGAATAGGCAGGCGTGGTGCCGGGCGCGAAGACCCGCTCGGGCAGCGCCTCGCGTGCATAGGCCTGGAGCGGCATGACCGCGTCCGGATCGCTGCTGATCAGATGGCGGATCGATTCCTCGAAACCGGCCGTGTGCGTCAGAATGTGCCGCAGCGTGATCGGCTCACCTTCGTAATCCGGAATCTCAAAATCGAGGTAGGCGTTCACGTCCTCGTCGAGATCGAGCTTGCCTGCCTCGACCTGCTGCATCACCGCCGTCCAGGTGAACAGCTTCGACACCGAACCGGGCCGGAACAGCGTGGTCTCGGGATCGACCGGCTTGCGCGTCGCGACGTCGGCGAAGCCGTAGCCCTTCTGCAGCACCGGACCGTCGCCGCGCACGACCACGACCACTGCGCCAGCAATCTGCCCGCGATCAAGCGCGAACGGCATGAAACCGTCGAGCCAGGCCTCGACGTCGGCCGCATCGAGCTCGGCCCGCTCTGCCTGCGCGGCGGACGCCGGCGGCGCGGAACTCTCCGGCTGCTCCGACGGCTGCTGCGGCACAGGCCCCTGCGCCACCAGCGGCAGCGCCAGCAGCGCCGCCAGACCGATCATCAGCTTGCGAACAAAACGCATCGCTCTTTCCCCTCCCCTACAGCTCCGTTCGTGACACCTTGCAGCATCTTCGGCGAGCCCTTACCAAGGAACAACAGTCGTTGGCCCGATGGGGACATAATGATCCTGATTGGAAAATTGTCAAACCCGAGTTGGAAGATTTGATGGCAGACATTGCCAATCCGCCGACGCTGGGAACGGTGTTGCGCGGCATCCGCTCGCGAAACGGCTGGACGCTCAAGGAGATGAGCGCCCGGTCCGGCATCCCGGTGTCGACGCTCTCGAAAGTCGAGCATGACCGCCTGACGCTGAGCTACGACAAGCTCCAGCAGCTCAGCCAGCGGCTCAACATCCGCATGTCCGACTTGTTCGCGGAAGGCGCGGAGGAGAGCGCACCGCGCGTGACGGGCCGCCGCAGCATCGGCACGCTGGACCAGGCGGTGCGCGTCACCACTGACAACTACGACTATCACTACCTCTGCACCGATCTGCGCCAGAAGCGCATGATCCCGATCCTCACCCGCATCCGCGCGCACAGCGCCAGCGAGTTCGGCGATCTCGTCCGCCACCAGGGCGAAGAATTCATCTACGTTCTCGAAGGCCAGATCGAGGTGCACTCGGAGTTCTACGACCCCGTCCTGCTCAAGACCGGGGAAAGCATCTATCTCGATTCGTCGATGGGCCACGCCTACGTCGTGGCGAAAGGCTGCGAGGAAGCGCTCGTCCTCGGCGTCTGCTCGAGCGCGGACGAAGGCCTGATGGACTCGCTGATGAACCTGCACGGCTGACCGCCAACCGCGGGGCCGGGAATGGTGAGCCCTGCTGGGTTCGAACCAGCGACCTACTGATTAAAAGTCAGTTGCTCTACCGACTGAGCTAAGGGCCCACGTGCGCTTCGGCGCCGAGGGGGGTTCACCTAGGGAGGGGGCGCGGGCGGGTCAAGCGGGCATGGAGATGGCGCGGCGTCAGCCCCGTCGCGGGATCGCGCCAGCGCGGCGCGATGGCTGCCGCCGGCCTGAGGACGAAAGTGCGGCCGCGGAATTCGGGGTGGGGGATCGTCAGCCGCGCACTCCGGTGCGCGCCCCCGCTCCACAGCACCAGGTCGAGATCGAGCACCCGCGCGCGCCAGCGCCGGCCGCGGCGGCGGCGGCCGAAGCCATGCTCGATGCGCTGGAGGGTCGAGAGCATCTCCTCGGGCGGCAGCGCGGTCTCGATCACCGCCGCGGCATTGGCGTAGCGCCGGTTCGAGGGGCCGAGCGGCGCCGTGTCGAAAATGGCGGAGCGCTCGACGATCCCGGCGCCTGCCGCTTCCAGCTCGGCGAGCGCAGCGGCGATCACCCGGCGCGGCGGCCCGTATCGCGGATGGCGGACGTTCGAGCCGAGCGCCACCAGGTAGCGATGCGCGATCAGATGTCCTCGCAGATGCGGCGGTAGAGATGCGGGCGGCGGTCGCGGAAGAAGCCCATGCCCGCGCGGTGCTTCGCCGCGCGCGCGAGATCGATCCTCGCCACCAGCGCCCCGGTCTGCTCGGCGCCATACTCGCAGAGGAAGTCGCCCCATTCGTCGGTCACGAAGCTGTTGCCGTAGAACCGCTGCCCGTCTTCGGTGCCGATGCGGTTGGCGGCGATCACGGGCATGCAGTTCGACACTGCATGGCCGAGCATCGCGCGGCGCCACATGCGGCTCGTGTCGAGATCGGCGTCGTAGGGCTCGGACCCGATCGCCGTGGGATAGAACAGCAGTTCGGCCCCCATCAGCGCCATGACGCGCGCGCTTTCGGGATACCACTGGTCCCAGCAGATGCCGACGCCGATGCGGGTGCCGAAGACGTCCCACACCTTGAAGCCGTCGTTCCCCGGGCGGAAGTAGTACTTCTCCTCGTATCCGGGGCCGTCAGGGATATGGCTCTTGCGGTAGGTCCCCATGATCTCGCCGTCGGCGCCGATCATCGCGAGCGTGTTGTAGTAGTGGTGCCCGTCGCGCTCGAAGAAGCTGGTCGGAATCGCAACGCCGAGCTTCTTTGCCAGCGCCTGCATCGCGGCGACGGAGGGATGCTCGGCGACCGGCCGCGCGAGGGCGAACAGGCCCTCGTCCTCGACCTTGCAGAAGTAGGGGCCGGAGAAGAGCTCGGGCGGCAGCACGATCTGGGCGCCCTGCCGCGCAGCGTCCTCGACCAGCGCAGACACGGCGGCAATGTTCTCCTGCTCGTCGTTCGACGAGAGATCGAGCTGCAGGGCGGCAACGGTGATTTCGCTCATGCCCGCGCGATTACCGGCGCGGGCCCGCAGAGTCCATTCAGGCTGCGCCGAATCAGCGCTTGCGGAAGAGCAGTGTCATCCGGTCGCTTTCGCCCAGAGCCTTGAGGTCCTCCCGCTTGGTGGCGAGCGTGGGCGGCATTTCCCACACGCCTTCGGGGTGATCGGCGGTGTCGTTCGGATTGGCGTTGATCTCGCTCGCGGCGACCAGCTCGAAACCGAGCGCCTCGACGAAGCGGACCACGTCCTCCTGCCGCAGATAGCCCTTGCTGCCGTCGGCATAGTCGTCCGGCGCATCGGCTTTGGCGCGGTGCTGGACGATGCCCAGCATGCCGCCCGGCTTGAGCAGATCGCGCATGACGGTCAGTTCGCTGTCCGCGATGTCCCAGCGCATCATGTTGTGCAGCATGCGGATCACGAGCACCCGGTCGAACGTGCCCTTCTGCGCATCGGTCACGTCCTCGAGCGTGAGCCCGGCGAAGTTCGCGGCGGGCTTGCCGGTCCACTCCGCGGCCTTACTGGAAAATGCCGCGGCGCCCTCGCGAATGCCGGCCTGCCTCTGCTCGTCGAACGGGCCCGAATCGGGCGTGAAGTAGAGCCCGACGAGCTTGCCTTCGTCCCCCAGATAGTTGCCGAGCACGCGCGAGTACCACCCGCCGCCGGGCGCATATTCGCCCACCTTCATGTCGGGCGCGATGCGGAAGAAGGCGATCGTCTCGGCCGGATTGCGGAATTCGTCGCGCGCGCGGTCGGCGTCGCGATTCGGATTGGCGATTGCGGCCGCGAGCGCGGGCTCCTCGGCGGCATTCTCGGCGGCATCCTGCGCGAACGCGGGTGCGGACATGGCAAATGCCGCAATCGGCGCGGCAGCGGCAAGCAGGAAACGCATCGGATTCTCTCCCCGAATGGACGGGGCGCAGTCTTAGGTCCGGACGGAGCGATGACAAGTGCGCATGCGCTGCCTATCTCCACCCGCGAAGGAGAAGGTCAATGGCGAACAGCGAGCAGGCGATCGTTGCCGGCGGGTGCTTCTGGTGCACCGAGGCGGTGTTCCGCGACGTGATCGGCGTCAGCGAGGTCGAGAGCGGCTATATCGGCGGCACGGTAGCGAACCCCACCTACAAGCAGGTCTGCAGCGGCGACACCGGTCACGCCGAAGCAATCCGGGTGACTTACGACCCGGACGTCATCACCCTGCCCGAAATCTACGACGTGTTCCTCGGCACGCACGATCCGACGCAATTGAACCGTCAGGGCAACGATGTCGGCACCCAGTACCGCAGCGCGATCTTCCCGCTCGACGATGCCCAACGCGAAGAGGCGGAGGCCGCGATCGCACGCTGGAACGCGGAGCACGACCGCGAAGCGGTCACGACGATCGAGGACCCTTCCGAATGGTATCCGGCCGAGGACTACCACCAGGAGTACTGGGAAGGCGAAGGTCAGCGGAACCCCTACTGCCTCGCGACCATCCCGCCCAAGCTGATGAAGCTGCGGAAGAGCTTTCAGGACAAGGTGAAAGCCTAATGCCCTGACCCTGAACCGCCGGACTTGCCCGCCGCGCCGCGGCGCGGCATAGCGCCCGGCATGAAGGCGGCAGACTGTACCATCTGCATCGCGTTCCCGCGTCGCTGACGCCAGGAACGACAGCGGGGAGCCCTGCGGCTCCCGGCACACCCTCGTCTTATCTCGAGAAGTCCGGCGTTCGCGCCGGCGATGCAGCAGGTACTTTCATGACCAATTTCTTCGAAAGCCCCTTCCGGGGCATCACGCTCGACAAGCAGGTGACGCAGCCGAACATCCGTGTCGGGCGGTACAGCTACTATTCCGGCTATTACCACGGCCACAGCTTCGACGATTGCGCGCGCTTCATCCTGCCCGATGACGATGCGGACAAGCTGATCGTTGGCAGCTTCTGCTCGATCGGCACGGGCGCCGCCTTCATCATGGCGGGCAACCAGGGCCACCGGAACGACTGGATCAGCACCTTCCCGTTCTTCTGGATGCCCGAAGTGCCGGCGTTCGAAGGCGCGCAGAACGGCTTTCTGCCCGCCGGCGATACCGTGATCGGCAACGACGTCTGGATCGGTTCCGAAGCGATCGTGATGCCGGGCGTGACGATCGGCCATGGCGCCGTCATCGGCACGCGCGCGCTCGTCGCCCGCGATGTGGAACCCTACACGATCGTCGGCGGCAATCCCGCCAGACCCATCCGCAAGCGGTTCGAGGAGAGGCAGATCGCGATGCTGCTCGAGATGCAGTGGTGGGATTGGCCGGAGGACCGGCTGCACGGCGCCATGCCGCTGCTCACCAGCGGCGATGTCGAGGGGCTCTACCGCTATTGGAACGAGACCCGGGGCGGGTGATCGAACGGGGCGGGCGGCTTCAGCTTCGGATCAGGCGCGGAAACGTGCGATGAAGAATCCGTCGAGGCCGCCCGCTTCGGCCAACATGCCGGGGTCGGTACGGACCCAGCCCTCCGGCGCCGGCGAGATGTCGGCAGGCAGCTCCTCGGCCCGGATGGGCAGCGGCTCGAGACCCACTTTGCCGAGCTGCTCCTCGCCCTCCTCGCGTTCGAGCGAACAAGTGGCGTAGACCAGGACGCCGCCGGGCTTGAGCCATTCTGCGGCGCGGGCAAGCAATGCGGTCTGGAGTTCCGCCATTTCGGCTATCTGGCGCGGGCCGATGCGGTGGAGCACGTCGGGGTGGCGCCGCGCGGTGCCGGTGGCGGTACAGGGCGCGTCGAGCAGGATCGCATCGAAACGGTGCTTCGGTTCCCAAGTCAGAGCATCGGCGCGGACGACACCTGCCTTCAGCCCGGTGCGCTTCAGGTTGTCCTTCAGCAGATCGAGCCGCCGCTTCGACACGTCGAGCGCGGTTACCTGCCACCCTGCGGCGGCGAGTTGCAGCGTCTTGCCGCCCGGCGCGGCGCAGAGGTCGAGCACGTGCCGCCCCTCCCCCTCGCCCAGCAGGCGCGCCGGCAGCGAGGCCGCGAGGTCCTGCACCCACCAGCCGCCGCCTGCGAAGCCCGGCAGTTGTTCAACGGGTGTGCCGCGCGGCAGCCGGACGTGGCCGGGCGCGAGCGACTCGCCGCCGAGCTGGACGGCGAGGCTGGTCGCTTCACCCGGATCGCGCAGCGCGAGATCGAGCGGCGGCGGATCGGCGAGCCCGGCGGCTATCCGCGCCGCTGCCTCTCCCCACCGCATGCGAGCGGCTTCGGGGCGCGTCGGCACCTCCGGCAGGGCCGCGTTCTGCTTGGCCAGCGTGGAGAACACGCCGTGCGCCAGTCGCCGCGGGCCACCGCCCAGAAGCGGCAGAGCAGTCGCGATCACCGCGTGCGGCGGCGTGCCGAGGCGGAGCCACTGCGCCAGCATCAGCCGCAGCACGGCGCGCGGCTTGGCGTCGTCCGGCAGGCGCCTCTGGGTCGCACCGTCGATCAGCGCGTCGAAATCGACCAGCCAGCGCAGCGCCTCGCTTGCGATGGCGACCGCGAGCGCGCGATCGGGCGCGGCGCGCACCCCGCGCAGGGCGGCGCCTTCCGCCTGCTCGAGCGTCTCGCCCCGACGCAGAACCGCGTCGAGCATGTGCAGCGCGGCGCGGCGCGCGGGCAGTCCGGGAGTTTCAGCCATCGCCGCGCCCTAGACGCCCTTGCGCCGGCCCGCCAGTGCGCGCATCTTGGCACAATGCCCAAACGCGCAACCAAACGGCCCGGACCCTTCGAGAAGCCCGCCCATTGGAGCGATGCTCCGCCGCCCCGGCCGGAGGCAGGCAAGCAGGACGAGGAGCTCAGCCCGACCCGCTACGGCGACTGGGTGAAGAACGGCATCGCGATCGATTTCTGACGGTCCCCCGCGAAGGCGGGGGCCTCAGGCCGCCTGGGACGACTTTAACGCCCGAGCATTCGACCGAGCACCGCCATGCATACGAAGCGCCAGTGGCACGAGGTCCCCGCCTCCGCGGGGACACGGGCTCACAGCGGCTTGAACGTCACCTTCAGCCCGTCCTTGGGCCGGGGGATTGGCCAGGGCTGCCACTGCGGCTCGTAGCCGTCCTCGATCGCAATCTCGTAGCGGGTGAGGAGCTGCGCCATCAGCACTTTCACCTGCATGTAGGCGAAGTGGAGCCCGAGGCACATGTGCGCTCCGCCGCCAAACGGGATCCAGGCGTACTTGTGCCGATCCTTCACCGCTTCGGGCGTGAAACGCATCGGATCGAAGCGCGCGGGATCGGGCCAGTATTCTTCCATGCGGTGGACGAACTGCGCATTGATGCCGACCGGCGCGCCGGCGGGGATGCGATAGCCGCCGAACTCGAACTCGCGCAGCGCGCGGCGCGGCGTCGAGGGTACCGGCGGGATCATCCGCAGCGCTTCCTTGAACGCCATTTCGGTCAGCTCCAGCCTGCCGAGATCGTCGTAGCCGATATCGCCGCTGCCGCCGGTAATGGCGGTGATCTCGGCCCGCAGCCGTTCCTGCCACTCGGGATGCTTCGCCAGCAGCCAGACGAGCGTCGTCGCGGACGAGGTGATCGTGTCGTGCGCCGCCATCATCAGGAAGTTCATGTGGTCGACCACCTCGTCGACCGGCAGCATCGAGCCGTCCTCCCGCGTCGCGGTGGCGAACTGGCTGAACATGTCCTGCCCGCCGCCCTCGGCACGGCGCCGATGGGTTTCCTTCGTGAAATAGTCGACCAGGAACTCGCGCCCCTTCACGCCCTTGCGCATCAGCGTGAAGGGCAGCGGCGTGCGGATCGGCGCGACCGAGGCCTGGACCATGTAAACGAACGCCTCGTTGATCCGGTCCGCTTCCGGCCCCCATGGAAGGCCGATGAAGCTGTCTGCCGCGAGGTCGAGCGTGAGCTGCTTGATCGCCGGGTAGAACTGCATCGGCGCGCCGCCCCAGCCCTTCACCGCCTGCGCGATCCCGCGATTGAGGCTGCCGGCATAGTGCCGCATCGGCCCCGGCTTGAACGCGATCGAGAGCGCGCGGCGATCGGCGCGGTGATGGTCGAAGTCCATCAGCATCAGCCCGCGCGGAAACAGCCGGTCGAGGATCGGGCCCCAGCCCTGTTCGGAGGAGAACAGCTTCTCGCGGTCGAACAGCACCAGCTCGTTCGCATCCGCCCCGACCATGGCGATGTTCCAGCCGCCGAACGCCCTGCTCTTGTAGACCCGGCCATAAGTCTCGACCATGCGCCGGGTGAAGGCATGCGGATCGGCCAGCATGCGGAAAGTGTTGCCGACCACCGGCAATCCGCCTTCGCCGGGAATGTGCGCGATGTCGGCGTCGGTCAGCACGCTCTCGCGCCAGTGGCGCGGCGCGGGTTCGGCCGGAGCGTGGGCGGAAAGCGCGGGTTCGGCAAGCGTGGCCATGGCAACGGACCTCCTTACTTACCGCAGTGTAAGTAATCCGCGCGGTTAAATCCAGCCCGCAAGTTCGCGACGTACCAGCGCCTCCAGCATGTCCATTCCCGGCTCGCGCGCGTTGAGGCAGGCCAGCGCCGCGAACCGCTCGCCGCCCGCGCCGAGGAACTGATCGCGGCCCCGGATCGCCAGTTCCTCCAGCGTTTCGAGACAGTCCGCGGAGAAGCCTGGTGCGGCCACTACGAGCCGCTTGGTGCCCTTGTGTGCCTCTGTGACCAGCGTCCTGTCGGTCGCCGGTTCGAGCCATTTCGCCCGGCCAAAACGGCTCTGGAAGGTGGTATCTATCCGTAAGTTCGGTCGCCCCAGCGCTTCTTCCAGAAGCCGCGCGGTCTTGCGGCAGTGGCAATGGTAGGGATCGCCCAGGTGGAGCGTCCGCTCGGGCATGCCGTGGAAACTCAGCAGCAGAACCTCCGGCGCGAAGTCGAGCGCATCGAGCTGCGCGCCAATGTCGCGGGCGAGCGCGTCAATGTAGAGCGGGTCATCATGGTACGGCGGCAGCGTCCGCAATGCCGGTTGCCAACGCATTTCCCGCAGCTTGTCCGCAGCCTTGTCCACAACCGTCGCCGTCGTCGCGGCGCAGTACTGGGGATAGAGCGGCGCGAGCAGAATACGCTCGCAGCCTTCCTCCATCAGCGCCTGAAGCTCGCCGCCGATCGCCGGTTGGCCGTAGCGCATGGCCCAGCGGACCCGCACCCCCTCGCCCAGCCGCGCCTGCAACTTCGCCGCCTGCTCGGCCGTGATCGCCGCCAGCGGCGAACCGGCGTCGGTCCAGACCTGACGATAAGCGTGCGCGCTCTTCTTCGGCCGCGTCGTGAGCACGAGCCCGCGCAGGATCGGTTGCCACGCCAGCCGCGGGATCTCAACCACGCGCGGGTCGGACAGGAACTCGGCGAGATAACGCTTCACGGACACCGCATCCGGCGCATCGGGCGTGCCGAGATTGACGAGCAGGACGCCGATACGCCCGCTCCTCACCGGCGCGTGATCGCGCGGCACGTTCTGTTCCTGCCAGGTCATAGCCCACCCGATAGCAGCGGCAGGCGGCGCAGGCGAAGCCCGGTTGCGGAATGAAGCGCGTTGGCGATCGCCGGTGCCGCCACCGCCACGCCGAGTTCACCCGGGTCGAATGGCTCCACCTCGCTCGCAACGAAGTCGACCTCGATCTCCGGCACGTCGGCCAGCAGCGGCAGGTTCAGGTCGGCGAGCCGGCCCTGGACCGGCAGGCCCTGCCGGTATTCGACCGCGGCGCCGAGCGCCTGCGCCATGCCGAAGACGAGCCCGCCCTCGATCTGCTGTCGCGCAATATCGATATTGACGATCCGCCCGATGTCGACCGCCGCGGTCAGCCGGGTCACGCGCACGCCGCCTTCATCCTGCCGCGCCGTGGCGATGCAGGCGATCCGCCCGCCACCGGCTGCGCTGCCCATCCGGTGGCAGGCGAGCCCCTTGCCGCTCTGATTGAGGCCGCCGTCCCATTCGGCAAGCCGCGCGGCGCGCTGGAGGCATTCGGCCAAGCGCGCGTCCTCGCCCAGCATCCCGATCCGGTACGACAGCGGTTCGCGCCCATGCCGCGTCGCCAGTTCGTCGATAAAGCATTCGATGAAGAACGCGGTGTAGCCGTGCGCATTGGCGCGCATCCGGCCGCTGGGCATCCCGGTCGCAACCGGGATGTGTTCGACCGTGACGTTGGGGATCGCGTAGGGCGGCAGCGCGCCTTCGGTCACCATCGGATCCGTTTCACCGGCGGTGTTTTCCAGCGCGGCGCGGCTCGTCTCGTTGTCGAACAGGCGGCGGCCGAACTCGCGTGCCGCCGGCTGCATCGCGATCCTGACCTTGAGCGCCGTAATCTCGCCATCGCCGTTCCGGCGGACGTTGGCCGAGACGATGGCAGAGACCGGAGCGCGGGGCCGCCCGGCGAGCTGTTCCTCCCACCGCGACCAGACGAGCTGGACGGGACGACCGTGTCTCTCCCCCACCTCGCGCGCGATCAGCGCCGCTTCGATGGCATGATCGTGCTGGAGCCGCCGGTCGAAGCTGCCGCCGGCAGCCATCGGGTAGAGGATCACATCCGACATCGAGAGACCGATCGCCTCGGCCGCTGCCCGGCGAGCTCGCTCCGGCGCCTGGCTCGCGATCCATAGCTCCAGTCGCCCGTCGGCGAAGCGTGCAGTCGCGCTCGCGGTTTCCAGCGTGGCGTGCGCCCCCGGCGCGACGTCGTAGCGCAAAGCGAGATCGGGTGCCTCGGTCCACTCGGCCCCTTCGCCCTGCACCGCGACCGCCTCTCCCGAGCCGCGCCGGATCGCTTCGTCGAGCTTCGCCTCGATCTCGCCGGAATCGAGCGGTCCGGTGACACGGAAACGCGGACGCATGGCCTGGAGCGCACGATCGGCGGCCCACCAGTTGCTCGCGACCGCGGCGAGCCACCGCTTGCCCTCCACAACCTGCACCAGCTCGCGAATGCGCGCCGCCCGGCGCGGTTCGAAGTGCGACAACTCCGCCTGAGCCACCGGCCCATGCTTGATCGCCGCATAGACCATACCCGGCAGCCGCACGTCGCCCGCGAACAGGAAGCTTCCGTCGACTTTCGCAGGCAGGTCGAGCCGGGGGTACGACGTCGCCGCATCGGCCGCGCCCGCAATCGGGCGTTCGGAAGCGGGATGCGGCCGCAGCGGCGGCGGATCGGGCGGCTCGAGCTGCGCCGCCTCCGCCGCAAGTTCGGCGAAGCGCAGCCGGCGCTCGCTGTGGCGGACGAACCCGGCGGCTGCGTCGCATTCCTCCCACGCGACGCCCCACCGCTCGGCCGCAGCCATGCACAGGACCGCGCGGGCCGAGGCCGCCGCGAGGCGGCAGGGACGCTCGTGCGCTGCGAGCGTGGTGCCCTCGGCCGTCGCGACGAAGCGCGTTTCCTGCGCATAGCGCTTTGCCAGGAGATCGCCGGGTTCGTCCGCGAGACCGGGCGCGAAAGGCATCCACAGCGGCGCCCATTGGGCGGCCAGCGGGATATTGGCGTAGGCCCCGCTCACGGGTGCGGATTCGACAGCGATCTGCCGCCAGTCCGCACCGAGCTCGACCGCGACGATCTGCGGCAGGATCGTCGTCACGCCTTGCCCCATTTCGAGCTGGGGCACGGCCACGGTGACGACGCCGTCCTGCGCGATCTTGAGCCAGGCGCCGAAGCCGTATTCGCCGCGCCCGGGCACCAGCGGGTCGGGGAAGTTTCGCGGGCGCAACGTCCAGGCGACGAGCAGCCCCCCGCCCACCGCGGCACCGATCAGGATCCCGCGGCGGCTGACCCGCATCCTCAGGCGTCCGCGCCGTCGAGCCAGTGTGAGAGCTTGTCCGCGATAGCGCGGAACGCCTCGCCCTGCGGGCTGTCGCCCGCGGCGGGCGGCGTTCCGGCGTCGCTCGCCTCGCGGATCTCGAGCGACAGCGGAATGCGCCCGAGGAAGGGCACACCCTTCGCCGCAGCGGCAGTCTCCACGCCGCCCGTGCCGAACGGATCGCTCACCTCGCCGCAATGCGGGCAGGCGTAGCCGGCCATGTTCTCGACCAGGCCGATCACGGGAATGGAGCCCGTTTCGAACAGCTGCATCGCGCGTGTCGCGTCG